>NZ_JBBIAA010000086.1:0-511 GCF_037482545.1 Pseudokineococcus basanitobsidens | reverse complement strand
TTCCGCTGGCTACCTCGCCGCGGCACTGCAGGCAGCGACCAACCTCACCCTATCATGACGAGCGTGCCGCTGTGCGATGTGAGAATCGGACCGCGGCACGCTCGACGAGGTCGTGGTCTCAGGCGGTGAGCTTCGAGGCCAGGACGTCCAACTCCTCGATCGTCGGCTCGCTGAACAGTTTGCCCGTCTGCTCGCCGAGAGCGGTCGCAACCGCGCCGGACAGGTGCGCGTCGCGGCCGGCGTCATCGGGGAACACGTCGAAGATCCCGAATGAGGACGGGCCGAGACGGATCGCGAACCACGCGACGGTGGCCGGTTCCTCCTCGACGAGCCCTCGCCCGATGCCGAGAAATTCCTGGACCTCGTCTTCCTTGCCGGGCAGGGCCTCCAGCCTTACAAGCAGTCCCTTCGTCACGCTCATGACGTCACCTCTTCGTCGGTCGAATTGCTCGCAAATTTCGCCACGATCGTATCGCAGAACGCAGGCAGGTCATCGGGCGAGCGGCTGGTG
>NZ_JBBIAA010000085.1:0-543 GCF_037482545.1 Pseudokineococcus basanitobsidens | reverse complement strand
GGGTCGGAGCACGAGGGTGAGGGTGGTGGCTTTGAGGGAGGCGCTGGTGGCGGTGGCGGTGAGGCCTGGGCGGGTGCCGGTGGGGACGGGGGCGTTGGTGTCGACGAGGAGGCTGGTGATGCGGCCGGAGGCGGTGCCGATGGTCTCGGCGCGGTCGGTGGTGCCGGCGGGGGAGGTCCAGTCGGTGGTGGCGCTGGTCTTGTCGGCCCAGTAGGAGGCGATCCAGGACCCGGCGGTGGTGACGGTGGCGGCCGGGGTGGTGTGGGCCGCGCGGTTGGTGGTCTCGGCGGCGAGGGTGGCCGAGTCCAGGGTGGCGCCGGAGTAGGCGGCGGCGGTGAGGGTGTACTTGCTGGTGGCGTCAAAGCCGATGCGCAGGACCTGGCCGGCTTCGGTGCCGTCGGCCTTCTTGGCGTAGACGGTGGTCTCGACCTCTCCCTTGTCCCCGGTGCCTTGCTGGACGGGGGCGCCCCAGGTGCCGGCGCCGGTGGGGGCGGTGAGGGTGGCGTCGCGGTTGGTGGTCAGCACGAGGAGGAGCTGGTCGCC
>NZ_JBBIAA010000084.1:0-561 GCF_037482545.1 Pseudokineococcus basanitobsidens | reverse complement strand
AGCAGAGGACGCGTCGCGCCTGACCCGGCAGCGCCGGCGCAGTCCACCCGGCGGTCCCTGACCCTTAGTCGACCGACTGTCCCCGCAGCACCTTGACGATGTAACTGACGCCCACCCCGGCCAGCGATAAGCAAATCGCACCAAAGGCCCAACCGGGAAGCGACTGGTACTCACGCCCGAAGTTCGAGTCGTAGTTGATCAGCCCAAAGAGTCCGCCGACGAGCAAGCCGGCACTGAAGACGCTGAGCACAACCAACAACGCACGCTTGCTACCTTTCTCGGCCACCCCGTAAGACTAGCCAAGTGACATGCCTGCCGCTGCAGGCGACCGCCTGCCGACGACCCGGCAGCCGCTCGAGCTCCGTTCCGCCGCTCCCCACGGTCGTGTCAGAGAGGATCGTTGGTGGGGATGTAGGTAGCGCACACCGAAGGCGCCGGGCGGCGCGCGGTTCGGCCCACACTTGATCGCCGACTAGGCCAGGTAGGTCACAAAGAAGACGACCGTTGCGGACGCGAGGAGCGGAACCTGTCAAGCCTGTTGAGACGTGATGGTGCTCAGGT
>NZ_JBBIAA010000083.1:0-631 GCF_037482545.1 Pseudokineococcus basanitobsidens | reverse complement strand
TCAGCCGGTGAAGGTGGTCGCGGACAGGGCCGGGCCGCCACGCAGGTCGTCCCGCCAGGAGAAGCGGCCCACCTTCGAGACCACCCCGAGCGTCGTCGCGCCGTCGCCGTCGAAGTCGCCCTGCACGCGACGGTCCCAGGAGGTGTGCACCTGCACCGGTACCGCCGGGGCCACCTGCCAGGCGTTGAGCAGGTACCGGCCGTTCGCCCGCGAGATCCCCGGCGTCCAGACCCCGTTGCCGTCCCAGTCCCCCACCAGCGCCGTGTCCGTGGCCCGCGACCCCCACGAGAACCGGAGGTCCACCCGCGAACGACCCAGCCCGTTCGTCAACCACCACTGCGGCGGACCGCCCTTCGCGACCACCCCGACCCCCAGGTGACGACCGTCCCAGGAGCCCACCACCGGCAGCTGCTCCGGCCCGCCGAACACGAACGTCCTGTCGTGCTGGCCCGAGGAGTGCGCGTTGCGCAAGAACCACCGCCCGGCCCGGTACACCCCCACCGAGTCGACCCCGTTGCCGTCCCAGTCCCCCACCACCGGCACGTCCCCCGCACGGCCGAAGGAGTACCGGCGCACCTCACCGCTGGACAGCCGCAGCGAGACCCGCCCGTCCCGGAACCACCCCGGCTCG
>NZ_JBBIAA010000082.1:0-704 GCF_037482545.1 Pseudokineococcus basanitobsidens | reverse complement strand
ACGAGTCCACGCGCGTGGAGCTCGAGGCGCCGTCCTCCGGCGTTGCGATCGAGCAGTTGCGGTCGAGGATCCCGGCAGATGAAGTCATCCTCTTCGTGCGCCAGATCGGCTAGAACACGCGCACCAGGCCGCAATTCGGGCACCGCCAGACCGGGGGAGTCGGCGGGTTCCACGACGGTTGCAGCTGCACCAGGCAGCGCTCACAGGTAGGGGAGAAGCCTGGCCATTCGTCGTCATCCATGACGCCAGGCAACCAGGATGCCGGCGGCGCCGCAGAAACCGTCCACAGGGACGTTCAGCGCCTTCCAGGAGAGGCCGGCGTGACCGCCGAGGCCCATACCCATGCCTTCATCTCCGTCTCGCCCACGCGGAACCTGATCGCGCAGGCATCCGCTGTCCACCGGCAGACCTCTGCGTCGACGAGCGTCGGCGTCGCGCCGAAGCGCACCCACGCCTTCGCAGGCTTCGGCCGCGAGTCGATAGTCACCGGTTCTACGTCTAAGCGCAGCTCGGCGCTCGAGAGCGACTGCAGGGGGCCGGCCTCCGCGGCGATCCGCTCGAGGATGCGCGTATCCATCCTGCGATCGACCGCCGACGCGTATCGCTTCGATGTACCCACTGCCGAGCCTCCTTGCGGACCGCCAGGTTATCGATTCTAGAACAGATGTTCTATTTCGTGTGCTCGTCTGCCTCGTCGTCCGAGG
>NZ_JBBIAA010000081.1:0-727 GCF_037482545.1 Pseudokineococcus basanitobsidens | reverse complement strand
GCCCGCTCCGAGCGGCGGGCCACCAGGTCCACCACCCCCGGCAAGCTCGCGACCTCCCGCGCCGCGGCGTCAGCCGCGGCCACGGCCACGGCCGCGGTGGTCGCGGCGTCGCTCGTGGCCGCAGCGGGCGGGTTCGCGGGTGCGGCGTCCGTGGCGTTGTCAGCGGCGCGTTGGGCGCTGAGGCGTCGAGCCAGGGCCCGGTCCCGGCGGGCGGTGACCTCACCGGCCGACCACTGCCCGAGCAGGTCGTGCACTGCACGCTGGGGGTCGACGTGCCGGTTCGTGCGGACGCTGACCTGCCGCGCGTAGTCGGCCGCGGCCTGGGAGAACGGGGCGTCCAAGCCATGGGCGTGCTCCCACACCAACTGGTGCCACTGCCCGGTGTCGGGGTCGCGGAAGTGCACGTGCCGCACGTCGGAGACGTCGACGTGGAAGGGCCACTTGCCGGCGTGCACCCCACCGAAGGGGGAGCGGTGGCCGCGGTGCAGGTTCAGGCCCGGCCCGTTGTACCGCTGGCCGTGGATCTCGACGCCGTAGTGCTGGATGGTCCGCCACTCCACCGCGAGGAAGTCGTAGGCGAGGCCGGGGCGGGCGGGCAGCCGCAGCTTTCCCGCGCGGGCGAGGCCGACCTCGAACATCTCTGCCGGGGAGAACGACGCCTGCGGCAGTTGGGGGATGCACAGTCCCGCGTGGGCGGTGTGGTGGTAGACCGAGGCGACCCACTGGC
>NZ_JBBIAA010000080.1:0-761 GCF_037482545.1 Pseudokineococcus basanitobsidens | reverse complement strand
GCCCGTCGTGCAGCGACGAGCGCCCGGCCTCCCAGCTGGCGAGCAGGTGCCCGCCCGCGACGTCGTCGAGGGCGAGGCCGGCCGCGGCCCCGAGGAGGACCTCGTCGACCCGCCCGGGGTGCTGGCGGACGAAGCCGCCGGCGAGGTCGTGGGCGGCGACCTGCTCGTGCACCGCGTCGGCCTCGACGTGCTCGTCGAAGAACCACGTCGCGTCACGGTCGAAGCCGAGGCGCCGCATCCCCGCGCCGTAGCGACGGTTGGGCAGCGACGAGGTCATCTCGAAGGCGGCGAGGTGGCCCACGACGGCCCCGACGAGCCGGCGGTTGAGCCCGAAGAGCCCCATGGCCGTCGAGCCGACGAGCGTCGTCGCCGGCACGTCGTCGACGTAGCGGCCGTAGGTGTCGTCCAGCCCGAGGTGCCGCATGGTCCGCGCGAACAGCGCGGCGTGCATGCGCTCGGGACGCCCGCCCCCGTACTCGTCGGCCTGGATCTCGACCAGCGCGGCCTTGACGGTGCCCGCCAGCCGGGGGATCGCCCAGGTGTGGGGGTCCGCCTCCTTGAGGTGGTACACGGACCGGTGGACCACCAGCTCGCGGAACTGGTCCACGTCCGCGCGGCGGGCCATGTGGGTGGCCAGGCCCCCCGGCCCGCCGTCGTCGGCGGTCATCGCGAACAGCGTCGCCGGCACGTCCTGCGGCGCGACGCCCGCCGGGACGTCGGCGACCTCGCGCAGCGCGCGCTCGAGCTCCCCCTCCAGCGCC
>NZ_JBBIAA010000079.1:0-804 GCF_037482545.1 Pseudokineococcus basanitobsidens | reverse complement strand
GAGGCCCGCGGGAGGGGAGACCATGCGCATCCTGGTTCTGGGGGGCGACGGCTACCTCGGCTGGCCCACGGCGATGTACCTGTCGGCGAGGGGTCACGAGGTCGGCGTCCTGGACAACGGGCTGCGCCGCCAGTACGACCACGAGCTCGGGGCGGGCAGCCTCGTGCCGATCGAGTCGATGGCGACCCGCGTGCAGGCCTGGCGCGAGGTGAGCGGGAAGACCCTCCCCAGCTGGACGACCGACCTCTGCGACGCGGACGGCCTGTACGCGGTCCTGCGCGAGCTCTCGCCGGACGCCGTCGTGCACTTCGCGGAGCAGCGGGCCGCGCCGTACTCGATGATCGACCGCAAGCACGCGGTGCACACGCAGGTCAACAACGTCGTCGGCACGCTCAACCTCATGTACGCGATCGGCGAGCTGGACCGCGACGTCCACGTCGTCAAGCTCGGGACGATGGGCGAGTACGGCCAGCCCAACATCGACATCGAGGAGGGGTGGCTCGAGGTCACCCACAAGGGCCGCACCGACCGGATGATGTTCCCGAAGAAGCCGGGCAGCTTCTACCACCTGAGCAAGGTGCACGACTCGCACAACCTCGAGTTCGGCTGCCGGATCTGGGGCCTGCGGGTCACCGACCTCAACCAGGGCGTCGTGTACGGCCAGGAGACGGACGAGACGGCCCTGGACCCGCGCCTGGCCACCCGGCTCGACTACGACTCCGTCTTCGGCACCGTCATCAACCGCTTCGCCATCCAGGCGGTCCTCGGCGAGCCGCTCACCGTCTACGGCGGCGGCTCGCAGAC
>NZ_JBBIAA010000078.1:0-891 GCF_037482545.1 Pseudokineococcus basanitobsidens | reverse complement strand
TCTCGTCCGCGCCGCCGAGGGCCGTGAGCGCGACCCCCAGAGCGTGCTGCTCGCACAAGCCACCTGACCGGGCGCAGGTCGCCCGGCCCGCCAGAGAGCGTCCTGCCGCGTCCGGCGTACCCGGATACCGATCGACAGCGGGACGCTGTCCGGCCAGCGATCGACCCTGCGGGCGGCCGTGAGTAGGTCGGCCGGTGCATCTGCGATGCGCCGGGGAGTTCCCGAGTGTTCGTGCGGTGAGGTGATCTCGGGAGCTGCCCGCTCCCGGGGACACGCCCGCCTACGGTCTACGCGTGTCCGGAGCCCGCACCCGCACCTCTCCGTTAGATGTCGCACGGGCAGTTGTCGCCGCGGCGCTCACGGCCGGCCTGCTGTCGGGGTGCGGCACCGGGGACGACGGCGTCGTCTTCGGTGGCGAGTGGGGAGAGGTCTGCGCCCCAGCGGCCCCAGAAGAGCGGCACTCCTTCGGGGATGCCATCACGGCCGGAGAGCAGGGACTGCTCATCACCGACGTCCGTCTGCTCGAGGCGGACGACCTCGCGCTGGAGCACGCCTTCGTACTTCCAGAGGAGGGCATGGTCGGCTCGTGGGCTTACCCGCCGGTCGACATCCCCGGGTGGAACCAGCGGGTCAACGCCGTGGGTGCCGTCCTGCGTCCGGGGGAGAGGGCCTCGCTCGTGGTGGGCGTCTACCGCACCGGCGCAGCGCAGGGCAGCGCTCGTGCGCTGGCAGTCGAGTACACGGTGGACGGCGCAGCTACCGAGCGGACGAACACGACCAGCATGAAGATCCCGGTCGCTGCCTGCCCCGACGCGTGACCGCGTCGTCGTGACGACGCCGCGCGAGAACGCCGACGCCCTTGCTGACGTAGGCGCGTGTCAGTTGAGGATC
>NZ_JBBIAA010000077.1:0-904 GCF_037482545.1 Pseudokineococcus basanitobsidens | reverse complement strand
GTCCACGAGATGACGTTGGGCAAGTGGGTGAAGAAGGCACGCGAGGACGGCCGACAACCAGCCGGCGAGTCGTTGACCGACAACGAGCGCGAAGAGCTCGCCCGGCTGCGGGCGGAGAACACCGAGCTGCGGATGCAGGTCGAGTTCGCAAAAAAAGTGGCGACCTGGTTCGCGAAAGACCAGCGGTGAAGTTCGCCGCGATCGCGGACTGGGCGGACCAGAAGCTCTTCGACGTCGACTTCATGTGCACCCAGCTCGGGGTCTCCCGCTCGGGGTACTACGCCTGGCGCACCCGCCCGGCCAGCCCCCGCGCCCGCGCCGACGCGTCCTTGACCTCGCTGATCGTCCGGTTGCACGCGGGCGTCGGGCGCGCCAACCCCGGGGTGCGCCGGATGGCCGCGATGCTCACCGCCGCCGGCCACCACGTCTCCCGCCGCCGCACCCACCGGCTGATGCGGGCCGCCGGCCTCGCCGGACGCCACCCCCGGGCCTGGAAGCGCACCACCGTGCCCGCCGACCGCCCCGCGCCGGCACCGGACCTGATCGGCCGGGACTTCACCGCGCCCGCCCCGAACACCCGCTGGGTCGGCGACATCACCTACGTCAAGACCTGGGACGGGTGGGCCTACCTGGCCACCGTCATCGACCTGCACTCGCGCGCCGTCGTCGGCTGGGCGGTGGCCGACCACATGCACACCTGCCTGGTCACCGACGCCCTGACCATGGCCATCACCACGAGAAAACCACCGCCGGGCGTCATCTTCCACGCCGACCGCGGCACCCAGTACACCTCCGGCGAGTTCGCCGACTACTGCACGAAGAACAACATCCGCCGGTCCCTGGGCCGCACCGGGGTCTGCTGGGACAACGCCGTCGCGGAGTCCTTCTTCGCGACCTACAAGAA
>NZ_JBBIAA010000076.1:0-912 GCF_037482545.1 Pseudokineococcus basanitobsidens | reverse complement strand
AGATCACCCGCCGGCCCAGCCGAACGGGCCAGACCAGCACGCCTACCCAGCCCCACACCACCCCGTTGACGTCGTCCTCATAGCCTGCTCAGCGCACGTTCTCGCGCAGGAACTCCACGGCGCGGCCCCAGGCGAGGGTGGCTGCGGCCTCGTCGTAGGCGGCGCCGGTGTCGTTGACGAAGGCGTGCTGCGCCTCGTAGACGTGCAGCTCGACGGGCACGTCGAGGCGCTCGCGGAGGTCGTCGAAGACCCTGCGCACGACGTCGAGGTCGATCCGGTCGACCTGCGCGTAGTGGCCCTGGACGGCGGCGGTGACGCCGGACCAGTCGGTGCTGCTCGGGTCGGGCAGCCCGTAGAACGGCGCCACGGCGCCGACCCGGTCGCCCTGCTGGCTCGCCAGGGTCAGGGCGAAGGCGCCCCCCATGCAGAACCCGGCGACGCCGACGGTGCCGCTCGTCACGGCCTCGTGGCCGAGCAGCAGGTCGACGGCGCCGGCGAGGTCGCGGGCGGCGCGGTCGACGGGCAGCTCCTGCATGAGGCGCATCGCCTCCTCGCCGTCGTGCGTCGTCCGACCGCCGTAGAGGTCGGGCGCCAGCGCCACGAAGCCCTCGGCGGCGAACCGGCGCACGAGGTCGGCCACGTGCTCGGTGAGCCCCCACCACTCCTGGACGACGACGAGACCGGGCCCGTGCCCGGCCGGCGGGAGCTCGAGGTAGCCGTGCCCCTCCTCGCCGCCGGGGCGGGGGAAGGTCGTGTTCTGCGGGGCGGCGCCGGGGTCGCTCATGCCCGCACGGTAGGTGGGGGCACGCTCCGGTGACGAGGTGCTCCGCCGGGTGACCTGCAGAAGTGCGCCTGCTGGCACCGGGCAGGGCGCTGACGCGAAGATTCCCCTGGGCGAGGGGTCAGCCGGTT
>NZ_JBBIAA010000075.1:0-992 GCF_037482545.1 Pseudokineococcus basanitobsidens | reverse complement strand
TGCCCAGACCCCATCCGAAGGAGTTCCGCGACGACGTCGTGGCGGTCGCCCGCCGCGGTGACGCCTCGGTCGCCGAGGTCGCCAAGGACTTCGGGATCGCCGAGTCCTGCCTGCGGAACTGGCTCAAGGCCGCCGACGTCGCCGACGGCAACCGTCCGGGCGTGCGCCCTGATGAGGCCGCCGAGCTACACGAGCTCCGTCGCCGCAACCGACTCCTCGAGCAGGAGAACGAGATCCTGCGCCGCGCCGCGGCCTACCTGTCCCAGGCCAACCTCCCGGGAAAAGGCTCTACCCGCTCGTGAGAGAGCTCGCCGCCGACGGGATCCCCGTCGCCCTCACGTGCCGGGTGCTCGGCCTGGCCCGTCAGCCCTACTACCGGTGGGTGACCGCCCCAGTCGGGGCCCGCGAGGTGGCCCAAGCGCACCGGGCCAACGCGCTGGTCGACGCCCACCGCGACGACCCGGAGTTCGGCTACCGCTACCTCGCCGACGAGGCCCGCGCCGCCGGGCACCCGATGGCGACCCGGACCGCGTGGCGGCTGTGCTCGGACAACCGGTGGTGGTCGGTCTTCGGCAAGACCCGCCGCGGGACAGTCAAGCGTCCCGGGCCGCCGGTGCACGACGACCTCGTCGAGCGGGTCTTCACCGCGGACGGCCCGAACCGGCTGTGGTTGACCGACATCACCGAGCACCTCACCGCCGAAGGCAAGCTCTACCTGTGCGCCGTCAAGGACGCGTACTCCAACCGGATCGTCGGGTACTCCATCGACGACCGGATGAAGTCCCGCCTGGCCGTCACCGCCCTCGCATCGGCCGTCGCACGGCGCGGTGACGTCGCCGGCTGCGTCGTCCACTCCGACCGCGGGTCGCAATTTCGATCCCGGAAGTTCGTCCACGCCATCAACCGCGCCGACATGGTCGGGTCCATGGGCCGCGTCGGCGCCGCAGGTGACAACGCCGCGATGGAGTCCTTCTTCGCGCTGCTGCAGAAGA
>NZ_JBBIAA010000074.1:0-1298 GCF_037482545.1 Pseudokineococcus basanitobsidens | reverse complement strand
CGATCGTCATCGACCACGGCAAGGCGTACATGTCCTCGCACGTCATGGGGGTCTGCGCCCGGCTCGGGATCACGGTGCAGCCGGCGATCCCCCGCAAGCCCACCGACAAGCCGACGGTCGAGCGGTTCTTCCGCATCCTGCGCCAGGGGCTGCTGCAGCACCTGCCCGCCTACAAGGGCCCCGACGTCGCCAACCGCGGCAAGGANCAAGCCGACGGTCGAGCGGTTCTTCCGCATCCTGCGCCAGGGGCTGCTGCAGCACCTGCCCGCCTACAAGGGCCCCGACGTCGCCAACCGCGGCAAGGACGTCGAAGGGCAGGCGTTCTTCTACGTCACCGAGCTCGAGGCGGTGATCCGCCAGTGGGTCGCCTCGGTCTACCACCACACCGCCCACGCGGGCCTGTGCGTCCCGCAGCTGCCGCAGGCGTCGTTTTCCCCGGCGGAGATGTTCGAAGTGGGCCTGGCCCGCGCCGGGACGCTGCGGCTGCCCGCCCGCCCCGGGCTCGCCTACGACTTCCTCGCGGTGGTGTGGCGGACGATCCAGCACTACGGGGTGGAGATCCACGGGCAGCGGTACAACGGCCCGGGCCTGAACCTGCACCGCGGGCACCGCTCCCCCTTCAGCGGGGTGCACGCGGGCAAGTGGCCCTTCCACGTCGACGTGTCCGACGTGCGGCACGTGCACTTCCGCGACCCCGACACCGGCGACTGGCACCGCCTGGTGTGGGAGCACGCTCACGGCATGGACGGCCCGTTCTCCCAGGCCGCAGCGGACTACGCCCGCCAGGTCAGCGTCCGCACCCACCGGCACGTCGACCCCCAGCAGGCCGTGCACGACCTGCTGGGCCAGTGGTCAGCCGGTGAGGTCACCGCCCGTCGGGATCGGGCTCTGGCCCGCCGGCTCAGCGCCCAGCGCGCGGCCGAGGACGCCACCGACACCACCCCCGCAGTCGCGCCAGCGGTTGGCACGGCAGACGCGACTACCTCGGCAGCTGCGGCAACCGCTGCGGCGCGGGAGGTGGCGAGCCTGCCGGGGGTGGTGGACCTGGTGGCCCGCCGCTCGGAGCGGGCCCGGCGGCTGGAGGTCGTCGACGACGTCGACGTCTTCGCCCAGTACTACGCCGAGCACCCCGACGCCGACGGCCTGGAGGTGTTCGACGAGTGACCACCCTCGACGACGACACCAGCACCACCGGTCCCCACGCCGATGAAGAGGGGGCGGCCAACCCCTGGGCGACGTGGCTGGCCCGCCACGGCGTGCAGCCCTACCAGCTGGCCCGCAAAGCCGGGTGGGACGCC
>NZ_JBBIAA010000073.1:0-1332 GCF_037482545.1 Pseudokineococcus basanitobsidens | reverse complement strand
CGGCTCATCGCAAACGAGGGTGCAGCTGGGGTCTGAAGCCGCCGGTCTCGAGCAGTGATCGGGCGATGTAGTTGGTCAGGTTCCGGAACCCGAGGGCGGTGCCGCGTAGGTGTTCCAGGCGCCCGTTGATGGCCTCGGTGGGCCCGTTGGACGTGCCGGGCCGCTCGAAGTAGGCGAGGACGTCGGTGGCCCGCTTGGCCAGGGTGCGGCCCAGGGTGCGGAGCTCGACGAGGACGGCAGGGACACCGGTGCTGATGGACGTGATGACGGCCTGCAGCAGCGACTTCCCCTTGGCGCGGTCTGGGTGGCGGTAGGCCGCGACCAGCCGCTGGTAGATGCCCCAGGTCGCTTCGACCTCGACGTGCTCGGGGACGGCGAACAGCGCCCGCAACCGGTCACGTTGGCGGTCGCCCAGCAGCTCCTCACCGGTGTGCAGCATCCGGCGGCCCGCGTACAGGGGGTCGCCGGTGCGGCCGCGGTGGCCGTGCAGCTGCTGCTGCACCCGGCGGCGGCAGGTGTCCATCGCGTCGCCGGCCAGGCGTACGACGTGGAAGGGGTCCATCACCGCGACCGCGTCCGGGAGCTGGTCCACCGTCGCGGTCTTGAAGCCGGTGAAGCCGTCCATCGCGACGACCTCGACGGCGTCCCGCCAGGCCTGCGGGCGGGCCTGCAGCCAGGCGGTGAAGGCCTGCTTGGAGCGGCCCTCGACCATGTCCAGCAGGCGTGCGGGGCCGGTGCCGTCGCGGATCGGCGTGAGGTCGATGACCACGGTGACGTACTTCTCGCCGCGGCGGGTGTGGCGCCAGACGTGCTCGTCGACGCCGATCACCGCGACCCCGTCGAAGCGGGCCGGGTCGGCGATCAGCACCCGGGCGCCCTCGGCCAGGACCGCGGCGTTGGCGGTGTGCCAAGCCACGTCGAGGGCCTCGGCGAGGCGGGCCACGGACAGGTGCTGGGTCACCAGGCCCGCCAGCGCCCACGTCACCGCGGCGCGGGACAGCTTCGCCCGCGGGTCGGCGGCAGCGGTGGTGTCCTGGCGCCACAGCCGCGAGCAGCCGGTGCAGGCGTAGCGGCGGACCACCACGTGCAGGACGGTCGGGCGCCACCCGAAGGGCTCGTGCGCCAGCCGGCGGACCACGCTGTCGCGGTACCTGCCCAAGCAGCCACACTCCCGGCACCAGTCGTCCGGGGCCAGGACCCGGCAGGCCAGCACCGCCCGGCCCGGCTCCAGGCGCTGGCCGGTCACCTCCAGCCCAAGGGCGTCCAGCCCGGTGAACGTGGTCAGGTCAGGGCGCGCGAAGGTAGCGTCAGGCACGTCGAGGTCTTCCTGAT
>NZ_JBBIAA010000072.1:0-1353 GCF_037482545.1 Pseudokineococcus basanitobsidens | reverse complement strand
TCCACCTTGGATCGCGACGTCCGCCGGCTCACAGCCGACGCCGCGTCGCAGCTCCCGCACTGAACGAGCGGCGCCGACCGACGCCGCTCCCCGAGAGAAAGAAGCACACAATGTCAAACTCGCTCGATGGCAAGGTCGCACTCGTCACCGGTGGTGGCGGAGGGATCGGGCGCGAGACCGCGAAGGTCCTCGTCGACCACGGCGCACGGGTCGTTGTCGCCGACCTGTCCGAGGATGCCGGCAACGGGACGCTCGAGTACATCGACGGCGGAGACGCCGTGACGTTCGTCCGGGCGGACGTGACCGACCTCGCGTCGATGCAGCACCTGGTCCAGGCCACGGTGGACCGCTACGGCCGACTCGACGTCGCGCACAACAACGCCGGCATCGAGGTCACCGGCCCCGACCTCGCCGACGTCACGGTGGAGCAGTTCGACAAGGTGATCGCCGTCAACCTCACCGGAGTGTTCATCAGCATGAAGGCCGAGATCCCGCAGATGCTGGCGCAGGGCGGCGGATCCATCATCAACACCGCCTCGTCCCTCGGGCAGGCCGCCATCGCCCACCAGTCCGCCTACGTCACGTCGAAGCACGGCGTCATCGGCCTCACCCGAGCCGCCGCGGTGGAGTACTCCGACAAAGGCATCCGCGTGAACGCAGTGCTGCCCGGGGTGATCCAGACGCCAATGATAGACGCGCTGGAGGAGACCTACCCCGGCTTCAAGGACGCGCTGCTGACGAAGCACCCGATCGGCCGACTCGGCACGCCGCACGACATCGCCGAGATGGTCGCGTGGCTCGGTTCCGACGCGGCCGCCTTCGCGACCGGCTCGCAGTTCGCCGTCGACGGCGGGTACCTCGCGATTTAGACGAGGTGGCCACGACGGACGGGAGGCACGGTGTCAGCTGGCACCGTGCCTCCCGTCCGTCACCGGTCGCGCCGCGACCCGCGTGTCAGCCGTTCTTCGCGGCCAGTCGGTCCGTCTCGCTGTCGTTCCGCCACCCGGCGGTCGCGCCGCCGTCGACGCTGTAGTTCTGTCCGGTCACCCAAGATGACTCGTCGGAGGCCAGGTAGAGCGCCGTGTACGCGATGTCCTCGCCCGTGCCGGGGCGTTGAATGAGCGCGTTGCCGACCTGCCAGGCCTTGCCCTCCGCGTCCACCGCCTTGTCCGTCGCCGGGGTGCTGACGAAGCCAGGCGAGATCGAGTTCGCGCGGACGCCGTAGCGGGCGCCCTCCGCAGCGAGCGACTTCGTCATCGCGATGACGCCGCCCTTCGCGGTGGTGTGCGCGACCGGGCCTTGGCCCTTGATCGCAGCTGTTGGATCGCGACGCCGGAGGACGGCGCCTCGAGC
>NZ_JBBIAA010000071.1:0-1356 GCF_037482545.1 Pseudokineococcus basanitobsidens | reverse complement strand
GGTCTGACTGTGAGGGTGGTCAAGCCGGTCCAGCACTGATGGGCTGGTAGCTGGCAGCAGCGCTCGTGACCCTTGGTCTGACTGGCTTCGTGCCTTCGAGCCGACTTGTCCGGGCGCTGCTGCCGGCACCGGCCCGACCCCGGGGTGCTGGCCTGATCAGGAGCTTGACCACCAGTTCACCGCTGGTGTGTCTCATCACAGTCCTGCCGATCCCTGGGCCGGGCCGGACCGTTCGCGTCCAGTCACGGATCAGGAGATGAACGCATGCCCATGCTCGCAGAGCTGGTCGAGGTCGTCATCGGCGTCGACACCCACAAAGACACCCACACCGCCGCCGTCGTGACCGCCGCGACCGGCGCGGTCCTCGAGCAGGCCACCGTGCCCGCCGACCCCGACGGCTACCAGGCCCTGCTCGACCTCGCCGCCGCCCACCCCGGCCTGCGGGCCTTCGCCCTCGAGGGCTCCGGCGGCTACGGCGCCGGGCTGGCCCGCCACCTGGCCGCCGCCGGTGAGGTCGTCGTCGAGCTCGACCGCCCCGCCCGACCCGCCCGCTGGGCCGGGGCCAAGTCCGACCCGATCGACGCCGTCCGTGCCGCCCGCGACGCCCTGGCCCGCACCCGCCTGGCCGTCCCGAAGTCCGGGCCGACCCGGGCCGCGCTGGCGGCGTACATGACCGCCCGCCGCGGCGCGGTCGAAGCCGCCACGACCACCGAGCGGCAGCTGCACGCCCTGGTCATCACCGCCCCCGAGGCGGTCCGGGCCCGCTTCCGCGGCCAGAGCACCCGGGCCATGGTCACGACCGCGACCCGGCTGCGCCCGCACACCGCAGCCGGCGACGTCGAGGCCCACGCCGTCCTGGACGTGCTGCGCGACATGGCCCGCCGGGTGGTCTTCCTGCGCGAGCAGGCCGACGACCACGAGAAGGCCATCAAGGCCCTGGTCTCCTCATGGCGCCCGGACCTGCTCCAGCTCGCCGGTGTCGGCCCGATCGTGGCCGCGGCCGTGCTGACCACCTGGTCCCACCCCGGCCGCGTCCACTCCGAGGCGGCGTTGGCGATGCTCGCCGGCGCCGCGCCGATCCCGGCGTCCTCGGGCAAGACCGTCCGGTACCGGCTCAACCGCTCCGGCGACCGCCAGCTCAACCGGGCCCTGCACACCATCGTCCTGACCCGGCTGCAACGCGACGAGCGCACCCGCGCCTACGCCGCCCGCCGACGCGCCGAGGGCAAGACCGACCGCGAGATCAAGCGATGCCTCAAGCGCTACATCGCCCGTGAGCTCTACCGGCTCCTCGAGTCACCACCCTCCGCACCGTCGACCGCACTCAAGGCGGCTTGACGGACCATAGGAGCGTCG
>NZ_JBBIAA010000070.1:0-1413 GCF_037482545.1 Pseudokineococcus basanitobsidens | reverse complement strand
GCACGCAGACCGTCACGGGCACCGAGTCCGTGAGCACGGACGCCGGCCACGAGGAGCTCGAGGTGGACGAGGGCACCGGCCGCACCGGCGACGGCAGCCGGCGCTGAGCACCGCGCCCGCCGGCGACGCCGGCGCCGCCCGCTCCTCCGAGGCGGTCCTCACCGTCTCGGAGGAGCGGGCGGTCGCGCGCCTCGTGCGCGTCCCGGTGGAGCGCGTCCGCGTCTCGCGACGGGTGGTCACCCGCACCGTCCGAGTCGAGACCGAGGTCGAGGTCCGCCACGAGGAGCTCGTCGTGACGAGCGAGCCCCTGTCCGCCGACGAGGTCCGCGAGCTGGGGACGACCGCCGGGCGGGACGAGCCCGAGGCCGACCGCGAGGTCGTCCTCGTCCTGCGGCGCGAGGTCCCCGTCGTCGGCGTCGAGGTCGAGCCCCTCGAGCGCGTCACGGTCCGCACCCACCGGGTGGACGGCACCCGGCGTGTCGAGGTCGACCTCGCCCGCGAGGTCGTCGACGTGGACGAGCGCCCCACCACCTGACGTCGGGAGGTCGCCGAGCACCCACGGCGGCACCCCAGAGCCACCGGACCGGGCACCCCGGCCGGTCTTCCGCGCACCCGCGCCGATCACGAGAGAAGCCCTCATGAGCGTCCCCCCGGGCCACGAGCCCAGCCCCGACCGCGCCGCCGTCCCCGCCGAGCCGCCGAAGAAGGGGCTGCCGGGATGGTTGGTCCCGCTGATCGCCGCCCTCGTCGTCCTCGCCCTCCTGCTGCTCCTGCTCACGCAGTGCGGTGGCGACGACGAGGACGCTGCCGGCACCACCGACCCGGCCCCGGTCGCGACCGAGCCGTCGACGACCGCCGCACCGACGCCGGGGACCACGGCGCCCGGGACCGCGGACCCGTCGGTGACCCTCGACAACCCGGTCGTCCCGGAGCCGACGGACGCCGGAACTCCCTCGAGCACCGCCTCGAGCACCCCCGCGAGCACCCCCGCGAGCACCCCCGCGAGCACCCCCGGGCTCCCGCAGGCCGGTCCCGACGACGTGATCGTCACCGCGTCGGGCGTGGCGGTGCTGCCGCTCGTCGCGGACGGGGGCGAGGACCTCACCGCGGTCGTCGACCAGCCCGTGACGGCCGACGGCGTCCAGGTCCAGTCGGTGGTGACCGACCGCGGCTTCTGGGTCGGCCCCAGCGCCGACCAGCGCGTCTTCGTGCTCTTCGACGTCGACGGCGAGTCCGACATCACCATCGAGGCCGGCCAGGTCGTCGACTTCCCCGGCATCGTCGTGGCCAACGCCGACGACCTCGTCGACGAGATCGGCCTCACCGAGGACGAGGGCTCGGCGCTGCTCCAGGAGCAGGGGGCCCACCTGCTCGTCGTGCCGACCGACGTGGAGATCGTCGGCCAGGCCGGCT
>NZ_JBBIAA010000069.1:0-1484 GCF_037482545.1 Pseudokineococcus basanitobsidens | reverse complement strand
GGCTCTTCGTACCTGCGGTGGGGGCGGTGACGACACGCCGGGCGCGGTGAGCGGGGTGTGAGGGGTCGAGGTCCTCAGGATCGGCAGCGACCAAGCAAGCCGTTCCAGCGAGGACCTCGACCGTGTCTGACTCTACGTTCTGCGCCCGCTCCTGCCCGGATGCTTCGGCGTCCTACTGCGCCAGCTGCGACCTGCTCGTGGGCCTGGACGGCCTGCATGTCGTCGCCGTCGACCTCGCCGAGGACGGCCTCGTGGTGACGGTCGAGTCGCCACCGGGACCGACCGGCTGCCGGGCCTGCGGGGTGCTCGCGACCAGCCACGGCCGCCGCGAGCACGCGCTGGTGGACGTGCCGGCGTTCGGGCGTCCGGTCCAGCTCATCTGGCGCAAGCGGACCTGGACCTGCGGTGAGCCGGCCTGCTCGATCTGGGGCTTCACCGAGGTCGACGACGAGGTGGCGCTGGCGCGGGCGCGGCTGTCGACGCGGGCGCGGTGGTGGGCGATCGGGCAGCTGCGCCGCGAGCACGCCTCCGTCGCGGGGCTGGCCCGCCAGCTCGGCGTGTCCTGGCGGACGTTGTGGACCTCGATCGCGCCGCTGCTGGCCGTGCTGGCGGCTGACGAGACCCGCTTCGCCGACGTGGCGGCCCTGGGCGTGGACGAGCACGTGTGGCACCACGTCGACCCCCGCCGGCGGGGCCCGAAGGAGCTCACCGGGATGGTCGACCTGACCCGTGACCAGGACGGACGCGTCCACGCCCGTCTGCTCGACCTGGTCCCCGGCCGCTCCGGGCGGGTCTACGCCGACTGGCTCGAGGAGCGCGGCGAGGCCTTCCGCGCCGGGGTGCAGGTGGCGACGCTGGATCCCTTCCACGGGTACAAGAACGCCATCGACGACAAGCTCGAGGACGCGACCTCGGTGGTCGACCCCTTCCACGTCGTCAAGCTCGGTACCGCCGCCCTCGACGACGTCCGCCGACGGGTGCAACAAGAGACGACCGGACACCGCGGCCGCTCCGGGGACCCGCTGTACGGCATCCGCACGACCCTGCGGGCCGGGGCCGAGAACCTCACCGACCGCCAGCTCACCCGCCTCGAGGCGGCGTTCGCCGCCCACCCCGAGCACGACCAGGTCGCCGTGGCCTGGCAGTGCGCCCAGCAGCTGCGCTCGATCTACCACCAGCCCACCCCCGCCGCCGGGAGGGCGGTCGCGGAGAAGGTCCTCGCCTCCTTCGCGTCCTGCCCGATCCCGGAGGTCGCCCGCCTCGGCCGGACCCTGCGGCAGTGGCGCACCCAGCTGCTGGCCTACTTCGACACCGGGGGCGCGTCCAACGGCGGCACCGAAGCCATCAACGGGCTCATCGAGCTCCACCGCCGCATCGCCCGCGGGTTCCGTAACCGGGCCAACTACCGCCTGCGGATGCTCCTGGTCGGCGGGGGCCTACGCCACCCCCGACTGGCATGACCCCCACCGCAAGTACGAAGAGCC
>NZ_JBBIAA010000068.1:0-1487 GCF_037482545.1 Pseudokineococcus basanitobsidens | reverse complement strand
CTTCTGGGTGGTTGCCCAGCCCGAGTGAGACATGGGCCTCGCCCCGCACAGGATCGGCTGCGGGACGGCTGGGTGGCGCAGGTCGAGTGTGGTGTCGGACCGGAGACGGGGACTCCGGTCAGGTGAGGAAGAGGTCGAAGGCGTCGCTGATGGCCCGGGCGAGCTCGGGTTCCTGATCGTCGAAGAAGAGCCCGACGGAGTGCTCGACGGTCTCCGCGGGGATGGTGGCGATGTTGTCGCAGCTGACCACGCTGTCGTGGTCGAGCCCGTTGCGGGGGCCGACGGGGACTTCGCTGGTGATGCCGCGGATCGTGCTGGTGATGGGCGCGACGGTGACCCACCGCAGCAGGTGGAGCTTCGACTGGCGGGTCAGGATCAGGGCTGGTCGTCGCTTGTCGAGCTGGACGACGGCGATGGTGCGCACGGTCGGGGGGCGCTCAGTCGAGCTCGGGGTGGGTGGTGCCCTCGGGTGCTGGGCGCAGGTCGGGGTAGAGGGGTTCGCCGCGGCGGGCGAGGTCGAGCAGGAGGGTCTCCTCGGCGCGGTAGCGCTGCTCGCGCTGGAGGCGGGCGATGCTGCGTCGGACGGCTTCGGAGCGGTTGGCGGCGCGGCCTGCGGCGACCTCGGCGTCGAGGGCTGCGAGCTCGGGCGCGTCGAGGCGGATCGCGATCTGCGTCGACATGGTGGGAGAGTACGCGTGGCGTCAACCATCTGGTAGGCAACTGGGTTCCGGTGAGGGGGGCTCACTCCCAGTTGTGGATCGACCTCCGGCCGGCGTCCCGCTGACGATCGGATCTGGGACGGCCGCGGGCCTCGGGTCTGCTCGTTCGACTCACCCGGGTGGGTGTCGCCTCTGGCAAGTGGGCGTCTGCCCGGCCGTGGCGTGGACACTGACCAAGTTGAGCGCGCCGGCGTCCGAGGGGGCGTTGATCCCGGTTCGAGCGAGCCTGCGTCAGGTGGCCACAGAGCATGAGCCGAGCACCGATGAGGCGGTCGGCGTCCCCGCCCGTCAGGCCGCCGAAGGCGCCCACGCCTGCTGCCGAAGGGCTGAGGCTCCTCGAGCGCGCGTGCTTCGTGGTCTTGGCCATCGACGCTGCGCTGGCCCTCGCCAGCCCGCTGTGGTCCGTCGTCGGTGACTCGGAACCGGCGAGGTTCTGGTGGCTGATCTTCGGGTACGGGCTGGCGCTGGCGGGCTGCCTGGTGCAGGTCGCCCGCGGGCAAGGAGTGTGGTGGCTGGTCCCGGGCCTGGCGATCGCCACATCAGGGAACTGGCTCGACTCCTGGGGGTACAATCTCGACCGCACAGTAGGGCCGGCCCCGTTGCCCCTGCTGCTCCTCGCCGCCCTGGCGGCGACTGCTCTTAGGCGTCGACGCAGGCAGCCGCCGCATCACCCGACACGGCAGTAGCACCCCGACGACCCGTAGCAGCAGCGTGGCCCAGATTGGGATCGACATGCGGACACGTCGTACCGACCTGCGTCAGCATGAG
>NZ_JBBIAA010000067.1:0-1506 GCF_037482545.1 Pseudokineococcus basanitobsidens | reverse complement strand
GGCAGGTCTCCGTGAGGCCGCTGGCGCGCAGTTGGGCTGCGATGTCGTCGGCGGTGGTGAGGTAGCGCTCGAGCTCGACGTCGTGGCCGAAGCGGCGGTAGGCCGGGGCGACGTCGTGGGTGCCGTGGCCGGACTGGAAGGCGATGAGTAGGTACCCGCCGGGACGCAGCACGCGGACGGCCTCGGTGAACACGTGGTGGAGCTGGTCCGGCGGGGTGTGGATGGTGGAGTACCAGAACAGGATCCCGGTGAAGCTGCCGTCGGGGTGCGGTAGGTCGGTGATCGAGCCGACGGTGAAGGGCAGGTCCGCGTGGTCGCGTCGGGCGGCGGCGACCATCTCCGGGGACAGGTCGAGACCTTCGACGGTGCAGCCGCGGTCGGCGAGGTAGCGGGTGATGCGCCCGGCGCCGCAGCCGGCGTCCAGGACCGAGCCGGCGCCGGTGGCGTGCACGTGGGTGGCGAAGTGGTCGAGCATCGCGAGGTCGAGCGGCGCCTCGGCGCGGGTGTCGGGCAGCCGCTCGGCGTAGGTGCCGGCGAGGGTGTCGTAGGCGCGGCGCACGGGGCTGTAGTCGACCTGCGGCGATGGCTGGGCTGACTGCCTCATGCCCCGATCATCGTGCTGCGCAGTCCGGTGGTCCCGCACGAGGTGAAGGCCCGCCACCAGCGCCGCGGGCGCTGGGGCGCCGACGGCTTCCGGGCCTCCCGCTGACGATCGCTGGCCGGACAGCGTCCCGCTGTCCATCGCCCTTCGGTCACCGTCCAGCGATCCTCAGACGGCGGTCATCACGTCGACGTCCTCGCCGAGGGCTCGTCGCAGGCGCCGTAAGTCACGCGGCGAGGCGTTGACCACATGAGGAGCCCGTGCGGCACGGAGCAGGGGCAGGTCGGCGCAACTGTCGGAGTAGGCGTGGTCGACCGGGAGCGAGATCCCGGCCGAGAGCAGTGCCCGCAACTTGCCCTCACCCCGGGCCGGCACCGCCCGGGGCAGTCCCCACCGAGTGCGCGTGAGGACAGAAGCGACCACCTCGACGTCGTCCAGGCCCAGCGCGTCACACACGTGCTCGGCCAGCGGGGACGCGCACCCCGTGGCGACCACCACGCGGTCACCGCGGCCCTGGTGCTCCCGGAACCGGTCCAGGACCGCCACGGTGGTCCGACCCGATCGAGGGCTGGCGTGGTCGGCGGCGAAACGAGCCGACCTCGCGGTGAAGTCTTCGTGCGCCACCCCGACCGCGGCCAGCCACACGAGGTACCTCTCGGCCGCCACCCGCGTCGGTGGGAGCAGGAAGGCAGGAAGCCACACCGGCGCCGTCGCGATTGCAACGGCAGCGCGAACGGGGGGCCGTCGCAGCAAATGGACGAGGAACAGGCCGAAGGCATCTCCTCTGAGCAGCGTGCCGTCGAGATCGAAGACGACGACTTGAGCGGACTCCGACTCCTCGGCCTGCCCCACCTTCACGCCGCGAGGCTAACGAGCAGCCGACTCGTCATCCCGCTTGACGACCC
>NZ_JBBIAA010000066.1:0-1526 GCF_037482545.1 Pseudokineococcus basanitobsidens | reverse complement strand
AGCCGGTTGCGGCGAGGGTGACCTGGTAGCCCATGGCCTCGAGTTGGTCGATGGCGCGCTTCTTGGCCCGGTCGGGGTGCAGTCGGGTGAAGTAGTCCGCTCCTGGGTCGTCGTAGATGGTGCCGGTGGTGCCCATGTGCCAGACGGCGGTGAGCATGGAGTGCTGGATGGCGACGTTGGCCTTCATCGGTCCCCGGCGGCTGGCGATGCGTCGGTAGCGGGCGCCGAGGTAGGTGTGCCGGCTCTTGGCGACGGACATCGCCGCGGCGCCGAGGGCGCCTTGCAGGTAGGGGTTGCCCGGCCGGGTGTGGCTGGACTTGACCTTGCCGGCGGACTCGTTGTTGCCCGGTGTGGTGCCGGCCCAGGACGCCAGGTGCTTGGCGGTGGGGAACTGGCTCATGTCGGCGCCGGTCTCGGCGACGACGACGTCGGCGGTGAGGGTGCTGATCCCCGGGATGGTGCAGATCAGGTCGCGGAAGCCACGAAAGGGCTCGATCACCACCTCGATCCGTGCGGTGAGGGCCTCGATAGCCGTGGTGTGCTGGTCGATGAGGTCCAGGTGTACCCGCGCGAGGAAGGCGTGGTGGTCGTCGAACCGGCCGACCAGCGCTTGGGTGAGCTCGGGGATCTTCACCCGTAGCCGGCGGCGGGCCAGCTCGGCGAGCAGGGCGGGGTCACGTTCTCCGGCGATCAGGTGCTCCAGCATCGCCCGCCCGGAGACCCCGACGATGTCGGTGGCAACCGCGGACAGCTTGATGCCGGCGTCCTCCAACATCTTCTCCAGGCGTTGGACCTCACGCCCGCGTTCACGGGTGATCGCCGTGCGGGCCCGGGTCAGGTCCCGCAGCGCCCTGATCGGCGCCGGAGGCACGAACGAGCCCCGGACCAGGCCGTGCGCGCCCAGCTGCGCCAGCCAGGTCGCGTCCGCGACATCGGTCTTGCGCCCGGGCAAGGTCTTCACGTGCCGGGCGTTGACCAGCATGACCTGCACCCCGGGCAGGTCTTCGAGCAGGTAGTAGAACGGTTTCCAGTAGTCGCCGGTCGCCTCCATCACCACGCAGGTGACGTGCTCGGCGGCGAGGTGCTCGCGCAGCGCCAAGATGCTGCTGGTCATCGATGACCACGTCGTCACCGTCTCCACCGTCTTACGGCCGCCACCGCCGGCGTGCCGCACGCAGACCTTCGCGTCCTTCTTGGACACATCCAGACCGGCGCAGCGCGGGTGCACCACTTCCATCAGAACCGACCTCCAGCGCTCAAGACCCAACAAGGGTGTCCGTCGCGGGGAGGGCAGGGAGATATCGAAAGTCTGACGCTCGGGCTCGACGGCACCAATCCACGGTTCCCGTGGAAGCCCTCCACCACCATGCTGACCTACAGGCTCACCGGCACCACAGGCGCTTCGGGGTCGACCGCGACGGACCTGACCAGGGTCCACCCCGCCGTAGCGCTCCGGCAACCGGCCGCGGCGCCGAATCTTCGCGCACCACGGTGCGCCTCGAAGACGGCGCAGGGTTGCTGACCTG
>NZ_JBBIAA010000065.1:0-1531 GCF_037482545.1 Pseudokineococcus basanitobsidens | reverse complement strand
GGGGTCGGCGTCGGGGTCGGCGTCGGCGTCGGCGTCGGCGTCGGCGTCGACACCGCGCTCACCATGTCGGCGGCCCGTGAGCGGATGGTCGGCACCTGCGCGCTCATGTACCGGCCGGGGCAGGAGGTGTAGCCGACGTCGAGGTGCTGGAAGATCGTCGGGAGGGTGACTGCGCGACCGCGGCCGTACCTGCTCGTCCCCCCGCCGGCAGACGTCAGGACCGTGGTTCCGCGGGGGTCGACGCCGTACTGGCCCAGCTTCCAGGCCGCGACACGGGCGATGCTCGTCACCATGGCCGAGGACGGGGCCGCCTCCTCGAAGTTGCCGAGGGCGGAGATGCCCATGGTGTCGGTGTTGAAGCCCGAGGCGTGGGCTCCCATCTTGAGCGCGGAGACGCTCCCGCGGCGCCCCTCGTAGACGTTGCCGAACTTGTCGACGAGGAAGTTGTAGCCGATGTCGGCCCAGCCGCGGGTCTGCGTGTGGTAGGCGTAGATCGAGCGCAGCTGCGCCCTCGCGGCGCTGGCCGTGGTGTAGCTGTTCGAGGACGCCGTGTGGTGGATCGTCACGGCCTTCAGCGTGCCGTTCGTCGCGCTGCTCCGGGCGAGGGACTCGTCCGCCCCCCAGGTCGCACGGCTGATGACCGTCGGGGCAGCCGCACCGCTGGCGCTCGCGGTCGCCGAGGTCCTCGGCGCCAGGGCGTGTGCCGAGGCGCTTCCCCGCGACTCGTCACCGCCGTCCACGAGCTGCACCTCGAGGCCCTCGGGCGCCGCCCCCGTCGGGGAGTCGACCCGGACCTGCACGCCGTCGGCCCCGTCCGTGAGCAGGGGCACCGTGCTCTCGACCGGAGCCGCCCTCCGCGCCTCCTCGGTGCCCGGCTCGGGCCCCCCGTCCTCCACGCCCAGCGCCTCCCACTCCGACCACCCGCCGCGCTCGTGCACCCGCACCTCGACCGTGGTCCCCGAGACGTCCTGCCCGGCGTCCCAGGTGACGGCCGCGAGGTCGAACGACGAGGGGCTGGTGATCTCGCGGCTCAAGGCCTCGGGGGCGGCCGCGGCGTCGCCGTCGGCACGCAGCTCGTCGAGAGAGCGCGCGTCCACGCCGACGACGCTCATGGCCGTCGTCGAGGTCTCGACGCCGGCGCCGGCGCCGGCGGTCGCGCCGTCGGCGGCGTGCGCGACCACGGCGGCGAGGGGCAGTGACAGCACCGAGCACATCGTCGCAGCCGTCACCGCGCGGGTAGTGGGGAAGGGCATGGGAGGAGCTCCTGTCGCTTCATCTGTGTCTCGTGAGGACAGGACGGGTGTCGTCACCCGCGGTAGGGCCCTGTAGCCCACGGCACCGACGCGTGGAGGGCTCCGCCGATCGGGCGACGCCGCCCGGACGCCCGCGGCGGCGCGTCAGCGGTGACCCCGTCACGCTCCCCCGGCCGGCCCCGCTCACCCCGCCGACGGCGGGGCGAGGGGCACCGTCCACCCGCGGTCGTGCGCGTCAGCCGGTGAAGGTGGTCGCGGACAGGGCCGGGCCGCCACGC
>NZ_JBBIAA010000064.1:0-1571 GCF_037482545.1 Pseudokineococcus basanitobsidens | reverse complement strand
TGAGGCGGCCCGGTCTGAGGCGGCCCGGTCTGAGGCGGCCCGGCGGGGGGTCGCAGGTCCGGCAGGATGGTCGGCCGTGGCCGAGCTGGTGTTCTTCTCCGGGACCATGGACTGCGGCAAGTCGACCCTGGCGCTGCAGGTCGACCACAACCACGCCGCGCGCGGCAAGGGCGGTCTGGTGCTGACGCGGCAGGACCGCGCCGGCGAGGCGGTGGTGTCGAGCCGGCTGGGGCTGCGCCGCCGCGCCGTCGAGGTGCGCGACACGACCGACGTGTGGGCCGAGGTGACCGGACGCCGCACCCGCGGCGAGCGCGTCGACTACCTCGTGTGCGACGAGGCGCAGTTCTACACGCCGGAGCAGGTCGAGCAGCTGGCCCGCGTCGTCGACGACCTCGGCGTCGACGTCTTCGCCTTCGGCATCACGACCGACTTCCGCACCCGGCTGTTCCCGGGCTCGCAGCGGCTCCTCGAGCTCGCCGACCGGGTGCAGGTCCTGCAGGTCGAGGCGCTGTGCTGGTGCGGCGCCCGCGCGACCCACAACGCCCGCACGCACCACGGCGCCATGGTCGTCGAGGGCGACCAGGTCGTCGTCGGCGACGTGACGGAGCGGGGCGACCCGGGTGGCGCGCCCGAGGTCGGGGCCGACGTCGCCTACGAGGTGCTGTGCCGGCGGCACCACCGCCGCCGCCTCACCGCGGCGAGGGCGCGCCCCGCGGCGCTCTCTCCCGACGTCCTGCCGTTCGGCGACCGGCCGGCCCCCTCGGGCGGGTGACGGCGAGCGGGCACCGCGGTCCGCGGGCGCTCGCGGACCGCCGGGGCGGCGCAGCCCGGCGCGGGACGTCCCCGGGTCAGTCGCGTCGCTGGCCGAAGACGATGTCGTCCCAGCTCGGCACGCCCGGACGCGCGCCGCGCCGTGCGCCGCCGGACCGGCGTGCGCCCCGGCGCGCCGTGTCGTCGCCGTCCCCGGTCGCCGCGGCGTCGTCGTCCGGGCCCGCGCCGGCCGCGCCGGCCGCTCCGTCAGGGACGGCGCCCGTCGCCGTCCGTCCGTCCGCGTCCGCCCCGGCCTCCGGGCGCTCCGGCTCAGGCAGCAGCTCCTCCTGCCCCGGGACGCCGCCGTCGTCGCGCCCGGCGCCCGCCCGGCGCCGACGGCGGCGTGAGCGCGGCGCGTCCTCCGGCTCGTCGGTGTCCTCCGGGGACTCCTCCGTGCTCTCTTCCGGGCTCTCTTCCGAGCTCTCTCCCGGGCTCCCCTCCGGGGCGGCCGAGGAGCCCGAGGCGGGCGCGTCCCGGTCCCACGAGCCGGCGGGAAGCACCTCGTCGTCGACGGCCTCCTCGGGGCGCGACGCCGGCGGGTGCGCCGCCGGCGGCTCCCCCGCGGCGTCCCAGGGGTCCTCCCGACCCGGGGCGTCGGGGGCCTCGAGGTCGCCGTCCCGGGGCGGCGCGTCGACCCGGGCGGTCAGCGCCTCGAGCTCGGCCCAGGTCAGCGCCTCGACCTCCTCGTCGTCGGGGTCGACCAGCGGCTGGCGCCGTCCGCGCCGCCCCCGCAGGTGCTCCAGCAGGTCCAGCGTCCGGCT
>NZ_JBBIAA010000063.1:0-1619 GCF_037482545.1 Pseudokineococcus basanitobsidens | reverse complement strand
CGGAACCTGTCAAGCCTGTTGAGACGTGATGGTGCTCAGGTGCTGTGTGCTGCTGGGGTGTCCTCGTCGGTGGCGGGGACGGCGGGCTGGTTGATCCAGGCCACCTTGGGCAGCGTCGGTGGGGTCGGGGGGCGGGCGAAGCGGTCGGGGTGGGCCGCGTAGGCCGCGTCCAGGGTCGCGGCGCGTTGCTCACGGATCTTCTCGGCGGTGCCGTGGTGGACCGACGCGGGGGTGTGCAGCCCGATCCCGGAGTGGCGGTGCTCGTGGTTGTAGTAGCCGAAGAAGGTCTCGCAGTGGGCCTTGGCGTCGGCCAGGGAACCGAAGCGGGGCGGGAAGTCGGGGGCGTACTTCAGGGTCTTGAAGTGGGCCTCGGAGTAGGGGTTGTCGTTGGACACCTTCGGCCGGGAGTGGGACTTCGTGATGCCGAGGTCGGCCAGCAGGGCGGCGACGGGCTTGGAGGTCATCGAGGTCCCCCGGTCGGCGTGGACGGCGTTCGGGGCGCCGTGGGTGGCGGTGGCCTGCTCGATCATCGCGCTGGCGATCGCCGCGTCCTCGCGGGCGGCAATGGTCCACCCGACGACGTACCGGGAGTAGATGTCGATGAGCACGTACAGGTCGTAGTACACGCCCCGGTCGGGGCCCTTGAGCTTGGTGATGTCCCAGGACCAGACCTGCCCGGGGCCGGTGGCGGTCAGCTCGGGGCGGGCCCGGGGCGGGTGGGTGGCCTGCCGGCGGCGGTCCCCGCCGGCGCCGGCCGCGCGCAGCAGCCGGTGCATCGTGGACTGCGAGCACAGGTAGGTGCCCTCGTCCAGCAGCGTGGCCCAGGTCTGGGCCACCGACGCCTCGGCGAACCGCGGGCTGGTCAGCACGTCCAGCACCCGGGCGGCTTCGGCGTCGGTCAGCTTCGAGGCCGGCGACTCCCGAGTCCGCCGTGGCTTCGGGCCTTCGGCCACGGGCTTGGCGCGGCGGTGCGCGGTCGCCCTGGACTGCCCGACCAGGGCGCACGCAGCGACCTGCCCGACCTGGGGGCGTAGCTGGTCGACGGCGGTCAGCTTGATCTCCTCGAGCGCGGCGAGGACCTCTTCTCGGCCGGGGCGTCGTGCTCGGTCTGCGCGCTCTCGGACAAGTCCTCCAAGAGCGCGTGCGCTTTTCCCATGATGTCCAGCGCGGTCCTCGTGCGGGCCAGGTCCCCGGCCAGCCGGGCGTTCTCCTTGCGGAGCTTGTCCAGCTCGACCTGCTCCGGGGACTTCTTCCGCGACGAGGCCGGCCGGGAAAGACCCGACAACGCGCCCGCGTCGCGGGCCTTGCGCCACTCCACCAGGTGGGAGGAGTACAGGCCCTCACGGCGCAGGATGCCCCCGCGGGTGCCTTCGGGTGCGGCCTCGTACTCGGCCAGCACATCCAGCTTGTACTGCGCGGTGAACGTCCGCCGGCGCGGGTTGTCGCTACGGGGGCCCATGCCCCCATCGTCGACGCCCGGGCCCGCCGAGGAGTCGGCCGGGTGCCCGGTCCTCGGCTCGGTGCGGGTGGTGATCGTCATGGTCGTCTGCCTGTCTCACCCTGCTGTCGGTGGCGTCCACCCCAGGTCGGGGCGTCTCACCTCAGCCTGCCAGGGAGGG
>NZ_JBBIAA010000062.1:0-1629 GCF_037482545.1 Pseudokineococcus basanitobsidens | reverse complement strand
GGCTACCGGACCGGTTCCGCAAGGGGCAGGGTCGGTGCTGGTAGCGACCGGTGGGGTCAGCACTCGTCTCGGCTGGACCGTGGAGTCCTAGGGTCAGAGCGTGCGCCCCACCGGTCGTGGGCAGGCGTGACCGCTACTGGGATGACGTGCCCCGACCGGGGGCCCCGAGCGCTGCTGGCGTGCGGGGCCGCAGGACGGTGAGCACTGGACCATTAGCCCGCGGCTGGTCTGCCCCGTCGCTGCCGCCGCCCGGGGCCGGCACCAGGGCCGGCCCCGCTAGTCAGTGGGGTGAGGTTCATGACGGTCTTCGTCGGTGATGACTGGGCCAGCGACCACCACGACGTGGTGATCCACGACGCCGACGGGCGCCGGCTGGCCAAGGCGCGGCTGCCCGAAGGGGCGCAAGGGATGGCCCGGCTGCACGCGATGGTCGCCGAGCACCTCGACGACGACGCCGACCGTGACCCCGACACGGGGTTCTTGCGCGCGGGAGCGGTGCTGGTCGGCATCGAGACCGACCGGGGCACCTGGGTCCAGGCGCTGGTCGCGGCCGGGTACACCGTCTACGCGGTCAACCCGGTCCAGGCCGCGGCCTACCGGCGCCGCCACACCAGCTCGGGGGCCAAGTCCGACGTCGCCGACGCCGGGGTGCTGGCCGAGATCGTGCGCCTGGACGCCGCCCACCACCGCCCCCTGGCCGGGGACTCGGCGCAGGTCGAGGGCCTGAAGCTGGTGGCCCGGGCCCACCAGTCGCTGATCTGGGACCGCACCCGCGCCGTCCAGCGGTTGGGCGCGGCGCTGAAGGAGTACTTCCCCGCCGCGCTGGAGGCCTTCGCCGCCGCCGGGCTGGCCCTGGCCGACAGCGACGCGATGGAGCTGCTGGAGCGGGCCGCCGACCCCGACGCCGCCGCGCGTCTGACCCGCTCGCAGGTCACCAAGGCCCTGGGGCGGGCCCGCCGCCGTGACGTCGAGGCCAAGGCGGAGAAGATCCGGGCCGTCCTCGGGGCGCCGGCGCTGCGCCAGCCGCTGGAGCTGCAGCGGGCGTACGCGGCGATCACCCGCTCGCAGGTGCGGCTGCTGCGGTCGCTGGTCGAGCAGGTCAGCGAGCTCGACGAGGTGGTGCGGGACTCTTTTGGGGCGCACCCGGACGCTGAGGTCTACCTCAGCGTGCCGGGCATCGGCCCGGTCGTCGGTGCCCGGTTGCTCGGCGAGCTCGGCGACGACCCGCACCGGTACGCCAGCGCCAAGGCCCGCAAGAACTACGCCGGGACCTCCCCGGTCACCGTCGCGTCGGGCAAGAAGAGCGCGGTCCTGGCCCGCTACGTGCGCAACCGCCGGCTGGCCGACGCCGTCCACGCCTGGGCGTTCTCCTCCCTGTCCGCCTCACCCGGGGCGCGGGCCTACTACGACACCATCCGCGCCCGCGGCAAGAGCCACGGCGCCGCGCTACGCCAGCTCGGCAACCGCTGGGTCGGCATCCTCCACGGCTGCCTGCGCACCCACACCCCCTACGACGAGCACACCGCCTGGCCCACCCCGAGCCCCCAGACCACGCCCACCGAGACCAGCCCCCTCGCCGAGCCCGTCGCGGCCGCCGCTTGACATCCCCAGCCCCTGGGATGTCTGACC
>NZ_JBBIAA010000061.1:0-1771 GCF_037482545.1 Pseudokineococcus basanitobsidens | reverse complement strand
GGCGTGCTGGTCTGGCCCGTTCGGCTGGGCCGGCGGGTGATCTTGGTGGGTGTTCGCGCGCGGGTTCGTTGCGGTGGGGGTCCGGGGGCTCCGGGCCGTCCTTCGTGCTCCACCTAGCGTTCAACCGGGGTGGTCCCCTACAGGGTTCATCCGAGCTCGGTGAAGGACGGGCCGGGGCTGCTCTTGCTCAGTTGCGAGGTCCGGTGTCGGCCTCGAGGCGCTGACGAGCTCGCCCCGGGTGTGGTGCTGGGCCGCGCGTGGTGGGGGTCAGGCGGCGGTGGGCACCACCACCTGCTGCCGGCGGCGGTCTCGGGCGGGGCCGGCGAGGGTGGGGTCCCAGGTCTGGTGGTGGACGACCATGTGGTGGATCTGGCGCAGCAGGGCGGCGGCGACGGCGGTGCGGGCCTGGGCGTCGTGCAGGCGTGGTCGGTCGGTGCGGGTGGTCAGGTGGGTGTGGCGGGCGGCGTAGACGGGGTTGTGCCGCAGCGCTCCCCAGGTCGCGCGCCAGGCCGCCACGCGTAGGCCGGGGCGGCCGCGGCGGGAGGTGGTGGTCTGCCCGCGCAGGGTGCCGGACTCGTTGCGCACGGGGCTGAGGCCGGCGTGCTTGACCAGGGCGCGGGCTCTGTCGAAGCGGGTCGGGTCACCGCTCTCGGCGAGGATCGCCGCGACGCCGACGGGTGAGACCCCGGGGATGCTCGCGGCGATCTCGTCCAGGCCGAGGTCGGCCAGCACGGTGAGCATCCGGGCCTCGACCTCGGCCAGCTCGGTGGTCGCTGCGGACAGGTCGGTCAGGGCGAACGCGGCCCGCTCCAGGGCCCCGTGGCGTTGGGCCGCGACCCCGGCGCCCGCGCCGGCGGGCCCGGCCGCGGCGTGGACGGCCTCGGCGACCCGGCGGCAGACCCGGCGCCCGCCGCCGGCGCGGACGCCGCGGGCGACCCGGGCGGTGAACCGAGCCCGTGACCGGGCGCGTACGGCGCCCACGTCACCGCCGGCGTCGACCGCGGCGTGCAGGGCCAGGGCGGCCGCGGCCCGCCAGGTCGCCGAGTCCAACGGTGCCGCGGCCGCGTCCAGCAGCGCGGGCCAGCAGCCCTGGACGAGGTCGGCGGCCTGCTGGCGGGCGGCGCCGGCGCGGGTGATCAGCTGGGCGCGGCGGGCGCCGAGGTGACGCAGCCGGGCCCAGGCCGGGTCGGCCTGCTCGGGCAGGTAGCAGCGCAGCTGGACCGTCAGGCGGGCGATGACGACCGCGTCGCGGTCGTCGGTCTTGTCGCGGGTCAGGTCCTCGCCCTCACGGCCGCGGGCGACCAGCATCGGTGACACGCACACCAGCGGTACGCCGGCCGCGGCGGCGATCTCGCCCAGCACCCGCCAGCGGTGGCCGGTCGGCTCGCACGCCAGGACCAGCCCGGCGAAGCCGTGCCCGGTGGCCACTCCCCGGGCCCAGGTCAGGACCTCGGCCAGGTCCCAGGCCCGCCCGCGCAGCACCCGCCGGGCCAGCACCCGCGAGTCGTGGTCGACCACGACCGCGGCCTGCACCCGGTCGGCGAGGTCGACCGCCAGGACCGCCCAGTCACGGCCGACGACCTCCCGCAGCCGACCCAGCCGGGCGTTGCGCCGCCGGTCACCGCGCGACAGCCCGCCCGCGCCCGTCGTCGTCCTCGTCGTCTGGCTACCGTTCTTCATGGACATCCTCCTGCCGTGGTTGGGACACCAAGCCCGCACACCACAGCAGGGGGATGTTCGCCGTAGGGATCCACGCACCTGCTCTTACTAG
>NZ_JBBIAA010000060.1:0-1964 GCF_037482545.1 Pseudokineococcus basanitobsidens | reverse complement strand
CGGCGTCGGCTGTGAGCCGGCGGACGTCGCGATCCAAGGTGGATCGGTCGATGCCGAAGAAGGCGAATCAGATCGTACCCCTGAACGCGAGCCTAGCCTCGATCTTTCGTGATCTTGCTGGGCGTGCTCTGATCGGCGGGTCCAGCCGCCGCAGGGGCTGATTCTGGCTCCGGGGTAGGACAACGGGCCCGATCGGCTCGGGGTGGCGCCGGGTTCCACTTCCCGGGTGCTGCTGGGCCTGGGTGGTCGGGGCGGGTGGGCCGGCGCTCAGCCGGGTGCTGGGGCTGGTCCGTGCAGCCGGCGTAGCCGGGTGAGCCCGTCGAGCAGGGCCTGGACCCAGGGGGCGGTCGCGGCCAGGTGCACGGTGGTGGTGCGCCCGGAGCGAGCGACCTTCGCGGCGACCGACAGCAGCCGTAACCGCAGCCGCTTGGGCTCCCAGCGGNTGGACCCAGGGGGCGGTCGCGGCCAGGTGCACGGTGGTGGTGCGCCCGGAGCGAGCGACCTTCGCGGCGACCGACAGCAGCCGTAACCGCAGCCGCTTGGGCTCCCAGCGGCGGGCGGCGTGGCCGGTCAGGGCGAGCATCTGGGTCCAGGCGGTGATCTCGGCGGCGAGCATCACCACCGCGCACCAGATCTGGTTCTGGGTGAAGTCGTGCAGCGGCAGGTTCCGCAGGCCGGTGTCCTTGGCGTTGCGGATGCGGTCCTCGCAGCGGGCGCGGCGGCGGTGGCGGACCTCGAGGTCGGCCAGCTGGGTGCCCTTCCCGCCGACCTTGGTGTTGGTGGCGAAGGCGGTGACGCGGTTGCCGTTCACGTCGGTGATCCGCAGCTGCGCGCCGGGGTGCGGTCGCTCGGTGCGCACGATGACGCGCATCTCGGCCGGCCACCGGGAGAGGTCCAGCAGGTCGGTGAGCTCGGCGACGTAGGCGTTCTTCCGGATGGCTCCGTCGGCGTCGTAGGCCGGTGACCACGCCTGCTCCGGGATGCGCTGCAGCAGGTCGGCGGTGTTGTGCGGCAACGAGAACCCCACGGAGTACTGCACCCGCCGGCGGGTCAACCACTCCAGCAGCTCGTGGGTGCCGCCGGCCCCGTCGACGCGGACCAGGACGCTCTTGCCCGCCCGGCGCCCCGGACGGTAGGAGGGGAGCTGACGGAGTGCTTCGGTGATCACGGTGATGTGGTCGGCGGCGGTGTTCGACCCGGCGTTGCCCTTGCGCAGCAGCACCGCCAACGGCTCCCCGGTCCCGGTCGGGCCGTGGTCGCCGAAGGCGCACAGCGGGTGGAAGCCGAACCCGCGCTTGAACGTGGGCGCGGCCTGCTCCTTCTCGGAGTGGGCGGTGACCAGGGTGGCGTCCACGTCGATGACCACGGGGTCGGCGGCCGAGGTGCCGTGGTCGGGGGCGTGCTGTCCCGCAGCGGCCCACGCCCGCTTGCGGACCGCGGCGCGGGCGGTGTTGATCGCGGCCAGGGCCTTCGGCGCGTCCGCGGCGAGGGCGTCGATGGTCCGCGAGACCGTGGGGTCGGAGGCCACGCGTCCGAACAGGGCCGGCTCGGCGCGCAGCAGCGCGACGTCGGCGAGGCAGTCCCCACCGGCGACCAACGACAACGCCAGATCGCAAATCACCTTGGCCGGGTCGTGCACCGCCAACGGCTTGCGCCACGGGCCCAGGGCCGACGAGAGCTCACCGTCCAGACCCAGCGCCCGGACGGTCTCGACGGCCAGCAGCAGCCCCGCGTGGGAGGCCACCCCGGTGCCCGCAGCGTCGACCGACAGGGTGGGGTAGGACCCCGTAGTCTCTTTCACCTGGAAGGTGCTCCTCGTCCAGCGGTGGTACGGCCCTCAGCAAGCCGCATCGTCGCAGGTCAGGGGCACCTTCCTTCGTCTTCCACGCCGCTCACCGACCCCCGCCGTGAAAGCCCCGGGCTAGTGCCCGGTAGGCGACGAGAGGGCGGTTCACTACGGCCCG
>NZ_JBBIAA010000059.1:0-2133 GCF_037482545.1 Pseudokineococcus basanitobsidens | reverse complement strand
GGCCTCCTCAACCCGCCCGCTGCACTCTCGTCTGCGAAGAGCCCGAAAAGCCCCATGCCCTGAGACCGGGGGAGAGGGTTCCGCGCAGCGGGACCCGGGCACTATCCCGGCTCGATCGCTACACGCGTCAACTCAAGGGCGAGCCCCTTGACATGTGGCTTGTGGGGGGCGTTCGCTGTCTCGCGGGGGCCAGCGTTGTCGAGGCCCTGCCGAAGAAACATCGAGCAACACATCTGATCGGAGTGGACATGAAAGCAGTGGTGTACGAGGGGCCCCGTCAGGTCAGCACGAAGGATGTTCCGGACGCAAAGATCGAGCGACCCACCGATGTCCTGGTCAGGGTGACGACGACGAACATCTGTGGCTCGGACCTGCACATGTACGAGGGGCGGACCTCCTTCGAAGTGGGTCGGACGTTCGGTCACGAGAACATGGGAGAGGTGGTGGAGATCGGCAAGGGAGTAGAGAAGGTCAAGGTCGGAGACCGGGTCGTGCTGCCCTTCAACATCTCGTGCGGGTTCTGCAAGAACTGCGAGCGCGGGCTCACGAACTACTGCCTGACGACGCAACCTGACCCGTCGGCCGCCGGTGCGGCCTACGGCTTCGCCGAGATGGGCCCGTACGGCGGCGGGCAGGCAGAACTGCTCCGGGTGCCCTTCGGCGACCACAACGCGCTGCGCCTGGGTGAAGACGCGCAGGACAAGGAGAACGACTACGTCATGCTCTCCGACATCTTCCCCACCGGCTACCACGCCACCGAGATGGCCGGCGTGATCCCGGGCGACAGCGTCGTGATCGCCGGGGCCGGCCCCGTGGGACTGATGGCCGCCCTGTCCGCGACGATCAAGGGCGCCGCAAAGGTGATGGTGGTCGATCGCCATCCCGACCGGCTCGCGCTGGCCGAGCAGATCGGTGCGATCGCTATCGACGACTCCAAGACCGACCCCGTGCAGGCTGTGCTGGACGAGACCATGGGGCTCGGAGCCGACCGTGGCTGCGAGTGCGTGGGCTACCAGGCCCACGACCCGCAGGGGAACGAGGACACCGCCGCCACGCTGAACATGCTCATCAACTCGGTGCGTTTTACCGGCGGGATCGGCACCGTCGGTGTGTTCGTCCCCCAGGACCCGGGGGCCAAGGGCGAATTGGCCAAGCAGGGCAAGGCGGCCATCGACTTCGGCACCCACTGGTTCAAGGGACAGACCATGGGCAACGGTCAAGCCCCTGTCAAGCGGTACAACCGTCGGCTGCGAGACCTCATCGCGGCCGGCAAGGCGAAGCCGTCCTGGATCGTCTCCCACGAAATCTCGCTGGATCAGGCTGCCGACGCCTACAAGAACTTCGACTCCAGGTCCGAGGGTTGGACCAAGGTCCTCATCAAGCCCGGCATGTCAAACGGAAAGAAGGAAAACTGAGATGGCAGCAGATCTTCAGGGCAAGAGGGTCGCGATCCTCGCCGCCGACGGAGTCGAGCGGGTCGAGCTCGAGAAGCCCCGCGAGGCGCTGGAGCAGGCTGGTGCACAGACCGAGGTTCTGTCGATCCATGACGGTGAGATTCAGGCCCGTGAGAACGATCTGGATGCAGCAGGCACGTTTGCTGTCGACGGGTTGGTCGCGGACGCCTCTGTCGCCCACTATGACGCCCTGCTTCTCCCGGGCGGCACGGTGAACCCCGACCAACTCCGGGTTGACCCCGACGCGGTCTCCTTCGTCCGCGAGTTCGTCGAGAGTGGCAAGCCCGTGGCGGCGATCTGTCACGGGCCGTGGACGTTGATCGAGGCTGGCGTGGCCACCGGTCGCACCCTGACGTCTTTCCCGAGCATCCGCACGGACCTGCGCAACGCCGGTGCTGACGTCGTCGACCAGGANTCGAGGCTGGCGTGGCCACCGGTCGCACCCTGACGTCTTTCCCGAGCATCCGCACGGACCTGCGCAACGCCGGTGCTGACGTCGTCGACCAGGACGTCGTGGTGGACGGGAATCTGATCACCAGCCGCTCGCCCGATGACCTGCCTGCGTTCTGCGATACGCTCGTGGAGAAGTTCGCGAGCAATTCGACCGACGAAGAGGTGACGTCATGATGGGGTGACGTTGGTCGCTGCCTGCAGTGCCGCGGCGAGGTAGCCAGCGGAA
>NZ_JBBIAA010000058.1:0-2300 GCF_037482545.1 Pseudokineococcus basanitobsidens | reverse complement strand
CCCTGGATTGGGATGAGCCAGCTTCTCCCCTGACAACCCTGAACGGGATTTCCGCAGGAACGCCGCAGCGCACGTTGTGACACGGTCTCAGTACTCTCTAGCCAACGCGGCGATCGCACCTGCGTTCTCTGAGGAGAGGTCGCTTCGCTCAGCGCGCGACGCACGCTAGAGGCCCCGACGCCGAGTGCACGTCCGATGCTCTCCCAGCTGTGGTTCTCGGCGCGCATCCGCTGGGTCGTCGCGATCCGCTCAGCCGTCATCACCGAGGGACGTCCGCCTACTCTTCCTTGGCTCTTCGCATAATCGAGGGCGCGCTGCGTGTTGTCGCGGATGGTATCGACGCGGAGTTGCGCGAAGACGGCGACGATGCCGTAGAGGGCGCGACCCATCGGGCTCGTGGTGTCGATCATGGGCTCGGTGAGGCTGACGATGTTCACCTGGCGGGTGTCGAGGTCCTGCAGCGTCTCGATCAGGATGCGTTCACTGCCGGCGAGCCGGTCGAGTCGGCGCACTTTGAGGGTGTCCCCCGGCCGCAGGTAGTCGAGACAGGCAAGCCACTGCGGACGATCTGCGACCCGGCTGGACTCGCCGTGACCCACGAACACTCGTTCGCAGCCGGCGGCGCGCAGCTCCGCCGCCTGAGCATCCGGGTTCTGCTCACGCCGAGAGACTCGGGCGTAGCCGACTTCATGTGCCATGCCGAAAACGGTACCGCCGGGGTTTCGGCGCGATTCGGTTTCGGCAGGGGGTTTCGACAGGGGGTTTCGGCGGATCAATCATCGGCGCGTCGCGCACCTAAACGCCGACGGCGACGATCCCGCCGAAAACGATCGTTTTCGGCGGGATCGGCCCGAACTCGCTGGGAGGCGCCTACGGTGGCGGAAGATTCTGCGGGACACTGCTCTGAATGACCCTCACCCCCACCAACTACGACGTCCGACCGTTCGCTCCCGACGATGAGGACGGGTGGGTCCGGTGTCGCACGCTGGCTTTCCTGGCCACTCGTGGGAGGGGCATCGTCCTGGCCGTTGGGCGCTCAGCCGTTCGAGGAGGATGCTCCCGGGACCAGCACGGCCCGTCCGGGGATCTGGCCGGTGGCGAGGCGTTCGAACACTTCGTTGATTTCCGAAAGTGAGTGTCGTTCAATCGCCGATACCAGGCGCCCAGAGCGGGCTAGCGCGAGTACCTCCTCGAGTTCGTTCCGGGTACCCCAGTTGCTCGTCGTCATCGTTGCTTGGGCGGCGACGCGGAAGAACGAGAACGGGAAGCTGCCGCCCGCGAGCCCGACGAGCACAAAGATTCCGAGCCGGTCCACCACTCCAGCGCCAAGTGCCATGGTCGTGTCGATTCCGACAAAGTCAAGAACAGCCGCTACCCCGTCCTGGCCGGCGGCATTGCGGATCTGCTCCGCGGCATCAGCATCTCGGGGGTCGACGGTGACGTCGGCGCCGAGCTCGCGCGCGGTCTGACGCTTCTTCTCGTCGGTGTCGACGACAATCACCTTTGCCGGGGAGAGCAGCTTCAGGAACTGGACCCCGTACTGGCCGAGCCCTCCAGCGCCGATCAAGACCGCGCTAGTGCCGGGCACGAGGTGGGGCAGTGCCTTCTTGACCGCCGAGTAAGGCGTGAGGGCTGCATCGGTGAGAGCGGCTGCTTCTACCGGGTCGAGTCCGTCTGCCGGAATCAAATGCCGCACGGACGGCACGACCATGTACTCCGCATACCCGCCTTCTGGGCCCATGCCGCCCCACAGGAATGTGTTGCAGAGCTGCTCCTTGCCTCCCAGGCAGAAACGGCAGTGACCGCAGCCCCAGCCGCCGAACACGACGACCGCGTCACCGACCTCGAACCCTTTGCCTTCTGCGCCGGGACCGAAGGACTCGATCCAGCCTGCGTTCTCATGACCCAAGGTGTGGGGGAAAGCGACACCCGGAATCTCGCCGGACTTGACGTGCAGGTCGGAGTGGCATGCCCCGGATCCACCGATTCGTATCAGGACCTCCCCAGGCCCAGGTTCTGGAGTCGGGATGTCCTCGATCACGAAATCCGCCCCTACTTCGTTCAGTCGTGCTGCTTTCATAATGTGCTTCCTTATCTGTTCACCTTGTGGGGATGATGGTTTGCGGCCGCCTGGTTGCCCTGCGACCGCAGGAGGCGACTCGTCGAAGCGCCAGTGTCGTTCGATCAGGGCGTTGAGTTCGCACCTCCCATCGACGTCAGGTACGCCAGCCCACGTCGCGGAGAAGGGCGCCGGTGCTTCCGCTGGCTACCTCGCCGCGGCACTGCAGGCAGCGACCAAC
>NZ_JBBIAA010000057.1:0-2447 GCF_037482545.1 Pseudokineococcus basanitobsidens | reverse complement strand
CTCGCCAGCTGGGAGGCCGGGCGCTCGTCGCTGCACGACGGGCACGTCGTCCGGGACCTCCTCGGTGCCGCGGCCTGACCGTCCCTGCCCGCGCACCGGGTGCGTCCCGGGCGCTGCCGACGTCCCACACCGGCCGCTGCGGCGGTCCAGTCCCTCAGGAGCTCTCCGTGCCCTCAGCACCCGGCGCCGCCCGGTCCCTCGTCGACGCCGTCCGGGGGGTCGCCGAGAAGGCCGCGGCCGCGGTCGGCCACCGCTCCCCGCCCGTGCAGCAGACGCTCACCGTCGGCCGTCCCCCGGAAGAGGTCGCCGCCCTGTGGCGTGACCCCGCGGCCGTGCGCCAGGTGCTGGGCGATGTCGGCACCGTCGTCGTCGACCGCGGCGCCGGCGCCCACGGCGACCGCTGGACGTGGCGGCTGGTCCGGCCTGGCTCCGACGAGCCCGTGCAGTGGCGCACCGCCCTCGCGGACGGCGGCGTCCCCCGCACCCTGCGCTGGGCGGACCCCGACGAGGGCTCCGAGCGCCCGGCCGAGCTCGTCGTCGTCCTGCGCGACGCGCCGCAGGGCCTGGGGACCGAGCAGGTCGTGCGCCTCGACCTGCCGGTGCCCGGTCTGGCCGCCGGCGCGGCGGCGCTGATGCTCGGCTACCGGGCGCGGGCGCTGCTCCTGACCGGTGAGGTCCCGACCATGACCCCGCAGCCTGCGGGCCGCGGCCGGGCGCGGTGACCGGCATGGCGCCGTGCACCCGGCCCAGCCCGGCCGCGCAGAGCCCGGCCCCCACCACCGTGACGAGGAGCTGACCGATGCGTGCCCTCTGCTGGAACGGCGTGCACGACCTGGCGGTCGAGACCGTCGACGACCCGACGCTGCTCAACCCCCACGACGTCCTGCTCGCGGTCGGCCTCACGGTGACGTGCGGGTCCGACCTGCACCTCGTCGACGGCTACCTGCCGGGGATGCGCCCCGGCGACGTCCTCGGGCACGAGTTCATGGGTGAGGTCGTCGAGGTCGGGTCCGCGGTGCGGCGCACGACGGTGGGCGACCGCGTCACCGTGCCCTCCTTCGTCTCGTGCGGGGAGTGCTGGTACTGCTCGCACGACATGCCGTCGTTGTGCGACACGACGAACCCGAACGCGGCCCTGCAGCAGCCGGTGCTCGGGCATCCTGGGGGCGGCATCTACGGGTACACGCACCCCTTCGGCGGCTACCAGGGCTCGCACGCCCAGTACGTGCGGGTGCCCTTCGGCGACGTCAACTGCTTCCGTGTCCCCGACGGCGTCACGGACACGCAGGCGCTCTTCGTCTCCGACGCGCTGGCCACCGGCTACACCGGCGCGGTCTTCTGCGGCATCACCGAGGGGGACGCCGTTGCCGTCCTCGGCGCCGGCGGGGTGGGCCTCATGGCCGCGGCGAGCGCGCGCGCCCTCGGCGCGGGGCGCACGGTCGTCGTCGACCGGCTGCCCGAGCGGCTCGACGTCGCCCGGGCGCAGGGGTCGGAGGTCCTGGACTACACCCAGGTGGACAGCGTCCAGGAGGCCCTGCGGGAGATGACGGGCGGTCGGGGGCCCGACGCCGTCGTCGAGGCCGTGGGCATGGAGGGCCACGGGACGGGCGTCCAGCAGGTGGTCGACCGGGCCAAGCAGGCGGTCCGAGCCTCCACCGACCGAGCCACCGCGCTGCGGGAGGCCCTCCTCGCCTGCCGCAAGGGCGGGACCGTCGCGGTGCTCGGCATCTACGGCCTCACCGACTCCTTCCCCATGGCGCTCGTGACGAACAAGGGCCTCACCATCCGCTCGGCGCAGCAGTACGGGCAGGTCCACGTCCCGGCGATGTTCGAGCACGTCCTGGCCGGGAGGATCGACCCGACGCCCCTGGCGACGCACGTCATGCCGCTCGAGGAGTCGGTCGAGGGCTACCGGTTGTTCCGGGACAAGGAGGACGGCTGCATCCGCGCCGTCTTCCGGCCCTGAGGCGATCTGTCGAGGAGCATCCGCAGGGCGCCACCCGCCTGCGGCTCGACCTGGGTGGTAAGACCCGGGCTGGACGGGATCGTCGGCCGTGGCGCACCTGGAGTGGTGGACACCTGCCACGCCAGGACGGGCCCCTGTCCGCCAGAGGAGCGGGTGGAGGCGGCGCTGTGGGAGGCCCGCCCGAGCGGGCACTGCGAGGTGGCTCTGTCAGCGTTGCCTGGCCCCACCTGAGCGGTGTGTCAGAGCTACTTGGCCCCACCTCGGCGTGACCGGCGAGGAGTGTCAGTGCTAGCTGGCCCCACCTGTCGGCGTGTCGGGGTGGTCTTGACGGTGATCTGAGCCCTGCCTGCCACCGTCGGGTCCCAAGACCTCGGGGCGGGGGTGGTGGTGGGTGAGCCGGGTGGAGCTGTTCGAGGCGATCCGTCGCGATGCCCGGCTGCGGAACCTGTCAAGCCTGTTGAGACGTGATGGTGCTCAGGTG
>NZ_JBBIAA010000056.1:0-3339 GCF_037482545.1 Pseudokineococcus basanitobsidens | reverse complement strand
TCGAGTCCAGCACCACGTACTCACCCGGCCGCGTCGCCACCAGTCGCCCGTAGACCCCCTGCGGGCGCGCGGCCACCGACCGGCGCCCCCGCGCGCTGCCGAACGCGTGCCGGCCCTTGGACAGCTCCTTGATGCGCCGGTAGGCCGTGGCCTTCGACGGCAGCGACACGGTCCCGGCGCCGTGCTCGGCCTCGAGCTCACGAGCCACCCGGGCGATCACCACGCCGATGGTCGGGGTCGAGGCGTCGACCAGGTCGTCCAGGATCCGCAGGCACGCGGTGTCCCAGCGTGGGTCGACCCCGCTGGCGTACCGGCCGACCAGTCGGCTGTCGGCCAGGCCCACCACGCCGGCGGCTTGGTAGGAGGCCACCCAACGACGCAGGGTGCGGTCGGAGACGCCGAGCTCGGCGGCCTTGTCCGCGTATCGCTGCCGCGTCGAGCGCGCACGCTCGGCCCGGCTGTCGGGGCGCAGCAGCTCTCGGACATGACCGGCACGCTCTTCGAGCTGGGCGAGCACACCAGGCTTAAGGGCGTCCAGGACGACGCCGACGGGCTCAGGCTCTCCGTCGGCCTCGACGTCCTGGCCGGCCAGCCGCGCCGTCGCCAGCAGCGACGTCGTCGCGACCGATCGCAGCTGGGCGCCTCGCGCGAGCACCACCGTCGACGAGCCCAGCTCCTGCACCCGCCACAAGGCGCCCTCGAACCACAGCGTCGTCCCGGCCCGCAGGTCGAGCGTCCGGTCATTCACCGGGATCCCTCCGGGCGAAGGACGAGGGAGTCCCCGCTGAGCGGCTGCTCGAGGTCCGCGGCCAGCTGTCCGGACCACAGCAACCACATCAGCCCGGAGAGAGCCAGTGATCGGGGGACCGGCGGCGAGGCGGCAGCCATCACGGCGGAGATGGACATCTCCGACGACACGACGTCCAGAACCGTCGCCGAGGCGTCAGGATCGACGAGGTCGGCACGTCGCGCCGAGGCGAGCGTGCGCACGTTGTCCAGCACGACCGCAGGAGCCCCGGACCAGACCTCGTAACGCCAGCCCGCGGCCGCGCACAGGCGACCGGTCCAGGCGAAGACTGCGGCGACCTCCGGCCTCACCGCGAACTCAGCCGGCTTGACGTCCACGACCGTGAACGAGCCGTCCCTGCCCTGCAGGAGCAAGTCCGGAGCGTGCCGCCGACGAGCCGCACCGTCCGATCCGCACAACCACAGCGGCTGGCTGGCCATCCACGCGACGGCCGGGTCGAAGTCGGCCAACCACAGCCGGTCCAGCTCCAGCCGACTCTCGTAGTCGACGTGGGCGCCCGTCGTCGCCGACCAAAAGGAGCCCGGGTAGTGCCGCTGGCCCGCGTGCGAGCTGATCCGCCGCACGGGCAGGCCCCGCACCACCTCGACACCGTCCAGAGCGCCCACCGTCGTCGTGACGAGCTCGCCGGAGGCAGACACGTAACGGGCTTCCACTTCGAGCAGCTCGCTGCCGGCCACGTCCTCAGCGTCCAGCACGGACACGAACGTGAGAAATAGGACACGCCGTGGACACGAACTTGAGAAATGGACACGTTGGACGCGTCCCTACAGCGCTGTAGGAACTCGCTGAACTTGTCGTAGGCGCCGTGGGCTGACCTGCGGCGTCTCACGGCCGTGTCAGCGCCGGCGTCTCACGATCGTGTCGCGATCCTCAGCAGAAGCCCCCGTCCCGNACTTGTCGTAGGCGCCGTGGGCTGACCTGCGGCGTCTCACGGCCGTGTCAGCGCCGGCGTCTCACGATCGTGTCGCGATCCTCAGCAGAAGCCCCCGTCCCGACCTCGAGGCGAGGCGTCCGTCGCGGCGGGGGAGTGGCCAGCACCGCTGTCGGCGGCGTCGGGGGCGTCCCGTATGACGCACCTGCGCGGGATTTCCATCCGGACGGGTCTGCTGGCGATGTCACCGCGAGGCCGCGTCTCGCGGCCGCTGTGACCTGCACCGTCGCCGGTTAGGGGTCGCTTGCTGGGGCGAGGAGTGGACGCTGCTGGCCCCGGGGTCGTCAGCTCGTGCAGCACGTCGGGTCTACTCGAGTGAAGCGCCATACGCGCGCCTCATTCCATGCCACGGTGCCGCGGTGGACCCTCTCGGCCTCGGCTTCATCGCCTTCATGGTGGTCTGGGTGGCAGTGGTCGCGGTGGCCGTGGCGCTGGCGCTGCGCTTCCGGCGCCGGGCCACCGCCCGTCATCGGGCTGCGGGGACTGTGGAGTGCGGTCTCCGCGTGGTCAGTGGGCAGAGGCTTGGGCTCAGTCGGCGCTGGCGCCACGGGCTCGCCGAGATCCAGGACGGCGTCTTGATCTTCCGCCAGGGGCGTCTGGGGGGTTACGTCCGTGGACGAGACCCGAAGGCGCCGGACGTCCGCGTCCAAGGGCCCTTGACTTGGGATCGCAAACCTCGGCCGAGGGAGCGGCTAGCGCTGGCCTCCGGTACTCAAGTCTTCAAAGGCTTTCAGCCTGATGGGGCCGTGGTTGAGATCGTCACCCTGGACGCTCATGTGCCCCGCTTACAGGAAGCAATGGCGTCTTGAAGCCGTCACGCCGTCGCTGCATCGGGTCATGCGAGGTGTAAGGCGTTCATTGGCGCCTCGCCGGGGGACGCAAAGGGGGCTGGTCGGCCAGCGATCGACAGCGGGACGCTGTCCGGCTGGGGATCCTCTGTGGTCCTCAGGGCGGGCTTTCCCGATGCCGACCCGGCGACAGGCAGGTCGTCGCGGTCAGGCCGTGGGCGGTGCGGGCGGGGCGAGGCACCGGTGGCGCTGCTCTCGCAGCCAGGCGGCGGTCGTGGGCCAGGGTGTGGAGTCCTCGTCGCGCTGCTGGATGTCGCGGCGGACGTCGGCCGGGAAAGCCCGGGCCAGCGCGAGGGGGACGGCGTGGACGCCGTCGACCTCGTTGAGGGGCCCGGAGGTCGAGCGGTGGGTGCCGTGGGCGTTGACGATGACGCCGGGGGAGAGCCAGTCGACGCCGAGGACGAGGGCGCCCAGAAGGCCGAGGGTGTCGTGGCTCATCGTTCCGTCGCCCTCGCGCATGCCCCAGGTGCACCCAGGGCCGGCGCCGTGGGCGCCGGACTCGAGCGCTGTCACCCACTGCTCGAACTGCTCGGCGGTCAGACCCTGCGCGCCCATCTGCAGCCACCTCCTCGTCGTCCACTGTGACGGCCAGTGGCCCACTACGTCGGCGGAAGCGCCAGCGTCCCTCGAATGGTCGCCTTAAGCGGTGGCCCTGCGGGTGCGGGGCTGTCCCACTCGACGATCGTCAGCGGACGGTCAGGCACCTGTGTCGGCCCAAGGACGGAGGCCGTTGACATGCCGCCACCGACAAG
>NZ_JBBIAA010000055.1:0-3581 GCF_037482545.1 Pseudokineococcus basanitobsidens | reverse complement strand
GCCCGCTCTCGCGGCTCTGCGTGCCCACCGAGACCCGCTCCTCGGACAGCGTCATCGAGTCGCCGTCCTGGGCCGGGGCGGGACGCCGGTCCGTGTCGTCGAGACCCGCGGGGTCGGTGCGCTCGTCGTCGGCGACCACCGGCTCCTGGCCGGCGAGGCCGTAGTACCGGTAGAGGTCCTGCTCCTCGGCCGGGGTGAGGTCGGAGTCGTCCTCCAGACCCGGGGCGTCCTTGATCTTGTCCTTGCCGTAGGGCACGTGGAGCTCGTCGCCGGACAGGGTGGCCTCGTCCAGCGGGACGAAGGACGCCGAGCCGCCCATGAGGCCGGTCTTGACCGTCACCCAGCTCGGCTGCTCGGTGTCGTCGTCGAGGTAGACGGTGCCGACCTTGCCGACCTTCCCGTCGGCCTCGGACATGACGGTGGCGCTGTACAGGTCGTCGATCTGGCTCTTCGAGATGCGGGACATGCGTCCTCCAGGGGCGCGCGGGGCGCGCGGTCGCGGGTGGGGGGAAGGGTCGTGCGGACCGGGTCGCGGGGACGCGCCCGGACGGGGAGCGGCGGTGCTGGCGCGGGTCGGGGGTACCCGCCCGGTCAGCCGCGCCGGACGTGCGTGGCGGCCTCGGGCTGCTCGGTCGAGCTCGTGCGGGGCCAGGCCTTCGACCCGACGAGGCCGCCGACGGCCGACGCGACGACCGCCAGGCCGAGGCCCAGGGCCGCCCACGCCGCGGTGCTGCGAGCCGTCTCGACCGCCTGGTCCAGCTGGACCGACGGCACCTCCGCGGTGACCTGGCTGAGGCTGATCAGCTGCGCGGCGATGCGTCCGACGCTGCCGAGCAGCGCCCCGCCGCCGAGGAGCGCGAGCAGCAGGAAGACGACCAGGCCGAGCGCCCACACCAGGATCCCGTGCAGCAGACCGGTGTCCACGCTCCTCCAGCGGGCGGTCGCCGCCGCGGTCAGCCCGCCGAGGAAGAAGGCGGCGAGACCGATGAGACCGGTGACGAGGTCGGCGCTCGACCCCGGATCGGGCTGGCCCGGGTCCAGGGTGAGCCAGCCGAGGGCGAAGAAGCCGACCTCGAGGAGCAGGAAGGTGGCGACGGCCACGACGAGCCCTGCCCACACGGCTCCCCAGCGCACCTGGTCGCCGGTCTGGCCGGGGACCGTCACGGCGACGTCCACCGGGACGTCGACCTGCGGCGGGGTGCTGGGGGGCGGCGCCGCCTCGACGTGCTGCGCGGGCGGGAGCTCGTCGACGGTGCGCACGTCGACGGGACGGGCTCCTGCTGGTCGGTCGTCGTGCCTGGCCATGGATCTCCTCCTGGGCAAGAAGGACACCCGGTTCTCTCGCACCGACCCGGGCGTCCCCAGACGTGCGACGAGGTGGAGGAAGACGAGGCTCCCCCGGCGGCGCACGGGACATGGCTACCCGGGTCCAGGGGGAGCACCACACGAGGTGGTGATCGGAGTCGACCACCCTTCGCCCGCCCCGGCAAGCCGGACCGGGAGCGGCGCCCTCCGGCGCTGTGGTCCAGCCGGTGTCCTCACCGTCCGGGGGAAGGCCGCCGCACGACGGCCGGCCGGCTGCTGCCCAGGGGTTTCGACCTCCGAGGGGTGAGCGCACGGCCTGCCCCGACCACGCCGCCCGTCCACGCTGCCCGTCCACGCCGGGAGGCTGAGCGGGGACGTCCCCGGACGGGTCGACCGGGGCTCGTTCAGGTCGGTCTCGTCCTCGACGGGGTCACGACGCGGAGCAGGTCCTGGAGCTGCTGGCTCGGGGTGGTCGGGGAGTGGCGCAGCGCCAGGGCGCCGCGGATCTGCGCGGGGCTGAGGCCGGCGCGGCGGGCCTGGTGGATGAAGTCCAGGCGGGAGGCGGTGCTGTCGTCTCGTCCGTCCTGCGGGTCACCGGCGGGCCGGCCGGAGCTGGGCAGCAGCCCGTGCTCGTGCAGGAGGACGATGAGGGTGGGGCTGAGGAGGTCCTCGTGCGGGAGCGCCTGCGAGGTCGTGGGCCGGGCGCGACGCCGGCTCTTGGCGACGGACATCTGCCGGTCGGTGCGGGCCCAGGTCTCCTCCAGGGGCTCGGTGGGCCGGCTGGCGGTACCGGCGACGGCGGCGGGGATCCCGGCGGCGCGCAGGTGCTCCTCGACGCGGGCGCTGAGGGTGGCGACGGCGGCAGGACCGGCTCCGACGGCCAGGACGGTGAACTCGTCGCCCCCGACGCGCGCGAGCACGTCGCCCGGTCGGCAGGTGCGGCGCAGGACCTGGGCGGTGGCGACCAGCAGGGCATCGCCGGCGTGGTGGCCGTAGGTGTCGTTCGTGGTCTTGAGCTCGTCGAGGTCGATGGTGACGACCCCGGCGGAGGTGCCGTGGCGGGAGCAGCGGCTGTTCTCCCGGATCAGGTCCTGCTGCCAGCCTCGGCGGTTGCGCAGCCCGGTCAGCGCGTCGACCTCGGCCAGCTCCTGGGCCACCTCCTGGGCGCGGGCGGAGGTCAGGGCGAGGCAGAGCAGCCGGCCGAGCAGGTGCAGCAACGAGGTGGTGGCCTCCGGCAGCGGTGCCGGGGTGGTGTGGGTGGTGAAGCCGCACAGGGTGCCGACGACGTCCTCACCGGCCCGGAGCAGGACGCCGGTGCTGGCGCGGACCGCGAGGCGCCGCCCGCTGGCGCCGGTCCCGAGGAGCTCCTCGGCGTCGGTCACCGGCCAGACGCTGGTGCCCAGGTCGTCGGTGGGCACCAGGAGCTCCCCCCAGGGCAGCACCGTCCCGGCCGGCAGCTCGCCCGCCCACGGACCGGTCGACGCCGTGACGACGTGGTGGTCGCCCTCGACGCGGGTGGCCAGCCAGACCTGCGCGGGGCAGCCGAGATGCAGGTGCGCCACGGTCGCGGCGGCGGCGCGCACGACCTCCTGCGGCCAGGGCGACGGGGTCGCGACGCCGGGGGGCCCCGGCTCGGGCGGGGCGGGTGCCGCGGGTGGGGTGTCGAAGTGGTGGAGGGTGCCCGTCAGGTCGAGCAGGCAGGACACCGCTGGTGCCGGTGCCTGCAGCGCCAGTCGGGCGCCGGTCCGCGTGCGCGCGGCGAGCAGGACGCCCAGCCCGTGGCAGTCGATGAAGTCGACGCCGGACAGGTCCACGACGACGCGACCGGTCGCGGACCGTCCGGCGACGTCGAGCCGGCTCTGCAGGTCGGCGGAGGTCGTCAGGTCCACGTCGCCGGTGACCTCGACCAGGACCACGTCGCCGGCCGCGGCGGGCGCGTCCCCGTCGGCGCGGCTGCCGGGTCCGGTCGCAGGTGTCGTGCCGGTGGGACGGTGGACGGTCATCTGAGGGCTCCCGTGCGGTGCACATCGTGGTGACGTGCTGCCGGGGCCGGGACAGCGGCCGCAGCTCGAGGGGTTCCGAGGGCGGCACGCCGATGATGGCACCGAAGTGCCCGGATGCGGTAGGGGCCGTGGGACCGGGCGCGCGGTGGGCGTCGCCGGCGCCTCGCCGATCGGGGCAGCCGGCGACCGCCGGGCCGCCCAGGGGCCGGTCAGCTGGGCCGGTCGTGTGGGTCGGTCAGGAGGGGACGAGCGCGCGGGCCTCGAGCGAGCCGT
>NZ_JBBIAA010000054.1:0-4904 GCF_037482545.1 Pseudokineococcus basanitobsidens | reverse complement strand
GGGGGATGTTCGCCGTAGGGATCCACGCACCTGCTCTTACTAGCGCGGGCCGGGCGGCGGGGCGGCTCCCGTCGGCGAGCCGCAGGGGGCACCCTGGGGGTGTGCCCCCCGTCCCGACCGCGACCGACCCCGCCGTCGCGGCGCTGCGGGCGGCGGGTCTGCTGGGGGCCGAGGCGGACGCGGCCCCCGCCGCCGCCCCGTCGACGCCGCCGCCCGATCGCGACGTCGTGGCCCCCGACGCGCCCCTCCTGCTCGCGGTGGACGGCAACAGCCTCCTGCACCGGGCCCATCACGCCCACGCGGCCGGTGACCACCGCGACGCCGCCGGCCGACCCGTGTGGGCGCTGCGCGGCGTCGTCACCCTCATCGCGGGCGCGGCCGCGCGGCTGACGCCGGACGCGCTCGTCGTCGGCTTCGACTGCTCGACGTCGTCGGTGCGGCGCGAGCAGCACCCCGCGTACAAGGCGCACCGTCCCGACAAGCACCCCGACCTGCGCGCCCAGCTCGACGACGCCCCGGCGCTGCTCGCCGCCGCCGGCCTGCCCGTCGTCGTCGCCGAGGGCCTCGAGGCCGACGACGTCCTCGCGTCCGCCGCGGCGCTCGCCCGGCGCAGCGGCTGGCGCTGCACGGCCGTGACGAGCGACCGCGACTCCTTCGCCCTCGTCGACGGGTCGACGTCGGTGCTGCGCGTCCTCAACGGGGGGATGGCCGGGTCCCCGGTGCTGACGCCACGGACGCTGCCGCTCGTGACCGGCGTCCGCGCCGGCCAGTACCGCTGCCTCGCGGCGCTGCGCGGCGACACCTCGGACAACCTGCCCGGCGCGCCCGGCATCGGCCCGAAGACGGCGGCCCGGCTGCTCGCCGCCTTCGACGGCGTCGACGACGTCTACGCGGCCATCGACGACGGCCGCGAGGACGAGGTGCTCGCCGCCGTCGGCCCCGGGGCGCTCGCGCGGCTGCGCACCGACGAGGCCCGCGACAACGTCGCGCGCAACCAGCGGCTCATGGCGATGCGCGAGGACATCGCCCTCCCCCCGGTCGAGGACCTACGTCTGCCGCTGGACCTGGCCCGCCTGCAGGCGGCGCTCGGCGCGCGCGACGTCCGCCTCGGCCCCTCGCTGTGGGCCCTCGTCGGGGGCGCCCCGCCCGCCGACCGCGGCCCCGTCCTGCCCGCGTGGGTCGACGAGGTGGGCCCGCACCAGGTGGGAGGCGACGAGATCCCCTTGCCCGCCGGCCCGCCGGCCGAGGAGGGCGAGGCCCCGCCCGACCCGGGTCGACCCGCGTCCGCGGGCCGCGTCGCGGGACCCGCCGGCGTCGCGACCGTCCCGGCGCAGGCGCCGCCGGCCGAGCCCGACCACGTGCCGATGGGCGCGCGCGGCCTGGCCCGCGCCCGTCGCGAGCCGGCCGAGGACCAGCTCGACCTCTTCGCCTGACCCGACCGGACGCCGCTCCTGGACGACGCGCGGGCGTGTCGCCCGGCGACTGCGGGTAGTCGACACGCCGCCCGGCGACCGCCGCGCGGCTCTGCCCGACGGGTGGCACAGGCCTCTTGCCTCGCAGACGGGTCTGCGCTACGAAGTTGGTCGCCAGTCTGCACGGCAGACCACTCTGGAGGCGACCATGAGCACGTCGACGCCCGACGGCCGCGAGGCCGACCCTCGATCGGCGACCGACACCGGCGGCCGGGCCGAGACCGGCACCGCAGATCCCCAGGAGGCGCTGGCGCTGCTGCGCGCCGAGCGCACCCGCACGAGCCGCGCCCTCCAGCCCGACGCCCGCCTGCTCTACGGCGTCTGGGGGCTCGCCTGGCTCGTCGGGTTCGTCGCGCTGTGGACCGCGACGACCGGTCGGGGGCCGCTCGTCCTCCCCGGGGCGGTCGCCGAGACGACGTTCGGCCTGCTGCTCGCTGCGGCGCTCGTCGTCACGACGGTCCACGTGGCGCGGCGCAGCGCCGGCGTCCGCGGCGCGTCGGCGCGGCAGGGAGCCATGTACGGCTGGGCCTGGTTCCTCGGCTTCGGTCTGTACTTCGCGGTCATGGCCTCGGCGGCGGACGCAGGCGCGTCCGCCGGGCTCCTCGGCGTCCTCGCCCCCGCCCTGGCGGGTCTCGTCGTCGGGCTCCTCTACCTCTCCGGGGGCGCCATGTGGCAGGACCGGACGATGTACACGCTCGGCGCGTGGGTGCTCGTCGCCAGCGCCGCGGATGCGCTCGCCGGGTTCCCGACGAACCAGCTCGTCATGGGGCTCCTCGGCGGCGGGGGCTTCCTCGTCGCCGCGGTGGTCCTGCACCTGCGCGGACGGTCGGCATGACGGCCGACCCGCAGCAGAGGCTGGAGCCGAGGAGGGCGCGGCCGCAGGAGGCCACCCACCCGACGGCGGACGCGGCGCCCGACCTCGACCCGGTCATCCACGCCCCGGCACGGCTGCGGCTCGTGGCGAGCCTGGCCGCCCTCGACGACGACGACCGCATCGCGTTCCCCCGGCTGCAGAAGCTGCAGGGCCTGACGGCGGGCAACCTCGGCGCGCACCTGCGCAAGCTCGAGGACGCGGGCTACGTCGCCGTGGAGAAGACGCACCGCGGGCGGACGCCGACGACGTACGTCGCGCTGACCAGGCGCGGCCGGCAGGCGCTCGAGGACCACACCGCGGCCCTGCGCGCCCTGCTCGAGCCCGTCACCGCCCGCGTGAGCTCGCTCGCCGCGGTGGGCGGGACGCACCACGTCCACGACACCGGCGAGGACTCATGACCACCGCCCCGAGCACCACCGCGCCCACGAGCGCCGACGCGGGGCGCGAGCCCCTCGTGCGCACCCGCGGCGTCGGGCGCCGCTACGGCGAGGTCGTCGCGCTCGACGACGTCAGCCTCGACGTCCCGGCGGGGCAGCTGCTCGGCCTGCTCGGTCCGAACGGGGCCGGCAAGAGCACGCTGCTGCAGCTGCTCTGCGGGCTGCGCCGGCCGACGTCCGGCTCGGTCGAGCTCTTCGGCCGCGCGCCCTGGGAGCCCGGCGCCCGGTCCCGCCTCGGGACGACGCCGCAGGAGACCGGCCTGCCGCCGACGCTGCGCGTGGGCGAGGTGGTCGACGTCGTCGCCGGCCACTTCACCGACCCCGTCCCGGCCGGCGAGGTGCTCGAGCGCTTCGGCCTCGCCGACCTGCGACGCCGGCAGACGGGCGGCCTGTCCGGAGGGCAGAAACGCCGCCTCGCCGTCGCCCTGGCCTTCGTCGGCCGCCCGGACCTCGTGCTGCTGGACGAGCCGACGACCGGCCTGGACACGGGCGCCCGGCACGACCTCTGGGAGGCCGTCCGCGCCTACCACCGTAGCGGCGGCACCGTCGTCCTCACGAGCCACTACCTCGAGGAGGTGGAGGCGCTCGCCGAGCGCGTCGTCGTCGTGGACCACGGCCGCGTCCTCGTCGACGGCACGCTCGAGGAGGTGCGCTCCGCCGTCCCCGCCCGGCGGGTCCGGCTGCGCGCCGCGACCGCCCCCGACGTCGGCGCCGACCGGGTCGTCAGCGACGGCGACCGGCACGAGCTGTGGGCGGCGGACACCGACGACCTCGTGCGACGGCTCGTGCGCGGCGGCACGCCTTTCCGCGAGCTCGAGGTGGCGCCCGCCTCGCTCGAGGAGGCCTTCCTCGCCGTGACCTCGCGCGCCGACGCGGCCGAGGACGACGACGTCACCCGGACCCGTACCTCCGCCGCCACCCCCGTCACCGCCCCGACGCAGGAGAGGTACCGATGAGCACGCTCACCCACCGGAGCGCCGGACCGGACGACGCGCGCGCGCCCGGCGGCCTCCGGCTGGTTGCGCTGCACACGCGCTCCCAGCTGCTGGAGACGGTGCGCGTCCCGATCGCCGTCGTCGGCACCGTCGTCTTCCCCACCCTGACGATGCTCTTCTTCGTCGTGCCGCAGCCCTTCGCGGACGACGCCCGGCAGGCCACCGCCGCGACGTCGCAGATCTCCCTGTTCGCCGTCATGAGCGTGTGCCTGTTCACCTACGGCGTCGGCGTGGCGGAGGACAGGGCGCTGCCGTGGGACTCCTACCTGCGCACGCTGCCCGTCGGCGCCGGACCGCGACTGGCCGGCCGGCTGCTCAACGGCCTCGGCTTCGCCATGCTCAGCCTCGTGCCGCTCGTCCTCGTGGCGTGGCTGCTGACGGCGGCGACCCTGCCCGCCGACCGGCTGCTGCTCGCGGCGGGCGCGCTCGCGGTCGCGGCCCTGCCGATGCTCGGGCTGGGCCTGTTCGTCGGCTACGGCCTGTCGACGAAGGCGGCGCTCGCCGTCGCGCAGGTTCTGCTGCTGCCGCTGGCCTTCGGCGGCGGGCTGTTCCTCCCGCCCGAGACCTTCCCCGGCTGGCTCGACGCGATCTCGGCCTGGCTGCCCACGCGGGCCGGCCGTGACCTCGTGGTGAGCGCCACGACGGGCGTCGACCTCCCCGCGACGACCTGGCCGGTGCTGCTCGGCTGGACGCTGCTCACCGGCGCGCTCGCCGTCCGCGCCTATCGGCGGGACGAGGGGCGTCGCTTCAGATGACCAGCGAAGCGATGCATCAGAATGCTTTTGAGTGCCCAGGGCGATGTTGGCTGACTTTCCTCACAGAGGGGCGTCGCCTGCGCACCCACCCCATCGGTGCGCGGCAAATCTTGAGCGATCCGTTGACCATGCAGTGTTGCAATCTTCTTATCCAACTCGTCCCTGATAAGGATCGACCGAGATGAAGCTCGGTCCGCCCGGGCGGCCACCGCCTCACTAAGCCAAAATCTGCCAGGCCCTAGAAGGGCTGCTCTCGTGAGCGCCGGGCCAACTAGCGCGAGCGCAAGTGCGAGCGCAAGCAGGCTTGCAGAAGGAGAGGCCCTCCATGCGTAATATGGCTCTTCGTACCTGCGGTGGGGGCGGTGACGACA
>NZ_JBBIAA010000053.1:0-5468 GCF_037482545.1 Pseudokineococcus basanitobsidens | reverse complement strand
CACCTGAGCACCATCACGTCTCAACAGGCTTGACAGGTTCCGAGGAGACCGTCGCGGTGGAACTGGCTCAGACCGGAACCACCGGGCCAGGTCTGCAAGTAGCCGCGCCCGGGCGAGCGGGCGCAACGAACAACACCGTCTTCACCATCGGCACGAGCAACGCAACCGCGTTGGTGGCCCGCGAAGCCAGCCGCATGTACGACATCCTCGAAGCAGGCTCCGACGATCCCGAAGACGCGCCGCTGCCGGACCCGCAGTACCACCCGCTGCTCGTGAGAGCCCTCCTCGCCCACGCCAGCAGTTGGGGCGAATGGGAGTCGCGACTGCGCCGCGAACTCGGCCTCACCAACCAGCAAGCCCGCCGCCACCTGACCGCGCTCCTGGGGTACGGCCGGCTCGACACCGACCGGCTCGGAACCGCCGCCACGAACAGGGCAGTGCTGGTCGGCGGGGGACTGATCGAACGCGACCAACGCCACACCTACGAGTTGCCGCTGCCGCCTTCGCTACGTGCGCGCGCAGAGTGGCACCGCTTCACCATCACCCTCGCCTATATGGTCCCCACCGTCGGGCAGCTCAACCGCTACCGGGGTGCCAAGGTCTACTTCGCCACGCCAGACACCCGACTCGCTGGCGGGGATCGGATCGATGCCGAACACAACTCGGTCAGACGGGGAAGCCTCCAACACGAGATCGTGCAGGGCACGCGCACGATGGTGTTCGGCGATGACGGCACCTTCCCGATCCACGTCGAGTGCATGGACGATGCCCAGCGGCTCCGCGCCGGGAAGACGGTTCGCTACGCGCTCGTGGTGTCCGTCGAGACTGCGGAACAGACGTCGACCACCATCCATGACGAGGTACGGGCGAGACTGCGCCAGCAGGTTCGCGATCGCGCACGCGGTCGGGTGCAGAGTTGAGTTGGCTTCCTAGCTGGCCCGCTGTCACTGCTCGGCGTCGGCAAGAAGGGCCGTGAAGGTAGTCCGATGTCGACTTATGAGGAATGGTATCGGCGGTTCTTGCTAGTCAGCGAGACAACCGCGGATAAGGCCCTTGCGGTGCAAGAACTACTCACCCTGGCCGGCGGGATCGATGGCTCCGCTCTCTCCGCCAAAGAGAGATCAGCGCTTCGATTCGTCTGTTCCTCCCTCGTTATCAACGCGGGAACGGACCTCGCCGACGCGACGATCCTTCAAGCGGGACAAGAGCTTGCTTCGCGCGCACAGGGCGAGACTGACCCGACTGAGCCGTTGCACTTCCAATGCATGTACAACGTTGCGAACGCGATCGTCGGTGCCTGCGATCTCGGTTTGCCCCCAAAAGGCCCCCGCGAAGTTTGGCTTCCGGCGCTCATAGAAAGCCGCCGCTCAAGTCGATTCGAGCTTCGACGCGCGAGGCGAATGTTCCTGGATGTCGGGTCGTCCCGGCAGGCCGATCCACACACTCGATCTGCCGCGTACTGCAATCTTGCGAACAGTCTCGACCACTCTGGACGGTGGGCCGAAGCATATGACTTCTACCTGCGGGCACTGGAAGCCGATCCGACGAACGGTAATGCCGCGGGCAACCTGGCTCAACTCTTGCTGAGTCGAATCCATACGGGAGTCGGGCAGACTGGCCACATCGCCGCCGTCTACGACAAGTACGTGAAGATGGCACAGTCGCTGCGAGACGGCACGATCGGCTTCGCCGGGTCAGCCACGGCCAACCGCTGGGACGGCCTTGAGCCCACGGACAGCTTGGGTCACCTCGTTCATGGCCTGGATGATCCCGAGGACGAATATCGTCAGTGGGTTGCGACGTACCGACTCGCATTGTCACCCGCGGTCGAAGGTCTCGGCACCGAAGACGCACATTGGGACAGCGCCGCTATCGAGATCCTGTATGGCAGCTCGCCGGAGGAGATGTCGCCGCCGATCCTGGCGGAGATGAACGTCCTGAAGTCGGACTTCCTCGTCTCCCGTCAGTTGGCGTACGAAGGCTACGTGCAAGTCGCCGAGGGACCGCAGCAGAAGGACGACGACACCGGGTACTACATCGAGACGCTCGACTACTCGCTTTACGGACTCCAGTACTCGAAGCTGTTCCTCGCCCAGCGGTCAGCGCTAGATGTTCTGGACAAGACTGCCGTTGTTGCCAACGAACACTTTGGCGTCGGCGACGAAGCGCGAAGAGTTTCATTCCGCAAGTTCTGGGCGAACAAGGACGGGGTGGTCCGGCCAAGCCTCACGAAGAGTCCAGCGCGCTCGCTGCCTCCGCACGCGCTGTCTGAACTCGCGTACGACATGGAGGGGGACGGCATGTACGCCCCCATCTCAGGCGCTTCGAAATGCCGGAACGCATCGGATTGTCTATGCCGCGTTCCTGGACGACACAGGAATCACCATCGACGCGCGCAGTCGAATCCACCTGTTCGAGCTGGTGGAATCAACCGTCCTGGCCCTCCAGGTCACCAGGTCCGCGTACCTCTACCTGATCGACCTTGTCTCAAGTTGGAATCACCCCGATGACCATGTCGGCACCTACGCGCCGTTTCCTTCGTTCGAGTACATGCAGTTTCCCGAAGATCCCGAACAGGAGTCGCCGTCCGAGGCGCCGGAGGCCGCTGCGCCGGAGGCCGCTGCGCCGGAGGCCGCTGCGCCGGCCGGGGAGAACTCTGAGGAGTCCGATTCGCGTGACGAGGCTTGAAGTGGGACCGCTCAGGTGACCGACGGCTTGCAGCGCATGCAGGATGTGGCCCGGGAAGAGGGAGGAAACTTGATCCTGGCACTATCCAGGCGGGAGGAAACACGCCTGTGGATGCGATCGTTCGAATGTGCCTCGTTGTGAATTGACGTCCCGTGCTTCACATCTACCTCGATCAGTTCGCGTGGATCGGACTCGCCAAAGCGGCGCATGGGCGCCCGGACGGCGCGCGCTACCGCGATGCACTTGAGATGTGTCGGGCCGCGAGGGTGCGCGAAGTGGCGTCTTTCCCACTCGATCTGTATCGGTACTGGGAGACAGCCAAGAACCACAACGACGGGTCCAGGAACCGGGCTCATCCCAATCCAGGGTGTAGGCGCGGTCTGAAGCCTCCGGTCTCGAGCAAGCTTCTGGCGATGTAGTTGGTGAGGTTGCGGAACCCGAGCGCGGAGCCGCGGAGGTGCTCGAGGCGGCCATTGATCGCCTCCGTCGGACCGTTGGATGTGCCGGGTCGGTCGAAGTAAGCCAGAACGTCGTCGGCGCGCTTGTTCAAGGTCCGTCCGAGCGTGTTGAGCTCGACCAGTGCTTTCGGGATACCGCTGCTGAGCGATCCGATGAGGTTGGTCATCAGCTCGCGACCGCGGCGTCGGTCCTCGTGCCGGTAGGCGGCGATCATGCGCTGATAGATGCCCCAGGTCGCCTCGACCTCGACATGGTTCTCGGTCGCGAACAACGCCCTCAGCCGGGAGGCCTGCTTGTCGGTGAGCAGGTCGGCGCCGGTGTGCAGGGTCCGCCTGGCCGAGTAGAGCGGGTCTCCCTTCATCCCGCGGTGGCCGTAGATGGCTTGCTGCACACGCCGGCGGCACCGGTCGAGTGCGTCGCCGGCGAGGCGGCCGACGTGGAAGGGATCCATGACCGCGACCGCGTCGGGAAGTTCCTCGGTGGTCGCGGTCTTGAAGCCGGTGAACCCGTCCATCGCCACAACCTCGACACCGTCGCGCCAGGAGTCGGGGCGGGCGGCGAGCCAGGTCTTGAATGCCTCCTTCGAGCGGCCCTCAACCATGTCCAGCAGTCGTGCCGGCCCGGTGCCATCGCGGATCGGGGTGAGGTCGATGACCACGGTGACGTACCGGTCGCCACGCCTGGTGTGGCGCCACACGTGCTCATCGACGCCGACGACCTTCACGCCGTCGAACCGGTCGGCGTCGTCGATCAGGACCCTCTTGCCCTCGGCCAGGACCGCGTCGTTGGCGGTGTCCCAGGCGACGTCGAGCCCCTCGGCGATCCGGGCAACAGTGAGGTGCTGCACGACGAGCGCTTCGAGTGCCCACCGCAGCCCGCGGCGCGAGAGCTTCGCCCGTGGCTCGGCCGCGCGGGTGGTGTCTTGGCGCCACACGTGTCCGCAGCCGGTGCAGCGGTAGCGACGCACCGCGACCTCAAGGACGGTGGGTCGCCACCCCAGCGGCTCGTGCGCGAGTCGACGGATGACCGTGTCCCGAGCAGCGCCCTCGGCGCCGCAGCGTCGGCACCACTCATCAGGGGTCAGGACCCGGCAGGCGAGCACCGCTCGCGCGGGCTCGAGGCGTTGACCGGTCACGACGAGGTCGAGCTCATCGAGGCGGCAGAACGTGGTCAGGTCAGGGCGGGCGAACGCGCCAGAGCGCTCGCCGACGGTAGCGTCAGACAAGTCGAGGTCTCTCGGATGCAGCGTGTAGGAACCTTCATCCTCGGGAGACCTCGACGTCTATCCCGGGACCGCCACGCCAACGCCAACTACACCCTCATCTGGGATGAGCCTCTTTGACCTGTCCGGCTGTCGAGGATACGTCGGCTCCACGTCGGGCCAACGGCTTTCGCGGCATATCCTCCCTCGCTGCGCTCACTCCGGTATTCCACGTCCGTTGCTCCCTCCCGTTCCACTCGCCGTGAATCCCTCGATTGCCGGCAGGCAAAGAAAAACGGTTGGTTGAGGGAAGGGCAGAGCAATGGCTGAGCGGATCACGGTCTACACCACAGGCCCCAGCTGCGCGCGCTGCACGCTGACCAAGAACGTGCTCACCAGCAAGGGAATCGAGTACGACGAGGTGAACATCCGAGACAACGAGGATGCCCGCGCCTACGTCGTCGGTGACCTCGGCTACACCGAAGCACCCGTGGTCGTCGTCACCGACGAGGATCACTGGTCCGGGTTCCGTCCCGACCACATCAACCGCATCGCAACCCACTGATAAGGAGAACGACCATGTCCATCCGCACCATCACCGGAAACCTGGCAGCCGATCCCGAAGTTGTGCAGGCGGGAACCATCCAGATCACCAAGCTCCGCGTCATCGAGACCACGGGGGAGTACCGGCAGGGCAGGTACCAGCCCCACGACACCCCCACCACCCACTTCGTCGAAGCCCGGTTCGAGCTCGGGCAGAGCGCCGCCGCCTCACTCCACCGAGGGGATGCCGTCATCGTCATCGGACGCGAACACACCGCCAGCTGGGGCGACGAGAGCAACAAGCAGTACGGCCGCGTCATCGACGCTGACAGCATCGGCGCCGACCTCACCCGAGCAACCGCCGCGGTCACCCGCAACGCGCGCGACGACCAGCCGCAGTGATGTCCGCGACCACTGAGAAGATGGGGCGGCAATCTGGCCGCCTCGCCAACGGGTTGACCATAGGAGGGAACTACCAATGACTACGCGCGCTGCCACCGCTGTCATCGTCCGAGTGGCCATGCTCACGAACGAAGGCGACGAGAGGGCGGTTCACTACGGCCCGTTCCTGCCCCAC
>NZ_JBBIAA010000052.1:0-5487 GCF_037482545.1 Pseudokineococcus basanitobsidens | reverse complement strand
GGTCGGGGATGGGCTCGCGGCCTATCAGCTTGTTGGTGGGGTGATGGCCTACCAAGGCGACGACGGGTAGCCGGCCTGAGAGGGCGACCGGCCACACTGGGACTGAGACACGGCCCAGACTCCTACGGGAGGCAGCAGTGGGGAATATTGCGCAATGGGCGGAAGCCTGACGCAGCGACGCCGCGTGAGGGCTGAAGGCCTTCGGGTTGGAAACCCCTTTCAGCTCCGAAGAAGCGAGAGTGACGGTAGGAGCAGAAGAAGCACCGGCTAACTACGTGCCAGCAGCCGCGGTAATACGTAGGGTGCAAGCGTTGTCCGGAATTATTGGGCGTAAAGAGCTCGTAGGCGGCTCGTCGCGTCTGCTGTGAAAGCCCGGGGCTCAACCCCGGGTCTGCAGTGGGTACGGGCGAGCTAGAGTGCGGTAGGGGAGACTGGAATTCCTGGTGTAGCGGTGAAATGCGCAGATATCAGGAGGAACACCGGTGGCGAAGGCGGGTCTCTGGGCCGTAACTGACGCTGAGGAGCGAAAGCATGGGTAGCGAACAGGATTAGATACCCTGGTAGTCCATGCCGTAAACGTTGGGCGCTAGGTGTGGGCCGCATTCCACGTGGTCCGTGCCGCAGCTAACGCATTAAGCGCCCCGCCTGGGGAGTACGGCCGCAAGGCTAAAACTCAAAGGAATTGACGGGGCCCCGCACAAGCGGCGGAGCATGCGGATTAATTCGATGCAACGCGAAGAACCTTACCAAGGCTTGACATGCAGGGAAATCCTCCAGAGATGGGGGGTCCGCAAGGGTCCTGCGCAGGTGGTGCATGGTTGTCGTCAGCTCGTGTCGTGAGATGTTGGGTTAAGTCCCGCAACGAGCGCAACCCTCGTCCGATGTTGCCAGCGGGTCATGCCGGGGACTCATCGGAGACTGCCGGGGTCAACTCGGAGGAAGGTGGGGATGACGTCAAATCATCATGCCCCTTATGTCTTGGGCTTCACGCATGCTACAATGGCCAGTACAATGGGCTGCGAGACCGTGAGGTGGAGCGAATCCCAAAAAGCTGGTCTCAGTTCGGATCGGGGTCTGCAACTCGACCCCGTGAAGTCGGAGTCGCTAGTAATCGCAGATCAGCAACGCTGCGGTGAATACGTTCCCGGGGCTTGTACACACCGCCCGTCACGTCACGAAAGTCGGTAACACCCGAAGCCGGTGGCCCAACCCCTTGTGGGAGGGAGCTGTCGAAGGTGGGACCGGCGATTGGGACGAAGTCGTAACAAGGTAGCCGTACCNGTCGCTAGTAATCGCAGATCAGCAACGCTGCGGTGAATACGTTCCCGGGGCTTGTACACACCGCCCGTCACGTCACGAAAGTCGGTAACACCCGAAGCCGGTGGCCCAACCCCTTGTGGGAGGGAGCTGTCGAAGGTGGGACCGGCGATTGGGACGAAGTCGTAACAAGGTAGCCGTACCGGAAGGTGCGGCTGGATCACCTCCTTTCTAAGGAGCATGTCGGCGCCTGTCCTCTCGGGGGTGGGTGTCCGGTGGCCAGGCCCGGGCCGAGTGCGTCCGGGGTGGTGCTCATCTGGGTGGAACGTTCGGCTGGTCGGTGCTGGTGTCGTGCTCGTGTGAGTACCGCTGGGGTGTGCTGCTGCTTGGTTGTGGTGGTGTGCTCGTGGGGCGGGGAAGCGTGGGTGTGNGGGTGGGTGTCCGGTGGCCAGGCCCGGGCCGAGTGCGTCCGGGGTGGTGCTCATCTGGGTGGAACGTTCGGCTGGTCGGTGCTGGTGTCGTGCTCGTGTGAGTACCGCTGGGGTGTGCTGCTGCTTGGTTGTGGTGGTGTGCTCGTGGGGCGGGGAAGCGTGGGTGTGGTGTCCGGTGTCCGGCCTGGTGCGCTGTTGGGTCCTGAGGGAGCAGGCCGGTTGGTCTGTTTCGCTCGTGGCGGGTCGTCCCTGCGGTCATACCGTTCCTGGTGCTGGTGTGCTGCCTTCGGGTGGTGCGCCGAGTGGTGGGGGTTGGTGGCCGGGTGGGGGGTGGCGTGCTCGTAGCTTGAGAACTGCACAGTGGACGCGAGCATCTTTATCTTTGTGGCCAAGTTTTTAAGGGCGTACGGTGGATGCCTAGGCACCAGGAGCCGATGAAGGACGTAGGAGCCTGCGATAAGCCTCGGGGAGCTGGCAACCGAGCTGTGATCCGAGGATGTCCGAATGGGGGAACCCGGCTGGATTCATCTCCAGTCACTCACACCTGAATATATAGGGTGTGGAGAGGGCACGTGGGGAAGTGAAACATCTCAGTACCCACAGGAAGAGAAAGCAAAAGCGATTCCGTGAGTAGTGGCGAGCGAAAGCGGACGAGGCTAAACCATGGGCGTGTGATACCCGGCAGGGGTTGCGTTCGTGGGGTTGTGGGACCCGTTGGCCTCCGGCTGCCGCCGGGGCGGGGAGTGATAAAGCCGCTGTCATAGTCGAAGGGCCTTGGATGGTCCGGCGTAGAGGGTGCGACCCCCGTAGACGAAATGGCGTGGCCTCCTCGAACGGTGTTCCCGAGTAGCACGGGGCCCGAGAAATCCCGTGTGAATCTGGGGGGACCACCCCCTAAGCCTGAATACTCCCTGGTGACCGATAGCGGACGAGTACCGTGAGGGAAAGGTGAAAAGTACCCCGGGAGGGGAGTGAAATAGTACCTGAAACCGTGCGCCTACAAGCCGTCGGAGCACCCTTGGTGGTGTGACGGCGTGCCTTTTGAAGAATGAGCCTGCGAGTTAGTGGCATGTGGCGAGGTTAACCCGTGTGGGGAAGCCGTAGCGAGAGCGAGTCCGAACAGGGCGTTTGAGTCGCGTGTCCTAGACCCGAAGCGGAGTGATCTACCCATGGGCAGGGTGAAGCGCGGGTAAGACCGCGTGGAGGCCCGAACCCACCAGGGTTGAAAACCTGGGGGATGACCTGTGGGTAGGGGTGAAAGGCCAATCAAACTCCGTGATAGCTGGTTCTCCCCGAAATGCATTTAGGTGCAGCGTCTCGTGTTTCTTGCCGGAGGTAGAGCTACTGGATGGCCGATGGGCCCGACAAGGTTACTGACGTCAGCCAAACTCCGAATGCCGGTAAGGTCAGCGAGGCAGTGAGACTGCGGGGGATAAGCTTCGTCGTCGAGAGGGAAACAGCCCAGATCACCGGCTAAGGCCCCTAAGCGTGTGCTAAGTGGGAAAGGATGTGGAGTTGCGCAGACAACCAGGAGGTTGGCTTAGAAGCAGCCACCCTTGAAAGAGTGCGTAATAGCTCACTGGTCAAGTGATTCCGCGCCGACAATGTAGCGGGGCTCAAGCACACCGCCGAAGCCGTGGCATCTACGCGTGTACCAGGCTGTCGCCCTCGTGGTGGTGGTCCAGGTGTGTGGATGGGTAGGGGAGCGTCGTGTGGCGGGTGAAGCGGCCGGGTGACCGAGTCGTGGACGCCACACGAGTGAGAATGCAGGCATGAGTAGCGAATGACGGGTGAGAAACCCGTCCGCCGAATGATCAAGGGTTCCAGGGCCAGGCTAATCCGCCCTGGGTAAGTCGGGACCTAAGGCGAGGCCGACAGGCGTAGTCGATGGACAACGGGTTGATATTCCCGTACCGGCGAAGGACCGCCCATGCTGGGGCCGGCGATGCTGAGCGCCTGAAGCCTCACCGTCCTTTCGGGGGTGGTGTGGGTGGAACGCGCGACCCAGACCGGTAGTAGGCAAGCGCAGTAACAGGGGTGACGCAGGAGGGTAGCTACCGCGTGGCGATGGTTGTCCACGTCCAAGGGTGTAGGGCGGGTCGTCGGCAAATCCGCGACCCATGTGCCTGAGACCTGATGGTGAGCACGTATGTGCGAAGCGGGTGATCCCATGCTGCCTAGAAAAGCCTCGGCGCGAGGTCCTAGCCGCCCGTACCCCAAACCGACTCAGGTGATCAGGTAGAGAATACCAAGGCGATCGAGTGAATCGTGGTTAAGGAACTCGGCAAAATGCCCCTGTAACTTCGGGAGAAGGGGGGCCGATCGCGTGATGCCCCTTGCGGGTGGAAGCGTGTGAGGCCGCAGAGACCAGGGAGAAGCGACTGTTTACTAAAAACACAGGTCCGTGCGAAGTCGTAAGACGATGTATACGGACTGACGCCTGCCCGGTGCTGGAACGTTAAGGGGACGGGTCAGCCTCACGGCGAAGCTCAGAACTTAAGCGCCAGTAAACGGCGGTGGTAACTATAACCATCCTAAGGTAGCGAAATTCCTTGTCGGGTAAGTTCCGACCTGCACGAATGGCGTAACGACTTCTCCGCTGTCTCAACCGCGAACTCGGCGAAATTGCACTACGAGTAAAGATGCTCGTTACGCGCAGCAGGACGGAAAGACCCCGGGACCTTCACTATAGTTTGGTATTGGTGCCTGGTGTGGCTTGTGTAGGATAGGTGGGAGACTGTGAAGCCGGCACGCCAGTGCTGGTGGAGTCGACGTTGAAATACCACTCTGGTCATACTGGTCGTCTAACTTCGGTCCGTGATCCGGATCAGGGACAGTGCCTGATGGGTAGTTTAACTGGGGCGGTTGCCTCCTAAAGTGTAACGGAGGCGCTCAAAGGTTCCCTCAGCCTGGTCGGTCATCAGGTGGCGAGTGCAAGTGCACAAGGGAGCTTGACTGTGAGACTGACGGGTCGAGCAGGGACGAAAGTCGGAACTAGTGACCCGGCCGTGGTGTGTGGAAACGCGGTCGCTCAACGGATAAAAGGTACCCCGGGGATAACAGGCTGATCTTGCCCAAGAGTCCATATCGACGGCATGGTTTGGCACCTCGATGTCGGCTCGTCGCATCCTGGGGCTGGAGTAGGTCCCAAGGGTTGGGCTGTTCGCCCATTAAAGCGGTACGCGAGCTGGGTTTAGAACGTCGTGAGACAGTTCGGTCCCTATCCGCTGCGCGCGTCGGAGACTTGAGAAGGGCTGTCCCTAGTACGAGAGGACCGGGACGGACGAACCTCTGGTGTGCCAGTTGTCCTGCCAAGGGCATGGCTGGTTGGCTACGTTCGGGAGGGATAACCGCTGAAGGCATCTAAGCGGGAAGCCTGCTTCGAGATGAGGTCTCCTTGCCACTTCGGGTGGTGTGAGGCTCCCGGTAGACGACCGGGTTGATAGGCCGGGTGTGGAAGCGGGGTAACTCGTGGAGCTGACCGGTACTAATAGGCCGATGGCTTGACTACAACATGATGTGTGCGTCCACTGTGCGGTTCTGGGGCTGCGGGCCCCTGCCTTCTTCGTCCCCCGTGCGTGTGGTGGGGGGTGTGTGGGGGGTGGGCCTGTTCGTTCCGAAGTGTTTCGGCGGTCATAGCGTCGGGGAAACGCCCGGTCCCATTCCGAACCCGGAAGCTAAGCCTGTTCGCGCCGATGGTACTGCGTGGGGGACTGCGTGGGAGAGTAGGTCGCCGCCGGACATCTGTTGTGGGTGGGGGTCGTTCGTCTCCTGGCCTCGTGCTGCTGGTCTTCTTCTC
>NZ_JBBIAA010000051.1:0-5585 GCF_037482545.1 Pseudokineococcus basanitobsidens | reverse complement strand
CTCGTCGACGAGGGCTGGACGGTCGCGGCTGTCGTGATCGGTGCGCCGCTCCTGCTCACGGTGGTCGCTTGGGCCGGGGCGTCGAGGGCGCCGTTAGCCGGGGCTGCCCTGCTGGTGTCTCTGGCTGCCGCGGCGTCGCTGGTGTGGGCGGTGGTCACGGTCGTCGGTCTCGGCCTGTACCTGCTGCCGCCTGCTCTGGTGCTCTGCGCAGCGGCGGTGCTGCTCGTCGTGGCAGCTGCCGAGGGGGCGCGAGCTCGCGCCTCGTGACCGCGGCGGGGTGGCGGCGCATCGCGTGCCGGATGCCGATCGACAGCGGGACGCTGTCCGGCCAGCGATGGTCACCGGGGACCCTCTGCGCGTCCTCCGTGGGCGGGGCGTCGCCAGGAGACTGCGTCAAAGACAGCGGAGCGCGGAGGTGGCCCGCTCTATGTTGACCACGTGCTCAAGACGCCCGCCCGTACGCGCCCTTCGGTGACGACAGTGGCCGTGACGATTGGGCTGGTGGCCGCCTTGGTGGCCGGTTGTGGCAGGGGTGATGACGGCGTCGCCTTCGGCGGGGATTGGGGAGAGGTCTGCTCACCGGCGGCGCAGGGGGAGCGTCACGCGTTCGGTGACGCGATCACGGCCGGCGAGCAGGAGATGACCATTACTGATGTGCGCCTGCTGGATTCGGACGGCCTGGCACTAGAGAAGGCGTTCGTGCTGCCCCCGGAGGGCATGGTTGGGTCTTGGGACTACCCACCAGCCGACATCCCGGGCTGGGACGAGCGGGTTGATGCTGTTGGTGCCGTCCTGTCGCCTGGCGAAACGAGGTCGCTGGTGGTGAGCGTTTATCGCACCAGCGCAGCAAGGGGTACCGCTCACGCGCTGGCCGTGAGTTACACGGTCGACGGTGAGGCCGCTGAGCGGACCAATACCACCAGCATGGTCGTCGCGGTCGACGCTTGCCCTTAACGCATGATGTGCCGCGATCTCGGCGGTGCCGGAGCGATGCACTTCCCCGGTTGAGGATCCCCAGTGACACAAGATCACGACCGGGAGCCCGGGCCGCGCCTCGAGCCTTGCGGTGCTCCAGCAGGCGGTCGGCGACTGGGACGCCCGGCGTCGTCGTTTAGTTGCGGTGGCCATGGCAGGACAGCCGCGCTCCGCTGAGGGTTCATCACCCTCACGAGGCGACCAGAGCGCTCGGGGATGTGCCATCTTGGAGAAGTGCGAGCCTTACACCTCTTCGTAGCCGTCGGCGCCGCACTGGTTGGAGTCTTCGCGGCCTTCGAGGGCCTCTGGCTGACGTCGGCTGGCGCGGCCTTCACGCTTCTCGCTGTAGTGCTGTCATGGCGACATCGAATCCAGCACGCGAACTCCCTCCGCCCATCGACCGACTGATCCCGGTGGTCGCGGCGTCAGCCCACTGGCCGCGAGCGTGCCGGGCGACGATCGACAGCGGGACGCTGTCCGGCCAGCGATCCGCAGAAGGACGCCGAGATCACGAGCTGTGTGGCTTCTGCCACACGAGCAGGTAGCGCCACAGCAGCAGCCGGCGCACCCGTGCCCCCGGAAGGACGCCGCGGGCCACCTCGCGAGCCTGGCGGGTGGTCAGCTCGGGGTCGAGGACCGGCATGGCGTCTTGATCAGCGCCCGTCATCTGCGTGTGCAGAGGGTGTCGAGCCGTGGTGAGGGCAGCCCCGGCCAGGTGGTGGAAGGCGACGGCGGCGACCTCGAGGGGCGCCTCGCGGGGCAGGTCGATGCGCGGCAGAGCGATCGCTGCGAGGACGCCACCGGGTCGCAGCGCTCCGGCGAGGCGGGAGAGCGCAGGAGCCAGCGGGAGGTGGTGCAGCGTGCTCATGGACACGATGGCGTCGTAAGAGCTCGGGGCGAGCGGGTGGTCCAGGACGTCGGCCTGGGTCACGGTGACGTTCTCGGGCACTCGGTGGCGGGCTGCCTCGACCATTGATTGGTCGCGGTCGAGGGCGTCGACGTGGTCGACGCGCGCCGCCGCGCTGGCTGCCAGGGCTCCGGCGCCGCACCCGACGTCCAGAACGCGCACTGCTCCTCGGGGCACGTGGCGCAGCAGCAGCCGGTGGTAGTACGCGTTGTGGTCCCAGGCGAACATCGTTGGATCGTGGCGCTCCTCCGGCCATCCCGCTTGAGGATCACCTGCGGGACGCCTCGGGTCGGTCGCCGAGGACGTCGTCGAAGGGTCGTCGGCGTGCTCAAGGCGGTCGTCCCTCAGGAGCATGGGAGGGCTGGCGGCCCGTCGTGACCGGTCCCTGCGTGGACCGGTGCGGCCGGGCGTGAACGCTGTGGGCCCGTGCTGCCAAGGAGAGGGTGAGAGCAGGTAGCCGGGCAGGAGGAGGGGGAGCTGATGCCGGACAGCGACGAAGACGTCCTGGTGCGGTCGCTGCACCGGCCGGTGGCCTTCGAGGAGCTCGTGCGCCGGCACAGCGCACCGGTGCACGGCTACCTGCAGCGCCGCTCCAGCGCCCAGATCGCCGACGACCTGCTCGCCGAGACGTGGCTGCAGGCCTTCGCCTCCCGCGGCTCCTACGACCCCGGCCGGGGGCCCGTGCGCGCCTGGGTCTTCGGCGTCGCCCGCCACGTCCTATTCGCCGCCCAACGCCAGCACCGGCGAGCACACCAGGAAGGCTCGCGGAGTGAGGCGGTAACCGATCCGGCACCGGACTGGGATGCCGTCGACGCCCGCCTGGACGCCGCGGCGACGGCACCCGCCCTTCGCTCGGGCCTAGCGAGCCTGACCGGACCCGACCGAGAGCTGCTGCTGCTGGTGGTCTGGGAGCAGCTGAGCCCGACCGAGGCCGCCGCCGTCCTCGACATCCCCCCGGGCACCGCCCGATCGCGTCTCCACCGCGCCCGCCGCCAGCTGCGTCACCACGTCAGCACGCCAGGACCGACCGTGGGGGACCCGGCCGCGTCTCCCCCGTCCTCGAGGAGGCCCTCGTGAACGCCGACCACCGCCCCGCCCCGCGCCGGCTCGGCGACGCGGCCGACCGCGGATGGCGCGAGGACCTCGCCCGCGCCGGCACGGTGCCCGCACCAGGACCGGGCGTGCTCGAGGACGCGATGTCGCGGCTGCGTCGGGCCGCCGCCGCTGAGGCCCCCGGGGCCCACGAGGAGCTCATGGTCGGGCGGGCCGCGGCCGCGCGGGCACGCTCACGACGTCGCCGGACCGCGCTGGTCGCCACCGCGGCCACCGCCGCGGTGCTCGCGGCGGTCCTGGTGGTCACCGCGCCGTGGGCGGTCACCACCCAGCGGCCCGACGTCGTGGCCACCGGGCAAGGCCCGGTGCCGGTCGAGCAGGACGGGGCGGCCAGCTGCGCCTTCGCCTACAGCCCCCAGGTGCTGGCCGAACAGGTCACCTTCGCCTTCGACGGCACCATCACCAGGATCGACACCGGCAGCCTGTTCCAGAGCAACCGCGTCACCTTCGAGGTCACCACCTGGTTCCGCGGCCCCGACACAGGCGCGCCGGCCTCGATCACCTTGCCGATGAGCCCCGCCGAGCCCCGTGCCGGCGCCGACGGCATCACCCGCGAGGACAGCCGCATGCTCGACACGCCCAGCTACACCGTCGGCACCCGCATGCTCGTCGCCGGCGCCGCACGCTTCGGCGGAGGACCACTGGAAGACCCCGTCGTCTGGGGCTGTGACTTCACCCGTTACTACGACCAGCCCACCGCCCAGCAGTGGGCCACCGCCCTCGGCTGATCACCCGCGCGTGCCGCACTCCAGTTGAGGATCCGAAGCGAGACGACTGCCGTCAGCGGCGGAGGTGGTCAAGGCTTTGGTGACCGCGCGCCGAGGGCGACGCCGGTTGTCGGGCCGTAGGTGCGACGGTCAAGAGGTCAGCGGCACGGTGACGTGGATGTCGGGCCGGTCGGCGACGGCGAGCACAAGGTCCAGGGCGGTGGCGTCCGGGGGAGGGGCGGGCAGGTAGCGGCGTAGCGCCTTCCACGGGTTGTCGTGTCCTCCGGCCTCTCCGGAGGCGAAGCGGTAGTTGGTGCCGACGTCATCGCTGACGTGGACTCGCACCTCGCGCATGAGGCGGTCGGCGGGCCACGCGGGCGGCGCTGCCATCGGCGTCCCGGGGCGGTAGCTGTTCTCCCAGCTCTGGAAGGCCCGCTGGTGCTCGGCTGCGACGGCGTCGGCGGCTGCCCCTGTGCCTTCGAGGTGCAAGCTGAGGTGGGTGTCGGCTGTCACGGCGCTTACGCGCACGGTGATGTCGGCCAGCTGCGCGGCCGCCGTCGCTGGGACGGTGAGCCGGCGGCGCTCGACCTGTTCGACCGTGACGCGGAAGACGTGGTCGGGGTCGGCGTAGTCGACGTGCACCACGCCCGGTGCGAGGAGCTCCTGGTACTGCAGCGGTGGACGAGGTGCCTCGGCGTCGGCGAAGCCGTGCAGCGTCACAGCGGTCCGGAGGTCGACCATGTCGGGACGGTAGGTGCTGGGGACTGTCGCGGGCGAGAGCTGGGCGGCAGTGACCGGTTGGGGATCGACAGCGGGACGCTGTCCGGCCAGCGATCCCCGGCGGACGCACTGGGCTGGACTCGAAAAAGCAACTAGCGGCGCCGGTGCACCCACTGACGCAGCCGCCGCAACTGCTCGTCGTGATGCCGGACAGCTGAGCGCAGCATCCGAGGAGTCGTGGCGAACATGACGAGCGGTGTCCATCGCCGTCGACTTGTGTCGTCCGTCCAGCGCAGCGCCGGCCAGTCGCTCACCTCGACCACCGCACCCCGGGCACAACCCGAGTCCGCAGCAGGCCACGGACCAGCACACCGCCGCCCTCGCACACGACCTCCATGCGCCACCCGCGGACGACGAGGTAAAGCCCCAGCGCGACGCCCAGCGGCCACCGCCAAGCCGCGACCGCCGCGTCCCACCACAGGAAGACTCCCATGACGAGCAGGACGGCCCCGAGGGCCGTGTTGGCCACTCGCGTCATCGGCAGAGGCCTCAGGTGCACGGGCACATGATCGGTGGCCCAGCCAGCTGCCTGAGCCGGAAACAGTGGATCCGCGATGTTCGCGGCGACGTGACCGGATGGCGATGGCTGTCGGGGAGAGCTGTCGGCGTGACGGTGAAGCCGTCACCCGACCGGGCTGCGGCCATGCTCCTGCACTCCTGCCGGAGAAGGTCCCGGGCCGGCCAGGCCTGCGCAGGCGGGTCGACCGGGTACCGGGCGGCCCCGGTGGCGCGCCGTCCGTGCCTGGGCGAGGGTGCTCGGGCCGGGCCGCACCGCACGCGTGCCCGACCCCGTGGAGGAGATCCATGTCCCGCGACAGCGTGATGGCAGCTNGGCGGGTCGACCGGGTACCGGGCGGCCCCGGTGGCGCGCCGTCCGTGCCTGGGCGAGGGTGCTCGGGCCGGGCCGCACCGCACGCGTGCCCGACCCCGTGGAGGAGATCCATGTCCCGCGACAGCGTGATGGCAGCTCAGCAGGCCTTCGGCGACGCCGTGAACTCCGGCGACCTCGCCGCGTTCGAGCGGTTGGTCGCGGTCGACAGCGTCGACCACGACCCGGCACCCTGAAGTGTAATCACTTTGGTGGACACGGAAAGGCTATGCCG
>NZ_JBBIAA010000050.1:0-6278 GCF_037482545.1 Pseudokineococcus basanitobsidens | reverse complement strand
CCACCCCAGGTCGGGGCGTCTCACCTCAGCCTGCCAGGGAGGGTGGAGGGACTCTCGATCCGGGCGTTGGCGGAGCGGCACGGGGTGCACCGCCGCACAGTTCGGCAGGCGCTGTCGGCTGCGGCGCCACCGGCGCGCAAGGCGCGGGTGTTCACGGCGCCGAAGCTGGACCCGGCCAAGCCGTTGATCGACGCGATGCTGCGTGAAGACCTGGCCGCGCACCGCAAGCAGCAGCACACCGCCCGGCGGGTGCTGGCCCGCTTGGTCGACGAGCACGCGATGGGCGAGGTGTCGTACGCCAGCGTCCGGGACTACGTCGCCCGCCGGCGCCCGCAGATCCAGGCCGAAGCCGGCCGGGTGGGCGAGCAGGCGTTCGTCCCGCAGACTCACGCACCAGGCGAGCAGGCCGAGGTCGACTTCGGTGACGTGTGGCTGACGCTGGCGGGTGAGAAGACCCGGTGCTTCATGTTCACCTACCGGCTGTCCTTCAGCGGCGCCGCGGTCCACCGCGTCTACGCCTCCCAGGGCCAGGAGGCGTTCATCGAGGGCCACCTCGAGGCTTTCGCCGTGCTGGGGGTCCCGACGGTGCACATCCGCTACGACAACCTCAAGAGCGCCGTGACCCGGGTGCTGTTCGGTCGCACCCGCACCGAGTCCGACCGGTGGACCCTGTTCCGCTCCCACGCCGGCTTCGACGCGTTCTACTGCATGCCCGGGATCGAGGGGGCGCACGAGAAGGGCGGCGTGGAGGGTGAGGTCGGCCGCTTCCGCCGCAACCACCTGGTCCCCCAGCCCGACGTTGCCACCCTGGGGGAGCTCAACGCCCGCCTGGAGCGGGCCGACGAGAGCGACCTGGCCCGCAGGATCGAGAACCGCACCCGCACCGTCGGACAGGACCTGGCCCTGGAGCGGCCGCTGCTGCGGGCCCTGCCCGCCGAGGGGTTCGACCCGGGCCTGAGCTTGACCCCGCGGGTCGACCGGTACGCCGGGTGATGGTCCGCCAGTGCCAGTACTCGGTGCCGGCCCGGCTGATCGGCCGGCGGGTGAGAGTTTCGCTGCGCGCCTCGGAGGTCGTGGTCTTCGAGGCCCGTACCGAGGTCGCCCGGCACGCCCGGTCGGTCCGCAAGGGCAGCACCGTGCTGCTGCTGGACCACTACCTGGAGGTCCTGGCCCGCAAGCCCGGGGCCATGCCCGGGGCGACCGCGCTGGCCCAGGCCCGCGCGGCCGGGACGTTCACCTCGGCGCACGAGGCGTTCTGGGCGCTGGCGCGCAAGCACGCCGGGGACAGCGGCGGCACCCGGCTGCTGGTCGAGGTCCTGCTGCTGCACCGCCACCTCTCCCACGGGGACGTCGTCGCCGGTCTGGCCGCCGCCGTGTCGGTGGGCGCGGCCAGCCCCGACGTCGTCGCGGTCGAGGCCCGCAAGGCCACGCACGCCCGGACCGGCACCACGCCCACGTTCCCGCCCGCGCTGACCACCGCCGAGCGCCAGGCGCCGGCGGCCATCGCCAAGGACCAGGTGGTGAGCCTGACCGAGCGTCGACTCCTCGAGGCCCGGGACCGGGCCGCCAGCACCGGCGCCGGCGCCGACCTTCCCGTGGACGGGCGGCCCCTGCCGTCCGTCGCCCAGTACGACGAGCTGCTGGCCCACCCGCCAGCGGCCGGAGCCCAAGGAGTCTGATGACCACCACGACCGCCACGCCCAGCACCGGTGCCCTACGAGCCGGCGCGGGCCGGGCAGGAAGGGCAGGGGTCAGTGAGCAGGCCGCGGACGCCGCGGTCGACCAGGCCTGCCGGATGCTGCGGCTGCCGACGATGCGGGCCCGCTTCGCCGAGGTCGCCGACGCCGCGGCGCGCGAGCAGCTGACCTACCGCGGGTTTCTCGCCGAGCTGCTGATGGCCGAGTGCGACGACCGCGACCGGCGACGCTCCACGCGGCGGATCACCGCCGCCGGATTTCCGCGGGAGAAGTGGCTGTCCGACTTCGACTACGCCGCCAACCCGCACATCCCGCCAGCCCTCATCGCCCAGCTCGCGACCTGCGCCTGGGTGGCCAAGGGCGAACCGCTGTGCCTGATCGGGGACTCGGGCACCGGAAAGAGCCACCTGCTCATCGGCCTCGGCGCTGCCGCGGCGATGGCCGGCCACCGGGTGAAGTACGTGCTGGCCGCCAAGCTCGTCAACGAGCTCGTCGAGGCCGCCGACGAACGCCAGCTGTCCAAGACCATCGCCCGCTACGGCCGGGTCGACCTGCTCTGCCTGGACGAGCTCGGCTACATGGAGCTCGACCGGCGCGGCGCCGAGCTGCTCTTCCAGGTCCTGACCGAACGCGAGGAGACTAACTCGGTCGCGATCGCGTCCAACGAGAGCTTCAGCGGCTGGACCAAGACCTTCACCGACCCCAGGCTCTGCGCCGCCATCGTCGACCGGCTCACCTTCGGCGGCAACATCATCGAGACCGGCACCACCTCCTACCGACTCGCCCACACCCGCGCCCAACGAGCGGGCCACGACACCGACCGTTAAAGCGCTTCGACGTCGATCCACTGCGGTCGCAACGGTCGCCCTACTACCTATTTGATGTGACCGGCCGGCGGTTCTCCCCACCAGTGCACGCCGCCAGGATCCACGGCATACACGGCACCCTCCCCTACGGGAACATCGATGTCGCGCCAGTAAATATCATGAGCAATGCGCTCTTCCAGCGAACCGGAAGCTGCCAGAGTGAAGTCGTTGTCCACTTGCCTGCGCAGGCCGAGAGGAAACGCTACCCATGGATGCTTGTACGTCACGTACAGGACGACTTGGCGACCAGCGACGCCTTCGGTCCATGCACGACTGATCTTCGCGCCATTTGAGCCGCCGCCTGGCTCTGCCTGTTCGACCTTCGATGCCAAGTCCAGAAGTGCTTGACAGATGGCCACAGGATCTGGTGCACCGCTCATGGTGATCAATACTGTAGCCCTGAGAGGCTGCCGTCCGGCCCGCCCGAGGGTGCGCTGGCCGGACAGGCCGGACGGCGAGCCCCTGCGATCAGCCGACGTACCCGTTGACCCAGGTGGGGCAGACCGACTTGCCCTTGCAGTAGGCGGTGATGACTCCCAGAGGTCCGGACACGCTGCTCGGCTGCGAACCGCCACGCGTGTACTGGCCACCCACCACGATCGTCTCGGACTTCCACGGGTTGTTGCTGTAGTACGTGACGGCCTCGTATTGAGGCCTGTTGGGCCCGCGACGTGTCTCGGTGTTGGGGCTCGTGTCGGCGCGGACGGTTGCGTAGACGAGGCTGGCGCTGGTGATGTTGTGGTTGGCCCGCAGGTGCCTCATGCCGAAGCTGGCGTTGCCCGTCCGCAGGGGCATCGACTTCCCCTTGCGGTCGGTGATCGAGCGCACGACCGACCAGGTGCTGTCGCCCCCGCCCGGCCAGGGGGCGGCATCGGGCACGGGGTCTGGGTCGGCGGCCGCCGACGTGCTGGGGTCGTCGTCCGGGGCCGGCTGGGGAGGCGTGGAGTAACCCTGCTTCTGCATGGCGCCAGCCCACTGTTCGTAGGTGCCGATGACGACGGCGCCGTCGTCAGTGGTGGATTCCGTTGCCTCGTAGCTGCCGACGGCGACAGTGCTTCCCTTGCCAGGGGCTCCTGTCGGTCCGGCTGCGAAGGCTGCTGGGGTTGCGCCGACGCTGAGGCCGATGGCCACCACCATCGTGAAGAGACGTGTTCTCGTGCCCACGGTCCGACCCTCCTTGCGGAGAGTCCGTCCCTCCGCCGAGCGGGAATTTAGGGCGAGCGTCGGCCTACGCGCGGAAGAACCGGAAAGTGCCCGAAATGTCCCTACGGCACTTGAAGCGGGGCAGCCGCCAACACCCGCCAGCGCGTCGCCGCCGGGTACGCACAGGCCTCGGCCCCCTGTCACGGCAGGCGCCAGCACATGGCGGGCAAGACGTGGCGGTGGAGACGATCAGGTGCTGGGCCACGCCCCGCCCAAAGATGGCGACACCCTCGTGGGGTTCTCGTGGGGCCAACTACCTCTGACACGGTGGGGCCAGTTGACCTTGACAGAGCCAGTGGGGCGGCGCCGGCCGGCCCCGTCACGGTGCGCCTCGAGGACGGCGCCGGGCTGACCTCTGCCGGCAGCCCCGGGTGCGTCACCTCCCGGGCGCGCCGCCCGGGGTACCACGCAGCACGGCGCGCTTGACGCGCAGCCGCAGCTTCGTGGTGCGGGACGCCCGCAGCTCCTCGAGCCGGCTGCTGATGCGCGCACCCATCTGCTCGAGGACGTCGTGGTCGAGCTTCGCGTCGACCTCGGCGAACATCTCGCGCTCCTCCTGGCCGGCGTGGTGCTCCACGGCCTGGTGCAGCACGCGGACCTCGGCGTCGAAGCCGGCTCGGCGCGGCCCCGTCCGTAGGACGACGGCGACCTGGTCCTCCAGGTAACGGTGCTCGGCGTGCGCCACGGCCACCCTGGGGCTGGCGGCCGTCACGGACGGGTAGAAGATCTCGTCCTCGAGCTGCTCGTGCATGCTCAGCTCGTCGACCAGGTGGTCGAGCACCTGCCGGCGTTCGTCGACCCGGTCGGCGGGCAGGCCGCCGAGCCGCGTCAGCAGCGCCCGCAGCTCGTCGTGGTGGGCGGAGAGCACCTCAGTGGCGCGCACGACCGACCTCCCGCTCGTCCTCGTGCCGCTGCTCGGCGGCCGTGACGCTCCCGGGCGAGGCCCCGGGCACCGGCGGGACCCGCCGCACCTGCACTCGCCCGTCCCGCAGGCGTGCCTCGAAGCGGGGCAGCGGCGCCGTGGCCGGGCCGTGGACCACCTCGCCGTCCTCCGTGGAGAAGCACGAGCCGTGCCACGGGCAGACGAGGCCCTTGCGCGTCACCCAGCCCTCCGAGAGCGGCCCGCGCAGGTGCGGGCACTCCTCGCCCAGGGCCCGCACCGGGCCGTCGTCCTCGCGCAGGAGGACGACGCGCACGCCGTCCACGTCGGCCCGCACGGGGCGACCTGCCTCGAGGTCGGTCACTGGCAGGGCGTCGGTGAAGGTCCGCGGCGCGAGGGACCGGTCGGCGTGGTCGCCGCCGATCCCGTGGCGGTGCACGAGTGCGCCGCCGAGGGCGGCGCTGGCCGTGACCACGACCCACCCGGCCGCCCCGAGGAGCCGGCCCCGGCGGGGCGCGTCGCGGCGGCAGCGCCAGGACGCCAGCTGGAGAGCGACGGCCGCCGAGCTCAGGAGCCCGTGGACGACGCCGACGCGACGTGCGCCCTCGTGCGTGTGCTGCCAGTCGGCCAGGCCGGTGACGGCGGACGCGACGGCGCCCAGGACGCCCAGGCCCGTGCAGGTGCGCGACGCCGCGGCGAGCCCGGCGGTACGCCCCCCACCGACGACGTCGACGCAGTCGAGCGCGAGCGCGGCCGTCCAGGAGCCGATCGGCACGTCGGTCAGCGCCGGGTGCAGCGGGTGGCCCAGCCAGGTGCCGTGCAGCGCGTCGAGAACCGGTCCGCGGGCACGGCCCAGGGCGTTGAAGGACACCCCGAGGACGTGCTCGGCGCGGTAGGAGGGCCGGTCCAGCAGCTCCCAGCCCTCGGGCGCCACCGTCGCCCGCTCGGAGAGGTCGCGCAGTCGGCTCACGGCTCCCATTCGCCCCCGTCGGCGCGGCGCCCGCAACCCGGGGCCGCAACCGAGGTCGAGCCCAGGGCCGCCGCCCGGTGGGGGCTACCTCCTCGCGCCGTCCTTGGCGTTCCCCCCCCGGTCCTTGGTCTCCTCGGCGTCCGTGGTGAGCGCGGCGACGAGGGCCTCCTGGGGGGACCTCGACGCGGCGCACCACCGTCATCCGGCTCTTGCCCTCCTCCCACCTCTCCAGCAGCAGCCCGTCGACTCGAGCTCGTCGACGGCACGCTGGACCGTGCGCCGGCGGCACGATCGAGGGCGTCCCGCGTGACGGAGCTGCGCGTGGATCCCCATCCGGACCGGGCGACGGGCGACGTCGCCGCGAGGCAGCGCACGACCGCTCCTGCGACGTGCGCCGTCGCCGACGGAGGGTCGGTCGTCGGGGCGCGCCCTCGGTGTGGAGGGTTGCTTCCTGCGGCAGGCTTCGTGGGGCGACCACGCCGGTGGGAGGTGGGTCCGTGCTCACGACGGTCGTGCTGTCGGCGGGGTCACCACGTGGAGCAGGTCCCGGAGCTGCTGGCTCGGGGCGGTGGGCGAGTGGCGCCATGCGAGGGCGCCGCGGATCCTCGTGCGAGGGAGCGTCGGTCAGGAGGGGACGAGCGCGCGGGCCTCGAGCGAGCCGT
>NZ_JBBIAA010000049.1:0-6362 GCF_037482545.1 Pseudokineococcus basanitobsidens | reverse complement strand
CGAGCACCCCGACGCCGACGGCCTGGAGGTGTTCGACGAGTGAGCACCCGCGACGACGAGCTCGGCGCCACGATCGCCGACGAGGAGACGACGAACCCGTGGGCGGCGTGGCTGGCCCGGCACGACGTGCAGCCCTACCAGCTGGCCCGCAAAGCCGGGTGGGACGCCTTCGTCGCCGCCGGCCCGCGGGAGGACTTCGCCACCCTCACCCGGACCCAGATGGACGGGCTGGGCGCCGACGCGCGGGAGGACTACGACGAAGCGCGGATGGTCTGGAACGCGAACCTGCCGACGATCCGGACCGCGCAGATGGCCTCGGCGTTCTCGCTGATGGGCCAGGTGCTGGCCTCAGGGCGCCGGGACGGGGACCGGCTGCGGGGGTCGGTGGTCATCGACGCCGCCCCCGGCCTGGGCAAGACGACCATCGCGACCCGCTTCGCGAAGGACTTCCACCGGGCCCAGTACCGCCGGCACGGGCCCACCACCCCCGAGGGCCACCAACGGCTGCCGGTGGCGTTCGTCGCCTTGACGGCGAACATGACGCTGAAGACCCTGAACAGCAAGCTGCTGGAGTTCTACGGCCACCCCGCCGCGCAACGGACGACGTCGACGCGGCTGGCGTCGCTGGCGGTGGACTGCGTGGTCTCCTGCCAGACCCGGCTGGTGGTGATCGACGACCTGCACTTCGTGGACTTCGCCCACCGCGCCGGCACCGAGGTCTCCAACCACCTGAAGTGGCTGGCGAACGAGATGCCCGTGACGTTCGTCTACACCGGGGTCGGGCTGGCGGCAAAGAAGTTCTTCGACGAGGGCCTGCACGGCTCCGACGTCGTCTACGCCCAGACTTCACGGCGGGCGACCCGCTGCCCCGTCGTCCCCTTCAGCACCACCACGGCGGCGGGCGCGCGTGCATGGGTGGACCTGCTCGCCGCCCTGGAAGGCCACCTGAAGCTGGCCGAAGCCCACCCGGGGATGCTCACCGACCACGCCGACCTGCTGTTCGCCCGCACCCAGGGTCACATCGCCTCGCTGACCAATCTGCTCGACCGGGCCTGCTACGTCGCCATCACCACCGGCGCCGAGACCGTCGACGAGGCCGTCCTGTCCCACGTGGTGACCGACAACGCCGCCCAGAACAGCTACGCCGCGCCGGAGCAGCCGGCTCGGCGGCGATCTGCTGCCCGTCGGCGGGAACCCTGAGCACCCGTGGTGGACTGGACTCGCCCGATCGCAGCGGGATCGATGCCTTGGCAGGCTCCGGCGCCCCCGCGACCTCAGCGGCGGGCCGCGCGCCGGCCATCGCTGGAGGTCGTCGCGCCACCGCGTCCCCTGCCTGGCGCCACCCCCGGCATCCATCGTTGGCCCATCACGGTGCGGCCTGCGGAGGGGGAGCAGGTCACCAGCTGGCTGGTGCGCACCGGCCACCGCTACGACCTGAGTCCGCAGCAGCTGCTGGCGGCGATGGGGGTGCCGACCACGCTGACGCGCATCGCCACCGTCGAGGAGCACGTCGGACGCAACAGGGACGTCATCGCCGCCCACTTCGGTCTGCGCGGGCTGGCGCTCGGGGCCCGCGGGGACGTCCTGGCGTACTGCTTGAACTCCCTGCTGGGCACCTACCGGTACCTCTACCTCGACCACCGCACGCACATCATCACGGCCAAGGGCTCCCGCTACTGCCCGATGTGCCTGGCGGACAACGGCGGCGCCTGGCTCGAGCGGTGGCGGTCCCCGCTGTACCCGGTCTGCTTCGAGCACGACGTGCTGCTCGAACGCCACTGCCCGACCTGCGGCAGACCGCCCTGGTCGACCGGGGGGTGGATGGTGCGCACGCGGGAGTCGTGGTCGTGCACCGAAGCCGCTCCCGGCGAACGCCCACGACGGGCCCGGACTTTCTCGTGCGGCGAGGACCTGCGCACCGCCCCCACCCGCTCGGCGACGCCGCAACAGCTCGAGACCGCACGCCTGATCGAATCCCTGGCGCTCAGCGCGGTCAGAGACGCCGACGAGTCCCTTGAGGTCGCCGGCGTGAGCAGCGACCGCCTCGACTACTTCACCGCCCTGCTGGAGCTGCTGGACGAGCGCAACCACGGTGAACGCACGGTCTTCGAGGTCAGCGGTGACCCCGAGGTCGTGATCGAAGGGCTGGGCGTAGCCCTGCGGGTGCTCGACGCGCCGGACGTGACCAGCTGCGCGGCCGTCGCGGACTCCTACGGGCTGCTGGACCCCAACGGCAGCCACACCCCGATCGCCGGAGACACCCGCGGACGGGCCCGACACCCCCTGCTCGGGGCGATCCGGCTGCTGTCGGTCGCCGAGCACCTCTCCCCCGCCGCACAGCTGACCTTTCGCACCGGCCGTCTGAGGCCCCGCTACCCCGTCAGCGACCGCAGGCCGCGCCACCCCGCGGAACCCGTCGCTGAGCAGATTCCCTTGGCGTGGATCCCCCAACAGCTGTGGCCCGGGGTGCTCGCCCCGCACATCGCCGACGAGGACTACAAAGCCCGGGCTTGCGCCGCGATGTTCTTGGCCAGGCTAGGCACCCCGCGCCCGTGGCAGCTGATCGCCGTCGACCTCGGACTGCCACGCTCCTTCGCGGCCTACCCACCGGCGCTGCTGCGCCGGCTGCGAGCGACCGGCACCTGGCCGGACTTCCTGCGCAGCCTCGAAACTCTCGCCGACCAGCTGATCGAGTCACCACCCCCGATCGACTACTCCGAGCGCCGCTGGAACGCCAACGACACCGACCTGGTCACCAAGGTCATGCACTACGCCCTCGAGCACGCCCCCCATCCAGGCCGCTATGACGGCCCGACCAAGCACCTGATCCAGGTCTTCTGGGAGCTCTACACCGGCAGCGACCTACGGCTGGCCCCCGAGCCCTTCGGCCTCGCCGAGCACGTCCACCCCCACCACCAGGCCGTCCGCGCCCGCATCGGCACCGGCCACGACGACCTCTTCGCCGCCGCGGCGATTCACCTCGCCGAGGCCACGACCACCGGTAGCAGCGACATACCGCTGTGGTGGCAACCCCCTTGAAGCGGAAACGGCCTCCATGGGTGCCGCTGCCCTGACCCGGCAGACCCAGCACTGCGCGTATCCGGTCCTCAACAGGACTTCGGTGACTACGAGGGCCTGATCGTCCGCCATACCGCCTTCGCCCTGGCCGAGTCCGGCAGCGACATCCGCGACGAGGACTGGATGTGGGCCTACCTACACCACGTATACGGCGTGCCCGAGGTCGACAACACCGAGCACCTACCCGATCTCATCAACGCCCACGCCGCCGCCCTCACCGCCCGCGACCCCTACTACCCCCGGCCTCTGGAGAGACTGACTCACCATGCCCTCCACCACACCACCGGGGGCCGCTACACCCACCCACTGTGGGAGAGCCTGGACAGCCGTCTGACCCTCGACGACGAAGACGACTACGAAAACCCCTGACCGCGATACCAGGACTACTGCATGATCGGACAACCTGAGTCATGCAGCGGATCTCTGGGACTCCCGTCGCTTAGGACCGACCGCGGCCTATTGGTACAGCTGTAACGGGTATTGAGACGCGCGCTGACCCTGGTGCGGAGACAGAAGCCGCAGGGCGCCGCCGTGGAGGATGCTGAGCGGCTCCACAGTCCCGTTCCCTTGGCTGTCCGTCACCCGCGCGCGAGGCCGAAGAGGACAGCAAAGTTGACCTCCTCGAAGACGGCCTGCGCGGCCAGCAGACCGAGGCGAGCGAGAGGTCGGCGATATACACTGAGAGGACTCATCCAACCTCGAGCCCGTGTCCAGGACCTCCAAATCAGTAGGAGTACGTTGAGAAGGCGTAGCGCGACGACCCCCAGCCGGGATACCTTCCTGCTCGCCCAGGTTCGCGAAGCATTCGGGCGGATCGCGTACAGCCACAAGACTCACGAGAAGCAGGCTGACATCTGCTTCACCAAGCACCGCCGGCAGCAGGCGGCGCTCGTCACGCTCACCGCGATCAGCTCCGGCACCTTCCTCGCGGCGCTCGTCGGACTTCTGGGCAGCGCGGTACTGACGGGCCTGGTGACCTCCTCCATTGCTCTCTTGGTCACCTGGACGAGCCTCGGCGCCAAGACGTTTAAGTACGAGGAGCAGTCCAACGCTCACCGCCGCGTCGCGTCCCAGCTGTGGGATGTCCGGGAGTCCCACATCTCCCTTATCGCCGACCTGATGTCGGGCGCCATCTCCGACGCTGAGGGCCGACAGCGCCGCGACGAACTCCAGTTGAGCGCGCAGAATTGCTATGGTGACGCACCAAGGACGAGCCAAAGAGCGTTTAAGCGCGCCCAGACTGGGCTACGGAACAACGAGGAGCTGACCTTCAGCTCCCACGAGATTGATGTCATGCTGCCCGAGGCCCTCCGCCTCGGCGAAGGGGAGGGGCGAGCATGAAGACTTCCGACATCTTCGACGCACTCTTAACGAACCTCAAAGTCGGCGACACGGCGTCGATGGTCGCCGCCCGCAGGGATGAGATCGCCAAGGCGCTGAACAAGGACTTCTACGGGGCCGAAGGCTCTACGACGCACAAACTCATGATCGGCTCTTTCGGCCGACACACCGCCATCAGGGGCGTGTCCGACTTAGACCTAATCTTTATCCTCCCGGCAGACATGCGCCCGACTTACAACGGTGAGTCGGGCCCGCGTCGAATCCTCGAACGAGTGCGCGACGACCTCAAAGCCCGGTACACGAAGACGGACGTCCGCGTCGACCAGTGCGTCGTCCGCATTCAATTCGCATCGAACGCCTTCATGTTCGAAATTCAGCCAGCATTCGAGAACACCGACGGCAGCTTCGACTACCCGGACACCAAGGCCGAGCAATGGAAGGTCACTAAGCCAAGGGAGGAGATCGCGGCGACTAAGGCGTGCAACGACCGAACCTCGACGAACATGCGGCACCTCGCTCGGATGGTGCGAGCTTGGAAGAACAATACCGGTGTCAACATGGGCGGACTGCTCATCGACACCCTCGTCCACAAGTTCTTTAGCCACACCAGCGACTACGACTCGGCCGGGGCGGGCTCCTTCGCCTACATGGCCCGCGACTTCTTTGCCTTCCTCAGGGATGAGCCTGAGCAGGACTACTACCTGGCGCTGGGCAGCCAGCAGCGTGTCCACGTCAAGGCCAAGTTCCAACCTAAGGCGCAGAAGGCGTATAACCGTTGCCTTGAAGCGATTGAACTTGAGGGTAAGTCGTCTGCGAACAAGAAGTGGCGCGAGGTGTTCGGCTCCTCGGTGCCGCTGTCGACAAGCACGAGCGAGGCGTCCCGGTCGTTCCGCGATACCGAGGAGTACATCGAGGATCGACTCCCGGTCGACGTCACGGAGTCGGTGTCGATCGATTGCAAAGTCACGCAAGACGGATTCCGCCCAACCTGGCTCCGAGCGATGCGCCGCGATGGATTTCTGCTCCGGGCCAACAAGGCTCTGCGGTTCGTCGTTACGGAGTGTTCATGCGAGCAGCCCTACGAGGTGAAGTGGAAGGTACTCAACTCGGGTCCCGAAGCCGAGAGGCGCGATATGATCCGCGGGCAGATCGTCAGCTCCAGCAAGGCGGGGGTCCGCATCGAGCACTCAGACTTCAAGGGCGAGCACGTCGTCGAGTGCTACGTCGTCAAGGACGGTGTGGTGGTTGCCCGAGACCGAATTGAGGTTCCGATCAGCAACACGACGGTGAGGCCAACAGCATCACCTTGAAGGCCGCCGAGTCGACGGCGGATCGCGAGATGGCGTGCCGCCAGGATGCGCCCTTGGCACAACATCGGCTCGCACTTGCCCCTCGACTCGGCGATGGCTATTTGCTCGATTAAGTACCGGCAAGGTCAGAACCGTCACCCCGGAGAGCCCGTCGTCGCACGGCAATAATTAGGCCGGCGCTGTGTTGCGTCGATCGACGGAGTCTGGGCTCGGACCTGCAGGTTGCGCGAGAGCGGATCATCACTCCGCCGTCCTGACGACTGATCGCCTCGTGGCCCGAAGCTTCAACCGAGGTGGTCCAACCGAGTATGGCGACAAAAGCCTGACACGCTGACGCTGACACGGCGGTTAGGCGTCGAAGGTCAGGCGGCGGTCACTAAGACAACTTCAGCGAGTTCGGGACTGCTGCACGAGTAGGTGACAGTTGGTCTCAGGCGGCGAGGGCCACTTGAGGGGTGTTGATGGTCTCGTACTCGACCGGGGTGAGGCGGCCGAGGGCGTCCTGGCGTCGGCGGCGGTGGTAGGTCCGCTCGATCCAGGTGACGATCGCGATCCGTAGGTCTTGGCGGGTGGCCCACGTCTTGCGGTCGAGGACGTTCTTCTGCAGCAGCGCGAAGAAGGACTCCATCGCGG
>NZ_JBBIAA010000048.1:0-6415 GCF_037482545.1 Pseudokineococcus basanitobsidens | reverse complement strand
CCCCCCCCCCCCCCCCCCCCCCCCCCCCCCCCCCACGTCCGGGTCCCGAGGTGGTCCGGACCGTCATCGCCGGCGCGGGAACCGCCGCTGCCGTGCGGCCTCGTAGAGCGCCAGCCCGGCCGAGGCCGCCGCGTTGAGCGAGCTGGCGGACCCGCCGATGGGGATCGTCGCGACGTCGTCGCAGGCCCGGCGCCAGGCGGCGCTCATGCCCGTCGCCTCGGTGCCCACGACCAGGACGGTCGGGCCCGTGAGGTCGAGGGAGTCGAGGTCGGTCCCGCCGCCGTCGGGTCCCGCCTCGTCGGTGCCGACGACGCGCAGCGGGACGCCGGCGTCCCGGTGGCGGGCCACCCAGGCGAGGACCTCCGACGGCGCGGGCACCGCGACGACCGGGACGGCGAGCAGCGAGCCCGTCGACGCGCGCAGCGCCCGGGAGTCCGTGGGGTCGGCCGCCCGGCCGCAGACGACCACGCCGTCGGCGCCGAGCGCGTCGGCGGAGCGGACCGACGAGCCGAGGTTGCCCGGGCTCGCCGGCCGGTCCAGGACGAGCACGAGGGCGTCGGGTCCGACGGGGATGCGGTCCAGGTCGTCCGGGGCGCTGCGCGCGACGAGCACGAGCTCGACGCCGTCCTCGTCCTCGTCCGGCTCCTTCTCCGCGAGGACGGCCAGCAGCTCCGGCGCCATCCGCACCCGCTCGGCGGTGGGGTCGGCGCGGTCCCAGACGTCCTGGGCCCACGCGGACAGCCGCCGGTCCAGCGGGGCGACGACGGCGGCCAGCGGCCAGTCCCGCTCGAGCGCCACCGTCACCGGGCGGACACCCTGCACGAGCATCTCGCCGCTGCGGTGGCGCTTCGAGCGGTTCCCCCGCAGCGCCTCCCACTGCTGGAAGCGGGCGTTGCGGGTCGTGATGCGCAGGACGTCGCGGGCCATGCCGGGAAGGCTCCCAGACGCCCCGCCACCGGCCACCCGGCCGTGGCGCACCGCCAGGGCGGACGGCCAGGGCGGAGGGCCAGGGCGGAGGGCCAGGGCGGACGGTCAGGGCGGACGGCCAGGGCGGACGGCCAGGGCGGACGGCAGGGCGGCCGCGCCTACGCTCCGGCCGTGAAGACCACGAGCAGCGGGCCCGGCCGTCGGCGCGAGCGCCCGGGGGGTGCGGCGTGAGCGTCCTCGCCGCGACGTCCGACGTCGTCTCCACCGAGGACGGCGCGGTCCGCTTCCTCGACGTCACGCTCGTCGGCGTCAGCGCGACGACCGGCGTCAAGCTGCTCTTCACGCTGGCGCTCTTCGCCGTCGTCCTGCTGCTGCGCGCGGGCGCGCTGCTCGTCCTGCGGAGGGTCCTCGGCGGCGAGGTCGCCGACCCGCGGCGGTTCTGGGCACGCCAGGGGCTGCAGGTCCTCACGGCGGTCGTGCTCGTGCTGGGTGTCGTCTCGATCTGGGTGACGCCCGAGACCGACGTCTCGACCGGCGTCGGCCTCATCAGCGCGGGGCTGGCCTTCGCGCTGCAGCAGGTGGTCCTGTCCCTGGCGGCGTACTTCGTCATCCTGCGCGGGCAGACCTTCGGCGTCGGGGACCGGATCGAGATGGGCGGCGTGCGGGGCGACGTCGTCCGGCTCGGCTTCCTGCGCACGACGATCATGGAGATGGGGACCCCGCCGTCCGTCGCCGGCTCCGACAACGCCTCGTGGGTGCACTCGCGCCAGTACACCGGCCGGCTCGTGACGGTGAGCAACGGCACGATCTTCGAGGAGCCCGTCGCGAACTACACGCGGGACTTCCCCTTCCTGTGGGAGGAGATCGCGCTGCCCATCCCCTACACGGTCGACCGGCGGCGCGCCGAGGACGTGCTCCTGCGGGCCGCGCGCGACCACGCCGTCGTCGACGACCCGGAGGCGGAGCGGGCGCTCGCGCGGATGCGGTCGCGGTACGCGATGTCCGACGCCTCGCTCGACCCGGCCGTCTTCTGGCGGCTGACGGACAACTGGCTCGAGCTGTCGGTGCGCTTCGTCGTGCCGCACCGCGGCGTGCGCGGCGTCAAGGACCGGATGGCGCGGCAGATCATGGCCGGCCTGGACGAGGCCGGCATCGGCCTCGCGTCGGCGACCTACGAGATCGTCGGGCTCCCGCCGCTGCGGCAGGAGGCGCCGGTCCCGCCCTCGGCCGGCTGAGGCGTCGCCCGGACGGAGGACCTCCTCACGCAGGGGGTCTCGTGCCGACGGGGTCCTCCGGCATGGCGTCACCTCGCCGCGGGCCCGTGGCCCTCGCGGCCCCGGCCGGCGCCAGGCGGAGCTCGAGGACGTCGCCCGGCACCAGCCCGGCGGCGTCCGCGGACGGCAGCTCGACGACCGGACCGGGCCACCCGTCGGCCCCGTCGACGCCCCGCACGGTCACGGTCACGCCGCGGGGCTCCACGGCGGCGACGACGAGGGCGACGTGGCCGCGCTCCCCCGCTGAGGTCGGCACGAGGTCGCCGGGCGGCACGTGGACGACCGCGGTGTCGCCGACCGCGCACCCGCCGGTCGCGACGGGCACCGAGCGGCCGTCGGAGAGGCGCACGCCCTCCGGCGCGGCGGTCCCGCGCAGCACCGTGAGGCCCGACAGCCGGGCGGCGAAGGCGCTGCGCGGCGCCGTCAGGACCTCCTCGGCCGTGCCCTCCTCGACGACGCGGCCGCGCTCCAGCACGACCGCACGGTCGGCCAGCGCCAGGACGTCCAGGACGTCGTGCGTCACCAGCAGGGCCGAGCGGCCCTCGGCGCGCAGCACCTCGCGCAGCAGCTGCCGCATCGCGGGGGCGGCGCCGACGTCCAGGGCGGCGAGCGGCTCGTCGAGCAGCAGCAGCCTCGGCTCGGCGGCCAGCGCCCGGGCGAGCGCGACCCGCTGGGCCTGGCCGCCCGACAGCTGCGCCGGGCGGCGGTCGGCGAGGTCGACGGCCCCGACGCGCTCGAGCCACGCGGTGGCCGCGGCGCGCGCGGCGGCCCGGCCGGCGCCGCGGGCCCGCGGTCCGAAGGCGGCGTTCTCGCGGGCGGACAGGTGCCCGAAGAGCAGCGGGTCCTGCGCCATCAGCGCCGTCCCGCGGCGGTGCGGGGGCACCCAGGCGCGGGGCCTGCCGTCGTCGCCGGCGTCGGCGAGGACGTCGCCGTCGAGGACGACCCGCCCGTGGTCCGGCCGCAGCAGCCCCGCGACGAGGTCGAGGACGGTCGACTTGCCCGCGCCGTTGGGGCCGAGGAGGGCGACGACCTCCCCGGGGGCGACGGACAGGTCGACGTCGAGGCGCCGGTCGTCGACGGCGGCGGCGACGCGGAGGCCGCCGCGCGACCCGTCGTCGCGGCCGGGGCCGTCCACGCCGTGCCGCGGCTCGCCCCGGACCTCGGTCATGCCGTGAGCCGTCCGCCGCGTACGGCGACGACGACGACCGCGGCGACGACGACGAGCAGCAGCGAGAGGGCGACGGCGGCGTCCGGGTCGGTCTCGCGCTGGAGGTAGATCTCCAGCGGCAGCGTGCGGGTGACGCCCTGCAGGCTGCCGGCGAACGTCAGCGTCGCGCCGAACTCCCCGAGCGCCCGGGCGAAGGACAGCACCGCGCCCGAGACGAGGCCCGGCAGCACGACGGGGAGGGTCACCCGCCGCAGCACGGTCGTCGGGCTCGCGCCGAGGACGGCGGCGACCTGCTCGTGCCGGTGCCCGGCGGTGCGCAGCGCCCCCTCGAGGCTGACGACGAGGAACGGCAGCGCGACGAAGGTCTGGGCGAGGACGACCGCCGTCGTGGAGAACGCGACCGAGACGCCCAGGAGCTCCAGGCGCTCGCCGAGCAGCCCCCGCCGCCCGAAGGCGGAGAGCAGTGCGATCCCGCCGACGACGGGGGGCAGCACGAGCGGCAGCAGCACGAGCGCCCGCAGCACCCGCAGCCCGGGCAGCGCCGTGCGGGCGAGGACGAGCGCCATCGGCACGCCGAGCAGCACGCACAGCGCCGTCGCGGCGGCCGCGGTGCGCAGGCTCAGCAGCAGGGCCGCGCGGGAGGGCTCGCTCGTCACGAGGGCGGGCAGGTCGGCCCAGTCGACCCGCAGGACCAGCGCGAGCAGCGGCAGGAGCACGAGCAGGCCGCCGACCGCCGCCGGGACCGCGACCCACCGCGGCAGCTGGGTGCCCGGGGGTGCGGCCGTCCGGCGGGTCACGGGCCGCAGCCCACGAGGTGCCCCGACGGGTCGCTCCTCACGAGCCGCCGGGTGCCCCGAACCCGGCGTCGGCGAGCACCCGCTGCCCCTCGGCGGACACGACGAGGTCGACGAAGGCGGCGGCGGTCTCCGGGTCCCGGGCGTCGGCGAGCGGGGCCAGCGGGTAGGTGTTGACCGCGGCGTCCGCGCCGTCGAGCGGCACCTCGCGGACGTCGTCGCCGGCCCGGCGCGCGTCCGTGACGTAGACGACGCCCGCGTCGGCCTGCCCGCTCGTCACCTTGCCGAGGACGTCGGTGACCGAGCCCTCCTCGCTGACGGGCGCGAGGGCGAGCCCGGTGGCCTCCTCGACCCGCTGCGTCGCGGCGCCGCACGGTACCTGCGGCGCGCAGACGACGACGCGGGCGCCCGGACGGGCCAGGTCGGCCGAGGTCCCGATGCCCGCCGGGTCGTCGGGCGGCGTGACGACCGTGAGGACGTTCGTCGCGAAGGTCTGCGGCTCGTCGCCCGCGAGCCCGGCGTCGACGACCTCCTGCATCGTCCGCTCGTCGGCGGAGGCGAAGACGTCGGCGGGGGCGCCCTCGGTGATCTGCGTCGCCAGGTCGGAGGACCCCGCGTAGCTGGTCTCCACCTCCACGCCGGGGTGCTGCCCCTCGAACGTCGCGGCGAGCTCGTCGAAGACCTCGGTGAGCGAGGCGGCCGCGAAGACGGTCACGGTGCCGGTGAGGGCGTCGCCGGACGCGTTCGCCCCGGACGCGGTCACCCCGGACGCGCTCGCCCCGGTCGCCGCTGCGTCCCCCGCGCCGGCCGGTGCGGCGTCCGGCCCGCCGCACCCGGCGAGGACGAGCGCCACCGGCAGCAGGGCCGTGCCGACCAGGGCCCGGGGCCGCCGGCGGCTCACGCCCGGCTCCCCGGCGTCTCGACCACGACCGTCGTCGCCTTGACGACGGCGACCGCGACGCTGCCGGGCTCCAGCGCCAGCTCGCGGGCCGCGTCGGCGCTCATGAGGGAGACGACGGCGTGCGGCCCGCACTGCACCTCGACCTGCGCCATGACGCCGTCGACGACGACGCGCGTGACGAGGCCGACGAAGCGGTTGCGCGCCGAGCGGGCCACCCCGGTCGGGTCGCTCGCCGTCCGGGCGTGCTCGCGGGCGTGCGCGGCCAGCGCGGCGCCGTCGACGACGAGGCGGCCGGCGTCGTCCCTGGAGGTGGCGAAGGCCCCCGTGTCGGCCCAGCGGCGCACGGTGTCGTCGCTGACGCCGAGGAGGTCGGCGGCCTCGCTGATCCGGATCTGCGGCACAGCGGCGACGATACCGCCGCATGTGCGCCCATCCGCAGCGAGGCCGAGGGGCCGTCCCCCGGCGCGGGGGTGGCCGGACCGGGGGACGGGTGGAGGCGGTGGCTCAGGCGCCGGTGGCCTCGGCCTGCTCGCCCGTGGCGACCTGCTCGGCGTCCGAGGTCTGCTGGGCGGCGGCCGCGGCCGCCACGGCCTTCTTGCGCTGGGTGATGACGGTGGCGGCGGCCGCGCCGAGGGCGGTCAGCGCGACGGTCGCCATCCACGGGCGGTCGAGCTTGTGCCCGAGCAGGTGGTCGACCGAGTACCGACCGGGGCCGGCCACGGCGAGGGCCGAGCCGACCGTCGCGAGGACGGCGTTGTACTCGAAGCCGCCGGAGGTCACCCAGAAGCCCGCGGGGCCGTGGACGGTGCCGGCGGTCGTCATCGTCGCGGCGGCCGCGGCGCCGGCGACGGGGGTGCCGAGGCCGAGCGCGAGGGCGGCGCCGCCGCCGGCCTCACCCAGGCCCGCGAGCAGGGCGCTGCGCCTGCCGGGCGTGAAGCCCATGGACTCCATCGCGCCGCCGGTGGCCTCGAGGCCGTAGCCGCCGAACCAGCCGAAGAGCTTCTGGGCGCCGTGCGCGAACAGGGTGCCGCCGACGCCGGCGCGCAGCGCCAGCAGGCCGAGGTCGGTACGGGTGCCGTGGACGTGGCTCATGGTGGGTCTCCTCGTCGCCGGCGCTGCGCCGGTCGTCTGTCGCGTGCTGCGGCCGGGGGTCGCAGCGGGTCGGGGGCGACGTCGACGGCGCCGCGGTCGACGCTACGCCCGGTTATTTGAGAGGGCAAGCAGCGCCGGCGCGCAGGGGTGACGACCGGCGCCCGCCGCCGCCGGCGCGCGAGGCGACCTGCAGAAGTCGGGCCGTGGTCGCGTCGTCGCAGGTCAGCAACCCTGCGCCGTCTTCGAGGCGCACCGTGGT
>NZ_JBBIAA010000047.1:0-6519 GCF_037482545.1 Pseudokineococcus basanitobsidens | reverse complement strand
TCGCAGCTGTTGGATCGCGACGCCGGAGGACGGCGCCTCGAGCCTCGCCGGGTTAGTGCCGCCCCGGCACCGAGAAGCGACGTACGAAGTTGGCCGCGCTCAGTCCGTAATCGTTCAGGAGGCTGGTGACGCGAGCGGGATCGCGGAAGGCCTCGTTGGCCACCAGACCCGTCGCGAAGGCCGACACGGACTCTCGGAGCCGGGCAAGCCGCTTCGTCGTGACGACGCGACAGCCGGTCGGTATCGCGGCATGTGAGTCGAATCTTTCCTCCGGATGGATCAGCAGTGGCGTCGCCTCACTGTTGGGGTATTGCTGCCGGAACCAGTCCATGGCGTTCGAGAGTTGCTCGGCATCCTTCTTGTACACGGGATGGCCGGGGTCGGCCCCACTCTTCGCTTCAATGACATAGAACGTCCCGTCGCGAAGCGCCCATAGGTCGTCCGGCCCGCGGCCGAGGGTGTCCTCGGGCCGTTGCCCAACGTGACCGATGTGTTCCGCGAGGTCGCGCACGGCTTGCTCGAACTGTGGTGTACGGGGTCCCCAGTCAAGGTCCTGTAGGACGGCCTTGAACCCGAGCAAGAGATCATTGCCGGACGTGTACTTCGCTTGCAGCCAGGATGAAGCCTGCTCGCCCTGCGGGCGGCTCGCCGCCTTCAGACGCTCGTACTGCACACCCGCCAGGGGCCGGAGTAGCCGTCTGTTCGCGAGGTTGGCCGTCTTCTGGGTCTGCTGAGCCTGGGAAGGGTCGAAGAAGTTGGTGTATGCCGCGAGCCGCTGCCTCTGGAGTGCCTGAGTCGCGGCGTCGTCTGTGATGCCATTCACGACTGTCTGCTGTTCCTGAGCTGCGAACACGTAGTCGCCGCGCAGGGCGGCATCGAACGCGCGCCGCTCAGCGCTAGCGGTGTCGGCAATCCGAGAGGTGTCGTACCGGACCTGTGCAAGTGCGCCCTTGCTGTAGGCCACCCAGTCCTTATCGCGTTCGAGGCATTGCTCCATGATGTCGTGGAGGTCGTCTAGCGAGTCGGCCTCGACTTCGCTAGCGATCTCTGCTGCGAGGTCCAACTGCGCCCTTGTCGCGGGTGAGAAGAAGCCGCGTGCCTCCGGCGCATTGAGACGTTCGGCCAGTCGCGCCCCCAGGAGAAGGACCACAGCGTGATCCTCATTCGACCGGGTGGCTCGTCCCATGCCCTGTTCCAGGCGCTGAATCTGTCGGCCAAGGAGGTTCGTTGATCCGGTCAACCGGGCCTGTGCCAGCCGCTCCGGTCCGTCGAGTGCTTCTGGTAGGCCATCCAGCACCAGGACGTGGCATGCATCGCCGGGCAGGTCGATCCCGTCGTAGCGGTTGATGAGCACTACCAGACCCAGTTGTGGGTTCTCGCGCAGTTGCTCGACGCCCTGATGAATGTTGTTGCGGTCCAGCACGAGGGCGGCGTCTTCTCGCCACCAGTCAGCGCGAGCATGGCTCGGCACGATCACTACCACGTTCTGGTCCTCGGCCAGGTCCAGGACGAGATCACGGACCTCCTCGTCCGTCGCCTTGGGCACGAGTTGCTGTGGGACGAGGATCATCCGATCCCCGATGTCGCCAGCGCTCGAAGGAAAGATTGGCCGTGAGACTGACTCCGGTGCCGCGCCGAAGTGGCGGACCAGCACCGAGTCGTCAGCAAGCGTGGCTGTGAGGTAAACACGCCGCTGTGCCTGCGAGAAGCCGAGGAGTGTCTCTGTGGGATGGCAGGGCGGATAAATCTCGAACGCATCGCTGGTGATCACGGCGGTGCAGAGGGGGAGGCTGTCTACGACGAGCGGCCAGCCCCACTTCAGTGCGCTGTCCGAGATCGGATGGAGAATCGACAAGACCTGATCTTGCTTGTCCTGCCATGCCCAGAATGGAACCTCCTGTATCGCCGTCCGGCGACGCGCTTCTAGGTCCAGCAGGCCGTTGGGAGACTGCGCTTTCAGGTCCCCAGCGAAGAGTGTTAGCAGATCGCTGTACCCCTCCGAGTTGTCTTCGACGCGGAGCCGGAACACGTGATCTGCCTGAGCGATGCAGGCGTGAGCGTCGTCAATGATCACCCCGCCGAGGCTGTGCGAGGGAGGCTTGGACACGCTGCCGCCGACTCCGAAGACGGACAGGCCGTTGAAGAGCTTCGCGAACGTCCCGACGAGCACCGCGCGTCCCTGCTGGTACTCGGGCGACCTGGAATCATTCGTTGTCGCGATCCCGGCTCGTCCCGCCTCGGTCGTGACCTGTGCCGTCAGGAAGTCGTCCGGTACAAGATATGCAACGGGCCGGATGCCCTCGTTGAGCCAACTGCGGGCGATGAGGAGCCCGACCAGCGTCTTGCCGCCTCCTGTGTTCATCTTGATCACGAGGTCGCGCTCGTCGCGACGGTCATCCCAGGCGGCCAGCACCTGGTCCTGGGGCCCTCGCAGGTAGTCGAGGCCAGAGACCTTCTCGGGTAGGGCGTTGAACAGGTCCCGGGGGTCGGTGATCGTGTTGGCTGGGGCCGAGGCGCCCTGGCCCAGTCGCTTGAAGTTGACCTTGGCCATCGCGCGCTCTCCATCCTTCCCGGGCCCGTCCTCGGGCATGCTCATTCTCGCCCGCGCCTCCAACCAGCCGCGAGGGGCGCGCCGACGGCCCCGAGAGCGAGGTGTTCGTCGTCACCGGGATCGGCCACGACAGCGCCTACACCCGCTATGACGTGGACCGCAGCGCCCGGCGGACCCCGATCGACCAGGCACCCGAACGCCCCGCCACACAGCAGGCACCGGCGTTCGAATCGCCCGAGCGGCCACGGCAGAGCACATCCGCTCCCGCCCTCGGCCTGTGACAACCGGAGGAGCATCGTGAGCGAGCACCCGACCGACCCTGACGAACTCGACGAGGACGACCTGCTCGACGACGACGACCTGATCACTGACGAGGCGCCGGACGTCACCGAGCCACCGCATCCAGTGAACTGGAACCTGCTGACCGCCGAGGAACTGGAGGTCGAGTGGTTCGCCCTGGACCGGTGGGTGACCTGGCTGCGCCGCACCTACGGGTTGCCCGCCAGCGTCCTTCCGCCGTTCTGGCACCACCATCCCGAACTGATGTGGGAGCTGTCTGCGCTGCATCTGCACTGGCTGGGCGCCTACGACCCCGAGCAGAACGCCTCGGCGGCGATCGGCTGGCACCGCGACTTCGCCGAAGCTCGGACACGGCTGCGTGATTGGGTCGCGGCCTCGGGTACCCGGATCGACCGTGACCGGCCGACCCGTCAGACCACCTGGCCCGGCGAGGAACCAGCCGAGCCGGTCCAGGAGACCGCGATCACCGACCGGGCCACGGAGTTCGAAGCCTTCGTCACCGCGGAGGTCGCCCAACGCCGACAGGCCGAGGACGACTTCTACGCAGCCATCGCCGGAGAGGAACCGTGAGCACCGACACGACCTGCCCGCCTCCGGCCCAGGTGGGACAGGTCATCGCCGAACCCGCCTACGCGGCTTTCGCCGCAGGGTGGCGTGCCGGAACGCTCCGGCACGCCACCCAACCGGCCTCGCAGGACGTAATCGAGCAAGTCGCGACAATGCTCGATGCCGCCAGCGTGGCCGACGCCCTCACTCGACCGGANTTCTTCCCCCCCACCCAACCGGCCTCGCAGGACGTAATCGAGCAAGTCGCGACAATGCTCGATGCCGCCAGCGTGGCCGACGCCCTCACTCGACCGGAGTGATCCCCAACCGCTCCTCGGTCGGTGCCTTGCCCGGCAGCGCATCGATCCGGTGGATCATCCGCCGCAGATAGGCGCGCTTCTCGGTGATCGCCCGCTCCTTCCACGAGGCGATCAACGCCGGGCCGTCCTCGATCGGGAACTCATCCAGCTCCATCGCATACAACCGTCGCTGGAGACCATCGACACGCCGCTGCGCATCAGCGATCAGCGACAGCAGCACCGTCACCATCGCACCCCGATACTCCCCCGTGCCCTGCTTGGACAACAGCGCGTCACGCTCGGCCCTGGCCTCATCGAGCTGGGACAGCACCTCGCTGACGCCCACATCAGCCCGGGCAGCACGCCGTCGGGCCCGCGCGGCAGCCAGCGCATCATCAGTGATCTGAGCGAAGAACCAGCCCAGCACGAACGCCTCGCCCTTGACCGCATCGATCGTGCATCCACCCGAGCAGTTCCCCGGACCGCGGACCTTGTTGGCCTGGCAGCGGTACGCGAACGCCGGCACCCGCTCACCAGAGGCACGCTTGCGGTACTTCTGATGCCCATACAGACGCTCCCCGCACCTGCAATGCAGCAGCCCCGTCAGCAGCCACTCGTGCGAGCCCCACGGTCGCCTGGTCCGGGAGGTCTTCGCTTCCTCCAGCAGCCGGCGCACCCGCAACCACGTCGCCCGGTCACAGACCGGCTCCTGAGCGATCACCGGCTCGCCCGAAGCATCCCGGGCGATGTAATCCAGCAGATCGAGCTTCACACCACGCTGATGCTCGGGCACCTGCCGCATCCGATAGCCAATCATCCGCGGCGAGACCAACGACCGATACACCGTTGCCTCATACACCGGCCCACCTGTAGCGGCGGTGATCCCGTACTGGTCGCTCCAATAGCGGGCGATCTGCGCCAGACTCTTGCCCGCCAGCACCATGTCCACCGCGTCCTTCAAGGCCGGATGCTCCACCGGATGCGGCACCAGCCGCACCCCGGAACGGCCGAACTCATCGACCACCCGCGGGCCAGCCATCCACCCCAACGGCGGCGTGCCGCCATGATGGAACCCAGCCTCAGCCAGGTGCCGCTTCGACGCCAACTGCCGCTCGCTCATCGAATCGGTCTCAACCTCCGCGAGCAGCGCCTTGATCCCGGTCACCAGCTTCGCCCCCGCGGTCGCGGTGTTCAGCTCATCGGCGCTGTCTTGATGTGAGACCAGGTACACGCCCGAGCGTTGGCACTGGCCGATCCACTCGATGCACTTCGCCGCAATCCGGTTCGTGCGATCCAGCTTCCAGAACGCCACGGCCGGCACCATCCCGGCCTGGATGTCCTGGTTGAGCTGACGCCACCCCTTTCGGTTCTTCGCCGCAGAAGCGCTCGCTGAGTCGTTGTCGATGTACTCACCCATCACCGTCCACCCACCCTCAGCGGCGAGCTTGCGGGTCAGATCAAGGCGCTGACGCTCGATCGCGTCCGCCTTGTCCTTGTGATACTTCGACAGCCGCAGATACAGGTAGATCGGCCGCGTGCCCTCGGCCGGCGAGTCCGGCCCCGTCCGAGTAAACGCCGGATAGACCACTGCCCGCGTTGCCCGCCCCGGCCGTGCGTTCGCGCCAGGCTGCTTCGTCCTCGTCTTCATCAGTGACCTCCTTCAAGAAGGAGGTGCACTTTCCATTGCTTGCCTCGTCCAGGAACAGGTACCCGGCCTCGGCCGCCGCGAGGCGCTTGGCCCACGCGGGCGGCTCGATCACCGCGCCCTGGTCGGTGACGACGGGCATCCCCGCGACGTCGGCAGGCTCGCGCACCGACCCCAGGACGGTCTCGCAGACCACGCCCTCGGCGGCCGCGAGACCGCGTACCAGGGACGACTTGCCCATCCCCGGGTCGGACAGCAGCAGCACCGGGACGCGGGCACGCCCGCAGGCGTCGATGACGGTGACGGTGGTGGCGAGGTCGCTCACAGGTACCCCTCGAAAGGGTCGTGCGGCTGGTCAGACCGCAGGTGGTCGGGACAGGCACCACCCTGCCCACCACCACCGACGCCCGGCGCGGCTCTCCACACCCCAAGGCACCCCATGCGGTTTGAGCCCGTGGCGCACACCGCGCGCACCCGCCGGCAGTCGCCGTCGTGCTCAAGGCTCAGCTGCTGCGCTCGGCCAGGGCCACCAGGTAGTAGAGGTCCTGGGTCGTCGCTTCGCGTTGCCCTGAACGCCGCCCCTGCAAGGCGTTGAAGAACGAGGTGGCGGCGACGCCGGCGGCGGGTGCCGCCGCGACGAGGGCAGCCATGAGGTCGACGTCGCGCAGGACGCCCAGGGACAACCAGCCGAAGCCGCCCACTCCGGTGGCCGTGACGAAGGTCCGCGCATCGCTCCCGGCCCGCCGCGCCAGCTCCCGGACGAGGGAGTGCTCCACGAGCTGAGACCGGAGGTCGTCGAGCGCGGGGCTGACGTCTGTGCGCCAGAGGTGATCCAGCTCGTCGGCGCGCTCGGGGGCGAACGCCGTCGTGGTCATCTTCTGGGACAGCGAGCTGACCGCCCTGAGGTACTTGCGCCGCTGCACCGTCAGCTCCGAGCGCAGGTCGAGAAGCTCGTCGACAGGGAGTGTTTGGAGGGTGGGCAGCCGCGTGATCAGACCGCTGCCGACGAAGGCCTCCTGCGCGTTGCGCTCGACGAAAGGCGAGGGACCGGCACCTCGAGCGTGGACCAGGTCAGCGAGGCCGTCGTCGAGTAGCAGCTGGGTGCTCACGTCGCCCATGAGTCGGTCGAGGTGGTCCCTCCCTGGCAGGCTGAGGTGAGACGCCCCGACCTGGGGTGG
>NZ_JBBIAA010000046.1:0-6580 GCF_037482545.1 Pseudokineococcus basanitobsidens | reverse complement strand
GGCGGCTTCAGACCCCAGCTGCACCCTCGTTTGCGATGAGCCGGTGATGTCCAGGGAGGACCCCCAGCCTGGGGTCGAGGAGACGGTCAGGACGCCGCCGAGCGCGCTCACTCGCTCTGCGATGGGCCGCAGGGCGTCATCGTGCGCGGTCAGCTCCCCGCGCCCGTCGTCGCGGATGCTGATGAGCAGGTTGAGTCCGTCGCAGTTCCACTGGATGCGGACCCGCTTGGTCTCGCCGCTGTCGACGAGCGCGAGCACCGCGCTACGCACGATCGCCCGCGCTGCGTGCGCGACCTCGCCTGGCAGAGCGCGCCCGGTCAGCGGCGGCTCGACGAACTGCACGTCCAGGTCGCCGAAGCGGACGAGCGGGCGCAGGTCCGTGCGCAACCGGGTGAAGGCCGTGACCACGGGCTCGAGGGTGGTGCTGAAGCGCGCATCCGTCGCCACGCGCAGCTGCACGAGCGCGGCCGCGGCCGTCTCGATGGCGATGGTGCGCGATGTCCGGTCATCGAGCCGTGCGGAACGCAGCACGGCGAGGAGCGACTCGAGCGTCACGGCGTGCCGGTCGGCCTGTTCGGCGAGCTCGCGGGCGTGCTCGGCGCGCAGTCGACGTTGGACAGACGTCGACAAACCCGCGGTCGTCACCCGTTGCAATCTACCCGGACGCCCATCCCATCCTTTCGGGTAGGTAGAACCCCGCTGTCGGGTGGCAGCGCCTGACGGTCGCGCACCCAAGGATGAGCGAGTGGACGCTGACGTCGGATCCTCGCTGGATCGCATCGCACGCGAGCTCGAGGGAGCCCTCGATGCCTTGGTGCACGCCGATCCATCAGCTCTCGACGCCGTCGCCGACAGCATCGCGACCGCTTCGCGCATCTTCGTGTTCGGGGCCGGTCGCTCCGGGCTGGCCCTGCGCATGACGGCGATGCGTCTCATGCACCTTGGACTGCAGGTCCACGTCGCCGGGGAGGTCACCACCCCGGCCATCACCTCCGGTGACCTGCTGCTCACCGCCAGCGGCTCCGGCACGACAGGTGGAATCGTGCGCGGCGCCGAAGCAGCTGTGGCTGCCGGCGCGCGGGTGGTGGCGATCACCACCGACCCCGCGTCTCCGCTGGCAGCCCTCGCCGTGCACAGCGTCATCGTGCCGGCCGCCGACAAGCTCGATCGCTCCGGAGCGGCCTCAGTGCAGTACGCCGGCAGCCTCTTCGAGCAGGTCGTCGTCGTCCTTGGTGACGCCCTCTTCCACACCCTCTGGCGGAGGTCGGGTGCCAGCGCCGACGAGCTCTGGCCCCGTCACGCCAACCTCGAATGACCCACTCCCATCGATCGAAGGACGCACGATGCAGTTGCAGTTCGCCATGGACACGCTGACCACGGCCGCCGCGCTCGAGCTCGCAGCGGCCGCCGCGCCGCACGTCGACATCCTTGAGCTCGGCACCCCGCTCATCAAGAGCGAGGGCCTGTCGGCGATCACTGCCATCAAGAAGGCCCATCCCGACAAGGTCGTGTTCGCCGACCTCAAAACCATGGATGCCGGGGAGCTCGAAGCGGAGATCGCCTTCGCAGCCGGAGCTGACCTCGTGACGGTGCTCGGCTCAGCGGGAGACAGCACGATCGTCGGAGCGGTCAAGGCGGCCAAGAAGCACGGCAAGGGCGTCGTGGTCGACCTGATCGGTGTCGCGGACAAGCCGACGCGGGCGAAGGAGGTCGTCGCGCTCGGTGCCGAGTTCGTCGAGATGCACGCGGGGCTCGACGAGCAGGCTGAAGAGGGATTCACCTTCTCGACGCTGCTGGACGACGGCCGCTCATCGGGCGTCCCCTTCTCCGTGGCGGGCGGTATCAACAGCTCGACGATCGCCTCCGTGCAGCACTCCGGGGCTCGAGTCGCCGTCGCGGGCGGGGCCATCTACGGAGCCCCCGATGTGGGCGCCGCAGCGGCGGCGCTCCGCGCCGCGATCGTCTGAAGCGAGCCAGCGCGTCAAGCTGCTCTGCCCGGTGATGGAGCAGGGTGCCCAGCCCGTGCTTGGGCGCACAAGAGCCTGACACGAGCTCCAAGGCTGCCTCGCCGACGACGGNTCCCAGCCAGCAAGCAGCAGACCTAAACCTCCAACGACTCAGGTCTTGCCTACTTGCGTGAGCGCTACGCGAAGTACCTCCCGGCTGACATCGCCGCACCAGTTACGGAATCCGAGAGCTAGCCCCGCCCCTCGCGCACCTCCTGGGCGCCCAGGAGGTGCGCGAGGGGCGGGGCTAGCTCTCGGATTCCGTAACTGGTGCGGCGATGTCAGCCGGGAGGTACTTCGCGTAGCGCTCACGCAAGTAGGCAAGACCTGAGTCGTTGGAGGTTTAGGTCTGCTGCTTGCTGGCTGGGATCCGCGGCGGCACGACGAGGTACTCGTCGGCGCACTAGCCACCACCCAGCGGGGCTCGATCCACCTACACCACTCCAGGGGACTCTCCCCCGCCATCTCGGACGAGTGCAGTGGGTACGAGAACGCTCCGCGCTTCCTCGAGCGACGCCGGTAGCCGCAGCGGACGGCGGCCGCCGAGCCAGTCCCACTTGCCGACCGCCTATCGGTACGGCGCGACTAGCCGACAGCCAGTTGCGGCTGGCCGGTGCGGCGCGGTCGTCTCGTAAGGGGTCGCAGGACGTGGACGGCCAGGCCGAGGGCGATGAAGGGGGCGATGAGGGGGCCGACCATCAGGACGGGGACGCCGACCACCCAGCCTGTGGCGACACCGATGACGGCGACGAGCAGCCGTCGCGTCGAGGCCGGCCCGGGCAGCCGGGGCGCGAGGAGAGACACGACCGCGACGCCGGCGAGGGCTCCCGCGGCGACGACCACGAGGAATCCACCGTCACCATCGGGTCCCATCCCGGCGCTGACCGCCTGCCCCTGCACCGCCACGCAGACCAGCGTCGCGGCCAGGCCGACCCCTCGCCGGACCCGACGTGACACCAGCAGCGCGGCCGCCGGGACCAACGGCAAGCTGGCCAACGCCCCCAGCGCCAGCCCCGTGTTCATCGGCGGCAGAGCCTCCAGCGCAGCCGGGAACCCGGTCCAGGAGGTGTCACCGCCGCCCAGGACGGCGTACAGCGCGCAGGGCGTGGTGAGCAGGAAGCCGACCACGGCCAGGGGAAGGACGGCAGGGGGTGGTCTGTGAGCGTCGCCGGTGCGGGGGCTGGGCGGCGGGTCGACCCGTGCAGTGGCGACCTGATGGTCCTCTCGAGTGGCCGAGGTGCCCGGCTGTTGCCGTGCGATGCACAGGACGAGCAGCACCACCGCGACGAGCAGCGACCCACCCGGCGCTACGGTCGTGACGGCGATCAGCACGGCGGCGGGGACGCCGCAGGCGACCGCCAGGGCCCACCGGCCTGCGGTGGTCGGGATCCGGCGCAGCCCGCCAGCGATGGCCGGGGCCAGCGCCACCGCCCCCAAGGCCACCGCGACCGCCAGCAGCACCGGCCACGCGGACGCGAAAGGTGTCCGCGGGAGGCCGGCGTCGGCCTGGTCGAAACCGACGCTCCACGCCAACCCCGCCGGGACCGACACCGTCCAGGCCCCCAGCAACGCCGTAGCGCTGACGACGGTGCCAACGGCGGTGGTCCACCCCGCGTCACGCACCAACGTCAGAACACTCAGCGACGTCAGCGCCGAGGCCAGCGCACCGGTGACGGCGGCCGCGACGACGACGACGTCCTCCGGCGCCCGATCCACCGCGAACGGGCTCGCGACGGCCAGCAGCCCGGCCAGCAGCCCGCCGACGGCGAGCACCGCGCCAGCGCGCGGGGTGAACCACTCCGCGATCCCGTGGAGCCGCATCGACCACGCCTCACCCGCCGACAGGCCACGACCCCGGTCAGCGGCCTGCTCGGCCAGCAGACCCAGCAGCACCGCGCCGTGCTCGCGCCTCCACGCCCGCGGGTACCAGCGCAGCAACCGCTGCGGGTCACGGCCGGCTCCCCGGCGCCTCATGCGTGCGCCCAGCCGGACGCGCGCGTCCACACCGGGCGGGCCTGACCCAGGCTGGCCCGCGCTGCCCGCGCCCTGACCATCAACCGCTCGGTCTCCTGGGACAGCACCTGCCGTCCCTCGACGGTGACCTCGTACGTGCGGCGGGCGCGGCCGTCGACGACCTCCTCGCTGACCACGCGGATCCGGCCGTCGCGCTCGAGGCGCTCGAGGGTCGCGTACAACGTCGTGACCCGTAGCGGGCTCTGCCCAGCGGAGAGCTCCTCGACACGGCCCAGCACGGCGTAGCCGTGGCGCGGCGCCTCCGACAAGGCGGTCAGCACCCAGAAGGCCGGCTCAGTCAGGTCACGTGGCATGACCGGAGTATGCCCGCGGTGGGAGTATGGCGGTAGTGGTTCCGCCTACGTCACCCGTCTCAGCGACTGACCCGCCGCGCCAGCACACGTCCCGCTGACGATCGCCGTCCGGTCGCTCGCCCGTGCGCTTCCTATCCGCGGAGGACGTCGACGAGGTGCAGGACGGCGAAGGTGCCCATCCCCACGCCGGCGCCCAGAGCCAGACGTCGCCACCACGCTCGGCTGCCCACCGGGCGTAGACCAGGCTCTTCGACGATCCTTAGCCGCTCAGCTACCCGCCACGCGCGAGAACGCTGCTGCTCCATCTCGGCACGCTAGTCGCTGGCGTCCTCGCGGACCTGGCCGGCGACGATCGCTAGCCGGACAGCGTCCCGCTGTCGATCCGCTAACGGAATGCCCTTGGCGGCCACTGCGCGCTTCCCCCCGACTGGCTGGGGCGCGTCGTGGGCGGGGGGGGGGGGGTTCTGCTGGATGTGTGTGACCTCGCGGTGCTGTCCGGACACTGGAGGGTGTGCAGGAGACGTCGGACGAGGCTTGGTGGTCAGCCGGGCTGCGCGGCGATGCTGACGCCGTCGGTCGGCTGTTCGACCGCCACCACGCGCGGGTGCACCGGCACGCCTGCCGGTTGCTGACCTCCTCGGCGGACGCCGAGGACGTGACGGCCGCGGCCTTCTTCGAGCTGTGGCGACGTCGCCGGGACGTACGGCTGGTCAACGACAGCGTCCTGCCCTGGCTGCTGGTGACCACGACGAACCTCGCGCGCAACAGCGCCCGCGGCACCCGCCGCTACCGGGCCTTGCTGGAGCGGCTACCCCGCCAGCACCACAGCGCTGATGCGGCCGACGAAGTCCTCGCCGGCGTCGTCGACGCCGACGTCGCCGCAGCCTTGCGGGCCCTGCGGCCGGTCGACGCCCAGCTGCTCGCCCTGGTCGTCCTCGAAGGACTTCCCGTGGCCGACGCCGCGGCCGCCGCGGGCCTGACCACCGGCGCAGCCAAGACCCGGCTGCACCGCGCCCGAGCCCGGCTGCGCGCATCCCTCGCGGACCACCCGGCAGCACGAGTCCTCACGACCCCTGGAGGGCAGCCGTCATGAGCGAGCGCCGACATGACCTCGACGACGCCCCACGCCCGGTGGATCCCGTCTTCCGTGACGCGGTCCGCGCCGAGCTGCTGGCCACCGTCGCCGCCACCCGCCCCCTCCGCCGAGGCAGGCCGTCACCGGCACGCCGGCGGACGTGGCGCCAGCCAGCAGGGCTGAGCGCCCTCGTCCTGGCTGGCGTCGTCGGCGGTGGCGCCGTCGCCGTCGCCTCGGGCCTGGTCACGTTGCCCGGCGCTGACCGGGTCCAGCCCCGGTCGGCGGAGCTGGACCTCCAGCGCACCGGCACAGCCACCGTCGACCTCGGCGCACCACCCGAGGGGGCCACTCACGTCGAGCTGGCCTTCACCTGCCTGGACGCCGGAACCTTCGACCTCGGTGACGGCGGCGCGAGCGTGTCGTGCTCAGCCGCCGAGGCCCCCGCCACAGCCGAGGAACGCGGCGACGGCCCCGCGCCGGGGACGGTGTCGTGGTCGCAGCCGCTGGAGGAGGTCACCACCGGGGTGACGATCAGCACCACGCCCGGGACCCGGTGGGCCATGACCAGGACCTTCTCCACTCACACACCCACCGAGTGGGGTGTCAACGCCAAGGGCGAGACCTACGGCGTCCAGAAGCCCGACGGCAGCACCCCTGACCTGATCGCCGTCCACGCCACCAACGGCGAGACCGGGTACGCCTACGCCACCGAGCTCAACTACGCCCCCGACTTCTCCTCCCCCGAAGAAGCCCTCGCGTGGCAGGAGTCGGGCTCCCCCACCCCGATCGTGACCGTCTACGAATCCGACGGCACCACCGTCGTCGGCACCTTCGACAACGGCAGCGACGACTGACCACCCAGCCAGTCCGCCGTCCCCGCTGTCGATTACTGGCCGGACAGCGTCCCGCTGTCGATCCTCACCTGGCTCAAGCCATAGGCAACGCGTCCTAGCCCTCCTAGGAGGCGCCGCTCTGGCGGGGCTCGATGCCGAGTTGGGCGAGCATGCCCATCTGGTCGCTGCTGCCCCAGCGCTCGACCATGCGGTCGTCCTCGAACCGGCTGATCTGCATGCCGCGGAAGCTGACCGAACGCCCTGTCGGCGCGAAGCCCATCAGCTCGCCCTGGTGCGTGCCGGTGACGGTGTAGGCGAACGCCACCTCGTCGTCGGTGG
>NZ_JBBIAA010000045.1:0-7987 GCF_037482545.1 Pseudokineococcus basanitobsidens | reverse complement strand
GTGCGCCTCGAAGACGGCGCAGGGTTGCTGACCTGCGGTGACGCCGAGGGCGGCCGACATCGGCAGGTCGCCTCGCGAGAAGAACGAGCTGGTTCAGGCGACGGGCGGGTCGACGGGCACGCGGGACCGCCGGCGGCGCCGCGGACGACCGGCGCGACCCTCGTCGGCGTTCACCGCGACCGCCCCGGCGACGACGAGGACGCCGCCCAGCAGCTGGACGGGCAGCGGCAGCTCGCCGAGGAGCAGCCACGCGACGAGCACGGCGAAGACGACCTCCGTGAGGCCGACGAAGGAGGCCGTGCGCGTGCCCAGCCGTCGGGCCCCGACGACGCCGGTGGCGTAGGCGACCGCCCCGGCGACGACGCCGAGCGCCAGGACCGCGACCCACCACGGCAGCGAGCGGCCGGCGAGCGCGACGTCGTCCGTGGAGGTCGCCAGCGGCAGCACCCTCGCGAGGCCGGCGAGGCCGAGGACGGCGGCGCCGACGAGAAGGCCCCCGGTCGCGAGCGCCAGCGGCGGCAGGCCGGCGCCCGGCCGCGCGGAGAGGGCGAAGTAGGCGGCGAGGCCGCACGCGGCGGCCAGCGCCCACGCGATGCCCACGAGGTCCACCCGCAGGCCCCCCGTGACGTCGACGACGAGCGCCAGCCCGGCGAGCGCGAGCACCGTGCCGAGGGCCACGAGCCGGCTCGGCCGCCGCCCCCGGGCCCAGGCGAGGAGGACGAGCAGGGCCGGCGCCAGGTACTCCACGAGCAGCGCGACGCCGACCGAGACCGTTTGCACCGCCGTGAAGTAGGCCAGCTGGCAGCCCGCGACGGCGACGACCCCGTAGGCGACCACGAGCCACGCGTCGGCCCGCAGCAGGTGCCAGCGGCCGCGCAGCGCGAGGACGGCGGGCAAGGCGAGGACGAGGCCGCCGACGAGCGCCCGGGCGAGCACGGCGGCGCCGGGCGACCAGCCCGTCTCGAGCAGGCCCTTGCCGAGGGAGCCGGAGCTCCCGAAGACGAGCGCCGACAGCAGCGCGACCCCGAGGCCGGTCAGCCGGGCCCGACCTGTCGCGGCCGCGGCGGCCCTCGGTGCCGCCGTGGGACGGTCCGTCGAGCCCTCGGTCGTCGCCACGGGTCCCCCTCTCCTCGGTCGTCATGAGTCGTCAGACGGTACGCTCATGACGCCTACGAAGCCTAGGTCAGGAGTCACCATGGTCTTCGCCCATGACACCGAGGTGTCGCTGGCGACCGCGGCGGCGCTCGTGGGCACGGCACCGGGCACGGCGCCGGGACGCCGTGAGGAGCGGCTGCCGGACGCCGCGGCCCTCGACGCCTTCGTCGACGAGTGGGACTACACCGGGTCGCGCACGCACGACGAGGCCGAGCTGGACGCCGTCCGCGCGCTGCGCCCCGAGCTGCGGCGGCTGTGGACGGCCGAGGAGGACGAGCAGGTGGCGGGGGTCAACGCCCTCCTCGGCCGGGCGCGCGCGCTGCCGCAGCTCGTCCGGCACGACGGCTGGGACTGGCACCTGCACGCGACGACGCCGCAGGCCCCCCTCGCCGAGCGGATGGCGGTGGAGGCCGCGATGGCGCTCGTCGACGTCCTGCGGGTCGGCGAGCGCTCGCGGCTGCGGACGTGCGCCGCGGACGACTGCGACGCCGTGCTCGTCGACCTCTCCCGCAACCGCTCCAAGCGCTTCTGCGACGGGGGCTGCGGGGCGCGGGTCGCGGCCGCCGCCTACCGCGCCCGGGCCGCGTCCCGGGCGTAGAGCGGCGGCGCGCAGGACCGTCGACGGCGCGGGCTCGCGGGCCCGTGCTCCCCGGGCCACGCTGGCCGGGCGGCGGGCGCGGGCGAGGACCGGCCCCGATCTCGAGGAGGCGACGTGGGCACGTGGGGCAAGCGTGGCGACATGCTCGTGCACGAGCACGACCCCTACAACGCCGAGCCCCCGCTCGGTGCCCTGGCCGGGGAGCCCGTCACCTCGGCCGACACCTTCTACAGCCGCAACCACGGCCCGGTGCCCGAGGTGGACCCCGCGACCTGGCGGCTGCGCGTCGACGGCCTCGTCGAGCGCGAGCTCGAGCTGACCCTGGAGGACCTGCGCGCGGGCTTCGCCGAGCGCACCCTGCCCGCCACGCTGCAGTGCGCGGGCAACCGCCGCGCGGGCCTCGTCGCCGTCCGCGACATCCCCGGCGAGGACCCGTGGCGCGGCGGCGCGACGTCGACGGCCACGTGGACCGGTGTCGCGCTGGCCGACGTCCTCGCCGCCGCCGGGCTGCGCGAGGGCGCGGAGCACGTCTGCTTCTCCGCGCCGGACGTCTCGCAGGTCGCCGACCCGCCGCAGCCCTACGGGGGCTCGGTCCCCGTCGCGAAGGCGACCTCGCCGGAGGTCCTGCTGGCCTGGGGGATGAACGGCGAGCCGCTGCCGCGGGTGCACGGCGCCCCGGTGCGCGTCGTCGTGCCCGGCTGGATCGGGGCGCGCAGCGTCAAGTGGCTGACCGGGATCACCGTCACCGCCGAGCCCTCGGACAACTACTTCCAGGCGACCGCCTACCGCGTGCTGCCCCCCGAGGCCGACCCGCGCGCCGCCGGCCCCGGGGACGGCATCTCCCTCGGCCCGGCCGCCCTGTCCTGCGAGCTGCTCGACCCGGCCGACGGCAGCCCCGTGCCCTGCGGTCGCGCGGTCCTCACCGGCTACGCCTACGCCGGGCAGGACCGCGCCGTCGCCCGTGTCGACGTCTCCACCGACGGCGGCGCGACCTGGGCGCAGGCGGAGGTGGACGCCCCCGACGGGCCGTGGACGTGGCAGCACTGGCGCCTGCGCACCGACCTCGCGCCCGGGGACGTCGACGTCGTCGCGCGCGCCTGGGACTCGACGGGCGCGCTGCAGCCCGAGCACGCCGCCGACCTGTGGAACCCCAAGGGCTACGGCAACACCTCCTGGGCCCGGGCCCGGCTGGCGGTGGCGCCGCCCGCGCCCTGACGTCCCGCACCCGTGACCGCGGGGGCGGACGGGGTTAGCGTGCGGGCAAGCCGGTCGACGGAGACCGGCCGGGAGGTGGGACCCATGACGACCCTCAGCCGCCGCTCCCTGCTGCGAGGGGGTGCGCTCGGCGCCGCCGGGCTCGCCGGCCTCGCGGGGTGCGGCACCGTCGGCGCGGCGCCGACGACGACCGGCACGATCCCGCCGGCGGCGTCCGGCGAGGTCGTGCGGCTGCAGTACTGGGCGTGGCTCAAGGACCTGCAGCAGGTCTGCGACGTCTGGAACGCCCAGCGCCCCGACATCCAGGTCGAGGCGGTGTGGATCCCCGGCGGCAACGCGGGGGGCTACCAGAAGCTCTTCGCCGCCATCGCGGCCGGCAGCGGGCCGGACCTCGCCCAGGTCGAGATGCGCAACGTGCCGAGCTTCCTGCTGCAGAGCGGGCTCGTCGACGTGTCCCGGTACGGCTTCGACCAGGTCGCGGGCCAGTACGACCGGGCGCTGGTCGAGCAGGTGAGCTTCCTCGACGCCGCGTGGGCGGTCCCCCAGGACTCCGGCCCCATGGCGACGTTCTACCGCCCCGACCTGCTCGAGGAGGTCGGGGCCGGCCCGCCCGCGACGTGGGCGGAGTGGCTCGAGACCGCACGCGCCGTCCACGCCGCGGACCCGAACCGCTGGCTGGAGAGCTTCCCCGTGGGCGACACGTCGGTCTTCCTCGCTTACGCGAGCCAGGCGGGCGCCGTCTGGTTCACGCCCGAGGACGACCGCTGGCTCGTCAACATGACCGACGACGCGACGATGGCCGTCGCCCGGCACTTCGACACGGCCGTCAGCGAGGGCGTCGTCAACACGTCCCTCGCGCCGTACTCGCCCGGGTGGTTCGCCGCCGTGGGCGACGGGCGGATCGCCGCCCTGACGAGCGGCTCGTGGGGCGACGCCCTGCTCGAGGGCGCCACCGGGGCCGAGGGCCTCTTCCGCGTGGCCCCGATGCCCGTCTGGTCCGACCTCCCCGGCAGCTACGGCTCGAGCTACCTCGGCGGCTCGACCGCGGCGCTCATGGCGGGCTCCGAGCACCCGTACGAGGCGCTCGAGTTCGCGACGTGGATGACCACGAGCCCGGAGGGCATCGACGCGATGATCCGGTACTCGGGCATCGGGTGGTCGCCCGCCACCGACTACATCGGCGCGGCGCGGCAGGAGGGCTCGGAGTTCTTCGGCGGCCAGGCCTACGGCACCGAGGTCTTCGCCCCGGCGGCGCAGGAGCAGAACCTGGACTGGACGTGGCCGCCCATCGCCCAGCAGGTCATGGACGGCCTCGGCGACCGCTTCCGCACCGTCGTGACGGGCGGCACGACCATGGTCGACGCCGTCGCCGCGATGGAGGGCGACGTCGTCGAGATCTTCCGCGAGAAGGGCCTGTCCGCCGAGGTGGTCTCGTGAGCGCCCCGACGGCGGCGCGCTCGGCGGCCCGGGGCCCGGACGGGCGCGGGCCGGGCGGCGTCGGGGCGACGACACCCGCACGGGGCCGGGGCCGCTCGTCCGCGGTCCGCCGGGCGCCGTGGATGCTCATGGCGCCGTTCCTCGTCATCTTCACGCTGAGCTTCCTGCTGCCCATCGTCTACGCCGTCGGGCAGAGCTTCACGCGCGTCGAGCGCAGCGGGCTCTTCGGGGAGGACGGCACGACGTCGGGCTTCGGCGGCCTCGCGAACTACCGCCAGGCGCTGGAGGGCACGGCCTTCGTCGAGTCGGTCGGCCGCGTGCTGCTCTTCGGCGTCGTCCAGGTCACTGTGATGATCGTCCTGGCGACGGTGCTGGCGCTGCTGCTGGAGTCGGCGTCCGCGCGGTGGCCCGGGGCCTTCCGCACCATCTACTTCCTGCCCTACGGCATCCCCGGCGTCATCGCGACGATCCTCTGGTCGTTCCTCTACGTGCCGGGGCTGTCCCCGGTCGTCGACGTCGCCGGGCTCCTGGGGATCGACGTGGACTTCCTCGGCCCGTCCACGGTCCTGTGGTCGATCGCCAACATCGTCACGTGGGCGTACGCGGGCTACAACATGCTCATCATCGTCGCCCAGCTGAAGTCCATCCCGGGCGACCTCTACGAGGCGGCCCGCGTCGACGGAGCCGGACCGCTGCGCATCGCGTGGTCGCTGCAGCTGCCGCTCATCCGGCCGGCGCTGCTGCTGGCGATCGTCTTCTCGATCATCGGCACGCTCCAGCTGTTCGCGGAGCCGCAGGTGCTGCAGAGCGTCTCGACGGCGATCAGCAACGAGTACACGCCGAACCTCGCGGCGTACAACTCGGCCTTCAACAACAACGACTACGGCGTGGCGGCCGCGCAGTCGGTGCTCATCGCGCTGGCCGCCTTCGTGCTCTCCGGGCTCTTCCTGGCCCTCACCAACCGGAAGGACCGGTCATGAGCGTCGCGCCCCCGCCCACCGGCAGCACGACCGTCCCGGACGCCGCCGAGGACGCCCCGGACCGGCCGGGCGGGGAGCCCGCCGGAGGGGGGCGTCGTCGGCCCCGGCGGCCGGCGACGACCATCCTGGTCACCGCCGTCCTCGTCGTCGTCGCGGTGTACTTCCTCGTCCCCGTCTACTGGGTGCTCGTCGCCGCGACGAAGTCCACCGACGACCTCTTCACGACGAACGGCTTCTGGTTCTCCGACACCCCGCAGCTGCTCACCAACCTGCGGCTGGTGATCGGCTACGACGACGGCCTGTTCCTGCGGTGGCTCGCCAACTCGTTCCTCTACGCCGGGGTCGGGGCGGTGCTCGCGACGTACCTCGCCGCGGCCGCCGGCTACGCCCTGGGGATGTACGAGTTCCGCGGCAACGGGCTCATCCACGGGGTGATCCTCGGCGGGGTGCTCGTGCCCGCCACGGCGACGGCGCTGCCGCTGTTCCTGCTCTTCAGCCAGGTCGGCGTCGCCAACACGTACTGGAGCGTGCTCGTCCCGTCGCTGGTGTCGCCGTTCGGGGTCTTCCTGTGCCGCATCTACTCCCGCGCGGCGGTGCCCGTCTCGGTCGTCGAGGCGGCGCGCATCGACGGGGCGGGCGAGCTGCGCATCTTCCACACGCTGGCGCTGCGGGCGATGGCACCGGCGCTCGTGACGGTGCTCCTGTTCCAGACCATCGCGATCTGGAACAACTACCTGCTGCCGCTCGTGATGCTCGCCGACAGCCGGCTGTACCCGGTGACGCTGGGCCTGACGACGTGGCGGGGCCAGGTGGACCGTCTGCCAGAGTTCTACCAGCTCACCATCGGCGGCGTGCTGGTGTCGGTGGTGCCGCTCGTCGTCCTCATGATCGTCCTGCAGCGCTTCTGGCGCGGCGGGCTCACCGAAGGAGCCGTCAAGGCGTGACCTCCCCCCGCCCGCTGCCCACGACCACCACGGGCGGGCCGGTCCTGCCGGCCCACCTCGAGGACCCGGCCCCGGGCAGCGGGCGGCGGTGCGCGCCGCGGGCGCGCGTGCGCACCGACGCGCCCGAGCTCGACCTCTCGGGCACGTGGGCGTTCCGGCTCTGGCCCACCGCGGCCGGGGGTGGCGAGGACGACGGCGCGCTCGCGGCCCTGTCGGAGCCGGGGACCGACGTGGGCGCGTGGGACGAGATCCCCGTCCCGTCGCACTGGGTCCTGCACGGCGACGGCGCCTGGGGCCGGCCCTGGTACACGAACGTGCAGTACCCCTTCCCCGTCGACCCGCCGCACGTGCCGACGGAGAACCCGACCGCGGACCACCGGCGCACCTTCGAGGTCCCCGACGAGGCGGCGTGGACCGGCGCCGCCCGGCACCTGCTGCGCCTCGACGGCGTCGAGAGCGCCTGGCGCGCCTGGCTCAACGGGGTCGAGGTCGGCACCGGGACCGGCAGCCGGCTGGCGCAGGAGCTCGACGTCACCGGGCTCGTGCGCGCCGGCGAGAACGCGCTGCTGCTGCGCGTGCACCAGTGGTCGGCGGCGTCCTACCTCGAGGACCAGGACCAGTGGTGGCTGCCCGGCGTCTTCCGGGAGGTGTCGCTCCTCGCCCGGCCGGCGGGCTCGCTCGACGACGTGTCGCTCCTGGCGGAGTACGACCACCGCGCCGGCGCAGGGCGTCTCGACGTCCGGGTGGACGCCGCCGACGACGCCTTCCCCGTCGTGCTGCGGGTGCCCGAGCTCGGGGTCGAGCAGACGTGGGCGAGCGCGGCCGAGGTCGCGCCCGTCGACGTCGCCGCCGTCGAGCCCTGGAGCGCCGAGGTGCCCCGCCTGCACGACGTCGAGGTCGCCTCGCGCGGCGAGACCGTCTCGCTGCGGGCCGGTTTCCGGACCGTGCGGGTCGAGGGCGACCGGTTCCTCGTCAACGGGCGCCGGGTCGTCTTCCGCGGCGTCAACCGGCACGAGATCGCCGCCGACCGCGGCCGGGTCTTCGACGAGGCGCACGCCCGCGAGGACCTCGCGCTGATGAAGCGGCACGGCGTCGACGCGATCCGCACGAGCCACTACCCGCCGCACCCGCGGCTGCTCGACCTCATGGACGAGCTGGGCTTCTGGGTCGTGCTCGAGAACGACCTGGAGACGCACGGCTTCGAGCTGAACGGCTGGCGCGGCAACCCCAGCGACGACCCGTGCTGGGAGGCGGCCTACGTGCACCGCGTGCGCCGGACCGTCGGGCGCGACCGCAACCACGCCTGCGTCGTCCTCTGGAGCCTCGGCAACGAGGCCGGTACCGGGCGCAACCTCGCCGCGGCCGCGGCCGAGGTCCGACGGCTGGACCCCAGCCGGCCCGTGCACTACGAGGGCGACCACGAGGGCGCCTACACCGACGTCTACAGCCGGATGTACCCGACGCTCGAGGAGGTCGAGGCGATCGGCAGCGACGACCCCGGCGTCGGGCCGGTCGCGTGGGCGGGACCGGCCGTGTCGCGGCGGCTGCGCTCGATGCCGTTCCTCATGTGCGAGTACGTGCACGCCATGGGCAACGGACCCGGTGCGGTCGCCGAGTACGACGCGCTGACGCGAAGATTCCCCTGGGCGAGGGGTCAG
>NZ_JBBIAA010000044.1:0-9743 GCF_037482545.1 Pseudokineococcus basanitobsidens | reverse complement strand
CGGCATAGCCTTTCCGTGTCCACCAAAGTGATTACACTTCAGGTGAGCTTCCGCAGGCTGGTGAAGTGATGCAGCGCGCTGAGGTCGTCGCAGGCGTAGTCGAAGACGAGCAGCTCCTCCACGCGCGGAGCGATGGGCGTCAGCCAATCCAGGCCATGGTGCCCCTCGGGCATCCGTAGGACGGAGACCCGCTTGGTGGCTCGCGCCAGGGCGCGCTGGTACCCGGGTCGGGGCGCGGCACCGCCGTCGACGACGGCGTGGAGACGGCCACCGGCGAGGCTCAACCGACATGAGGGCAGCACCGACCAACCATCGCAGTCCGCCCAAGGACCACGGCGGGCCTTCACCCACACGCCACTGTTCGGAAGACGTGGCCTGTTGAGGATCGACAGCGGGACGGCCCGAGGTCGTCGGCGCCGAGGTCCTCTAGCCAGGCCGAGGCTCGCCGGCAGGCGGTCGCCTGCCGAAAGGGGCTCTCGCGTGGAGCTGGTGCCTCCTGCTGTGCCGTGCCACCGCGTTGGGCACGGGACCAGCGACCATGCCCGCATGCTGTCCAGCAACGACCTCGAGGTGCTCGAAACCGCGACAGCGGCGGCGCGTCGCCTCGAGCAGCGCCGACCACCGGAGGACTTCACTCACACCGTCGTCTCGTCGGCCCGAGACACGAGCGGGCGAATGCACACCGCGGTCAACGTCCACCACTTCACCGGCGGCCCGTGCGCGGAGTTGGTGGTCGCAGGACTGGCGGCTTCTCTGACTGCCGACCGCCTCGAGGTCATCGTGGCCGTGGCGAGCTCCGACCTCGCTGTCCTGGCGCCGTGCGGGCGATGCCGCCAGGTCTTGACCGACCTCTATCCCGACGTGCGGGTCATCATCGACGGCCCGCGGGGCGCTGAAGTCGTTCCTGCGATCGAGCTCCTGCCCCACGCGTACCGGCAGCCAACAGCCTGACGAGCACCCACTCTTGTCGACAGTGCGGACGCCCTGTCGGTCGGCGATCGTCAGTGGGAGGGCGACGTCGCCCGGACGGGACGGACCATCGACACGCGCGGCCACGCGTCGAGGCCGTGGGCTGCCTCTCGGACGCGGACGGCCCGTAGCTCGTCACCGACCTCGTCCGGCGTCATGTCCCGGAAGCCCAGCCGCCGGTAGTAGGGGGCGTTCCACTCGACGTCGGCGAAGGTGGTCAACGTCAGCGCGGTCCTTCCCGACGCCGCAGCCCACGCCTCCGCGACGTCCAGCAGCTCCCGGCCCCGGCCACGGCGGGCGTGGGCGGGGTGCACCGTGACCTGCTCGACGTGGGCGTTGCCGTCCACGACGTCGATGAGCAGGTAGCCGACGGGGACGTCCCGGTCGTCGACGGACACCCAGGCACGGCCGTTGCGCTGGTAGTCGGCCAGCTCCTCGAGGGAGGGCGGGTCGTCCTCAGCGATGGCGTCCATGCCGACGGTCGCGAAGAGCGCGCCGGCCGCGACTTCGACGCCCTGGATCGCGGTGAGGTCCTCGTGGCGGGCGGTGCGGACCTGGGCAGGCATGACTGCATCGTGGGGCTTGCAGACGTCCACCGGCCATCACGTTGGTGCCGGTTGAGGATCGCTGGCCGGACAGCGTCCAGCTGTCGATCCTCTGTTGGCCCTGGTCAGGCGGTCCCCGCCCGCGAGGTCGTGGTGAGCGGCTGGCGCAGTGCGGGGGTGAGCGCGATGGTGACGGCGACGGAGGCGATGGCGACGGCGGTCATCGCCCAGCGGACGCCGAGGACCTCGGCGAGGGCGCCGGCCAGGACGGCGGCGATGCCCTGGCCGGCGAGCATGCCGGAGGAGTGCAGCCCGAGGGCGTGGCCGCGGTCACTGGCAGGGGTCAGCGTGAGCAGGCGCTCTTGCAGAAGGAGCCCGGCGCTGAAGCCGGCGGAGGCGACGGCCACGAGCACGGCGGCTACGGGGACAGCCGGGGCGAGGGCGAAGGCCAGGTAGGGGACGGCGAGCAGCAGCCGGGTCGGGGTGACCAGGCGCGGGCGCCAGGAAGCGGGCACGAAGCGGCCCATGACGGCGTCCCCGGCAAGCATCCCCAAGGCGCCGGCGGTGAACAGCAGCCCGGCCGCAGCGCCGGCGTAGGGCACGAACAGCGCTTCGGCGCCGACCACGAGGCCGTTGGGCACCCACAGCGCCAGGTAGGTCGCCGGGACGCCGGGCAGGGCCCACAGGCGCCGGTTGCCGGCCCAGGTGGCCCCCCGAGGAGCGCGGCCGCTCGCGCGGGGGGCCCGAGAGGACAGGCCGAGGGCCAGGACGGCGGCGGCGACGCCGTCGAGCCCGGCGGCCAGCAGCAGCACGGTTGCCGGCTCGAGGAGCAGCAGGAGACCGGCGGCGGCGGCGTTGCCGCCGACCTGGACCGCGCCGGTGGTCATCTGCACGAGCGAGCGGCCCAGCACGTAGGACTGGGCGGGCAGGACCTCGGCGACCAGTCCCCAGCGGACCGCGGCACCCAGCGACGCCAGTACGCCCGAGCCCAGGACCAGGAAGAGGACGGCGACCACAGGTAGGCCCGGGAGGGCGAGCACGGCCAGCACGGCGCCTTGGGACAGCGCCAGCGTGGCCAGCCCGGCGCGGGGAGGGATGCGATCCGCGCGGTGCAGCAGTAACGAGGCGCCGACGAGGTGGCCGAAGGCGCGCCCGAACATCGCCACCGCGGCTAGCAACGGGGAGCCGGTCCCGGCGAAGACCAACGTCGCCAGCGCCAGGCCGCCGACGACGCCGGCCCCGACGCCGAGACCCGAGGTCACGACGAGGGCGGGGTAGTCCCGAACGGTCAGCAAGCTGGAGTAGGTCGCCACACGCCTCACCGTCGACGCCAGCCACCCCACGACCTACCGTTTCGCTCCTGGTCGAAAGAGCGCCCGGTCCGGAGCGACGGTCCGACAGCTGGGATGAGGAGGTAGCCGTGGGGGTTTGGCGCGTCACCGCGGATGTGCTGGCGACCAGCCGCTTCGCGCTGTCGCCGCTGTCGGAGACCTTCGGTGCCCTGGGTCTGCTGGCCACCGGCGACGCCCCGCCCTGGCAGCGCGCCTGGGCCGAGGCGCACCGGCCCGCCTTCCGCGCCCGCGTCGCCGCCGACCCCTTCTCCACCGACCTGCTCGACCAGGTCCTGGGCCACAAGTGGGTCCCGGACTACTTCCTGGCCCCACCGGTCACGCGAGAGGCGCGCGTCACCGACGAGCTCGCCACCGTCCGCGCCACCCCCCGAGACGTTGCCCTGGCCGACCTCGCCGTCGCCATGGCCGGGGCGCCCCTGCCCGTCGGCGTACAGGTCCCGGACCCCGCCGGGGCGACCGCGGACCTGCTCGCGTGGGTTTGGGAGCACACCGTCGCCCCCGACTGGCCCCGCCGTCGGCGCCAGCTGCAGGCGGACATCACCGCCCGCAGCGCCGCAATGACCAGCCGCGGGTGGGCCGCGGCCCTGGCCGACCTCGGACCGAAGATTCGCTGGCTCGGCGAGGGGCAGCTGCAGATCAACGCCGGTGACCGCCCACCCCGCGACCTCACCGGCGCGCGGCTGTTCCTCGTGCCCATCACCGCCCCCCGCGGCTGGGTGATGTGGGACCAGCCCCACGCCTACGCGCTGGTCTACCCCGCCGGAGGAGCCCTCGCCCCGACCTCACCCACGACCGCCCCGACAGCTCTCAGAGACCTCCTCGGCGCCACCCGCGCCGACCTGCTCACCCGCCTTGACACGCCGGCCAGCACCTCCCAGCTCGCCGCCGCCACCGGCCTCGCCCTCGGGACCGTGGCCCACCACCTACGCGTCCTGAACGCCGCCGACCTGATCCACCGCCGCCGCGCCGGCCGCGACGTCCTCTACCAGCACACCGACCTCGGCCGCCGACTGAGCCGAACCGCCGAAGAAGCGTCTGACCCAGGGCCGAGCGGCCGTGCCGTATGAGGATCCCTTGTGAGACCGGCGGTGGTGCTTCTCCGAGCGGGCGGGTGTCCCGCCGGGACGCCCGGCGACGGCGGCTTCAGGTCAGGTGCCTGCTCCAGCGGTGGTCCGGGTGGACGACGTCCAGGCTCGCGCGCAGCCAGTCCCGGGCGCTGGGGGTCAGCAGCGGCAGGCACGCCTGGAGGTCATCGTCGTCCTTGGCGCGCGTCGCGTGGGCCTTGTGCAGGAGCTGGATCTGCGGGGCGAGGTAGGTCACGCCGTCGCGGGTCCACAGCGCCTGCTCGAGGGGCAGGGACACGCCGGGTGCGGGCCGGTAGGTGCGGCCCTGGTCGTCGACGTCGCTGAGCAGCACGTCGTACTCCCACGGGCTGTCGCCGCCGGCGCGCAGCCACAGGTTGGTGCAGGTGGCCGGCACAGTCGGCGCAGACGACGCGGGTGCTGACAGGGGACGCAGGGCGCCGTGGTCGGCAGCCCACACGTCGAGGCGCCCGGCGAGGTAGTCGACCAGCAGGGCCACGTCGGTGCGGGGGATGGCCATGTCGAGGTCGGCGTGCGGGCGTGGGCGGGCGGTGAAGGCCTCGATCGCCCACCCGCCAGCGACCCACCACGGCCCCGGGTAGCCGGCGAGCAGCTGCTTCGCCTGCAGCGGGGTGCGCCGGCGCCAGGGCCCGTAGAGCCGGACGACCTCGTCGCGCTCGAGCACCACGCGAGCGTAGAGACCACCCGCACGCTCGGACCTGGCTCGCGGGCACGGCCGGGTCACCGCCGCCGTGCCACCCCCTGACGATCGTCGTCGGGGCCGTCGGTGCGACACGAAATCCGAACGACGACACGGCGATGACACGAAATCCGTACGACGACACGTTGCGGCGAATCCCACAGCGGTGGTGGCGGTCCACAGCTGACACCCCGGGCCAGGGCGCGCCACTCAGTTCCTGTAGGAACTCGGCGAATTCGTCGTAGGGACCGCCAGCTGACCTGGCGACTCACAACGTCGTGCCACCGCGAGCGTCTTGGGATCTGCAGTCTGCTCGAGACAACTCGACGCTCAGGGGACCCCGAGCTACCTTGCATCAGTGGTACGATCCTGACCTGCCGCTCGCTAGGAGGCTCATCGTGACCGAGCTCGCTACGCACGCTCTTGACCTGCGTTCGGTGATCACCGTGCAGGCTCAGGCGTTGAGCCAAGCCATCTACAGCGGGGTCGCGACATCCATCGCTACCACGTCCATGCGGGCGAAGGGGCTCGAGCACACCAAGTACCCGCATGTCAGGCCGCTCCTCGTGCGCGCTTTTCTGCGTGAACACCTTGAGTCTGAAGAGGCCGAGCTGCCCCCGGGGTGGGACGTGGCGGGAAATGCCCGGCAGATGGGGCAGCTGTTGCTGCAGCATCAAGACTTGGAGCTGAACCTCACCTTCTTAAAGGAGCGAAGGTCCTCCTACCCGGGCGGCGTGCCCACCGCGGGGTCGAATACGGCCCGACGCAATAAGTGGCTGAATCCGCCTCTCGATATTGCCCTGCCCGAGCCGCCTATCGAAGGCGAGGCGGATGCGTGTCAGCTGTTGCTCTTGTGGGATTTTGCGGCAAATGACGAGGGCTTCACCGTGCGCATTGTCCACCCGCGAGGGCCGGGGGTGTACGGCGAAGCGGTGCCGTGTGACCTTGTTCTAGAGCTCAAGCCTCATGGGCAGATTTATACGCGACGACGGTTCGAGGGCAGCGCCGACGAAGAGGACCTCTTTGCGCGTGTTGATCGAGAGGACAACGTTGGCGGCTGAGGCGGTCCGTCCGCGAGGACAACGTCTTACTGTACTCCGCCATCTCTATGGGCTAACGCAGCAAGACCTTGCCAGTCGGGTGGATCTTTCTCCCTCATTCATATCTCACGTGGAACGCGGCACTAAGCTACTGCCCGTCGAGGTGGTGGAGCGTCTAGCCCTCGCTTTCGCTTTGCCTACTAGCTTTTTCTACGTGCCGACGCCTGCGTGGGTTGGAGCGCAAGCAACCTTCCGTAAATCCTCAAAAGCGACGCGCCGTGATGAGGAGCGGGTCTCAGCTTGTTACGACGAGGCCAGTCGACTGTTTCACTGGGCGTCAGAAGCATCGGGTTATCACGAGAGCGACCTGCCAGATCTAGACGTCTCGACAGATGACCCCGAGGCTGTAGGTGCCGAGATTCGAAGGCGAGCAGGGCTTGGAAAGGAAGACCCGGTCCTTAACGTCACCCGCCTCCTGGAGCGTCTGGGGATTGGCGTAGTGCACCATCTAGACCACCTCGCCATGGACGGGAGCGCGCACGCCGGAGTCTCACGTCCGTCCTCTCTCAACAGTCGTCCTCTGATCGGTGTGGCAACGCCAGCGTTACCGCCGCCAGTAAAGCGACTTACCTTGATGCACGAGTTGGGCCACTTGATCTTCGATCGGGACCTTGCCGTGCCAATTACCAGCGTCCGCGCGATTGAGGAGCGTAGGGCTTTCCGTTTGGCGGGGGCAGTTCTGCTGCCGACACGTGTAATACAACAGCGAGTGTCTGAGGGACTCAAATTGCACGCCTACCTCGGAATCAAGGCTGACTACGGCGTGTCCGTAGGCGGCATCCTCAAGCGCGCCAGGGATGTGGACGTTATTAGTCGGGCCCGCTATCGAAGCCTCAGTATCCAATTGTCCTCTCAGGGGTGGCGCTACGACGAGCCGGTCGAGGTTGCCGATGAAAAGCCCATTCTCTTCCGGCAGGCTCTTTCAAGGGCTTCCCAAGGCGCGCGTGTGGAAGACGTCGGTAAGCGCCTTGGTGTCGCGGCCGACGCCGTGGCGCGGTGGGCCGCCTTGGAGGAGTACTCGTTGGCCGATGTACCGACAAAGGGCCCCTCAGTCGCGAAGGTCTTCGATCTAGAGGCGGCGCGTCAGCGCGTTAGATCGAGGGCCTAGTACGGTCCTGCTGTACCGGCAGCTGGGCGAATCTGCCGCCTTCCCCCAGGCCGGGAAGTGCCCGTAGGCAAAGCGCACAGACTCGAGCGCGGTGACGTGCTGAATGATTGAGGTGATTCATTTCTCGTCCGCACTCATCCATCTCTTCGTCTGGTCCAGGCTTCTCCAGGGGGGGTGCGTCTTGGTGGCTTGGGCGACGGTGTGGTCGAGGGCTTGGCGGGTGAGGCGGTCGAGGTGGACGCGCTTGCTCGACGTGCCGCCGGTGAGGGCGGCGACGAGGGCGCTGATCTGGGCGGGGTAGTTCTCGGTGCTGTCGACGTGGGGGGTGCCGTAGGTGATGCGGAGGTACTCGCGGATCCACTTCGTGGCGGTGGGCGGGGCGCCGCTGGAGGCCAGGGCCGTCGCGGCCTGCCGGAACATGTGCTGGGGCCCGGTCCACTCGTTCCGGTGGTCCTCGCCGTTCCAGTTCGGGCGGAACAGGGGCGGGCAGGGGCGGGCGTCCTCGGGGGCGGTGCTTCAAGGGGGCAGCCACCACAGGGACTCGTCGCCGCCGGTGTCGGTCTTGGCGGCGAGGTAGTGGGCGGCGTGGGTGAACCACTCGTCGCAGCTGTCGCTGATCTTGGCGGCGAAGGCGCGGTGGGCGGCGTGGTCGGCGTCGGCCAGGGCGACGGGCGCGCGGCACAGGCGCGCGTCGCCGCCGGTGTAGGTCTCCCAGAAGACCCGCACGAGCGCGGGGGAGACCGTCATGGTGGGCCCGAGGCACAGCTCGTACCGGGTGACGGTCAGGGCGGCCCGCAGCATCTTCGCGTCACCGCCGATCCAACGGCGGTCGGAGTAGTCGATCGTGGGCGGGGCGGCGTGCAGGTGGTCGGCGAGGTCCTCCAGGCCGGCGAGGAAGTCCGGCCAGGCGCCGGTGCGGCGTAGCCGGCGGACCATCGCCGGGACGTAGGAGACGAGGGACCGGGGCAGGCCGAGGTCGACGGCGATCAGCTGCCACGGGCGTGGGGCGCCGAGGCGGGCCAGCAGCATCGCCGCGCAGGCCCGGGCCTTGTAGTCGCCAGCGTCCAGGTGCTCGGCCAGGACGCCGGGCCACAGCTGCTGGGCGATCCAGGCCAGCGGCACCCGGTCGGTCGAAGGATCGCCAGGGTGGTGCGGCCCGAGGTCGTGAGAGGGGTAGCGGGGGTGGGCCCGGCCGGTGCGGAAGGTCAGCTGCGCTGGCGGGGACAGGTGCGCCGCGACCGACAGCAGCCGGACCTCGCCGAGCACGGGGTGGCGCCGGCGTCCGCGGGTCTCGCCGGCGATGGGGGTGTACTGCCCGGCCGGGTCGAGCAGGCCGTGCGCGTCGGCCGCGGCAGCGGCCTCCGCCGGGGTGAGGGACCCCACGACGTCGGCGGCGGCGGCCAGGCCGGCCAGCACCCGGGCCCCGTCGGTGGCGGCGTCGTAGATGGCGTACGAGCCGAGGGCGTGCTCGTCGAGCAGGTCCAGCAGCGCAGTGAGGTGGTCGCCGTGGGTGCTGGGCAGCCCGGCGACCGTGACCGGCCCGTGGGGGTCGCCCGCGGCGACCGACGCGAGGGCGAAAACCCACCGCTGCAGCCCGATCTGCCCAGCTGTGGCGTCCCGGGGGGCGGTGGTTCGCAGGTCGTGCCGGCAGGGCTGGAAGCGGGTGCGCAGGGTGTGGGGGCCGGGGGCGTGCTCGGGGCAGGCCCAAGGCGGGCAGGCCCGGGTGGTCCAGACCGAGGTCGACCACGGCGACTTCTCGCAGGCCGGGCAGATGCTCTCCAGCAGGACCTCGTGGTCGGTGCAGACCAGGTGCAGCGGGGACCGCCACCGCTGAGGCCAGACCCCACCGTTGTCGGCCAGGCACACCGGGCAGTACCGGGTGCCGTCCAGCGCGACGGCCCGGACGCTGTCGCCGCGGTAGTCGCGGCGGTAGGCGGCCACGGCCTCGGCCAACTGCCGGGCCAACTGGTCACCGGCGGCGCCCAGCGGCAACCCGTCCAAGCCGAGGGCGGTGGTGACCGCCGCGTGGTGGCGGCGCAGGTGCTCGGCGGCGCTGCTGATCTCTGTGAGGTTCGTCCTGGCGCCGGCGGCCTCCAACCACTGGTGCGGACTGAGGTCGTAGCGATACCCGACCCGGGCCAGCCACCCCTGCACCTGCTCCCCGGGCACGGGCGGCACCGTGATCGGCCACCGCCCGATACCCGGTGTGCCGTCCCGCCACACCCGCGTCGGCGCCGCGACCCGCCGCAGCGGCCTGCGGGCGGCCCGCGCCGCCCGCAGCCCCGCGGGGGTCTGCCAGGGCATCAGCCCACCCGAGGGCAACCGCTCCTCCTGCTCCATCCCGGCTGCCTCGGCCCTCGTCGCNCCTGCGGGCGGCCCGCGCCGCCCGCAGCCCCGCGGGGGTCTGCCAGGGCATCAGCCCACCCGAGGGCAACCGCTCCTCCTGCTCCATCCCGGCTGCCTCGGCCCTCGTCGCCGTGTCAGCGCCCGCGCCCACCGGCGCGTGGTGGCTGGGAAGGCTGGCTGGGGTGCTGCTGAGCGCCGGCGTAACTGTTCTGCGCGGCGTTGTCGGTCACGACATGGGACAGGACAGCCTCGTCGATCCTCTCGGCGCCGGTGGTGATCGCGACGTAGCAGGCCCGGTCGAGCAGGTTGGTCAGGGAGGCGATGTGGCCCTGGGTGCGGGCGAACAGCAGCTCGGCGTGGTCGGTGAGCATCCCCGGGCGGGCCTCGGCCAGCTTCAGGTGCCCCTCGAGGGCGGCGAGCAGGTCGACCCACGCCCGCGCGCCCGCCGCCGTGGCCGTGCTGAACGGGACGACGGGGCAGCGGGTCGCCCGCCTCGAGGTCTGGGCGTAGACGACGTCGGAGCCGTGCAGGCCCTCGTCGA
>NZ_JBBIAA010000043.1:0-10033 GCF_037482545.1 Pseudokineococcus basanitobsidens | reverse complement strand
GCGCGGCATGCCCCCCGTGTCCACCGAAGCGAGGACGGTCCACTGTCCAAGGGGCAGGCGCCGGCGGTGAAGAGCAGGTGTCCGGGCCGATCGGTGGTCGCGGCGTAGGCGTAGGGCACCAGGGGCGTCAGCGAGGTGCTGCGCAGCAGCCGGACTCGGCCGGTGTCGTCGGCGGGCGGTGTGTCCACCGCTGGACCGTGCCACCGACGCCCGTAGGCGCCAAGTGCGTTGCCGCTCCGCGCAGGGCGCCCCAGTCGGCGATCGTCTGCGGGGAGCCAAGCAAGGGGCGTCAAGCGTCCGGTGACCGTCCTTCCGCGCGGGCGGTCAGCGTTCGTGCTGGTCGTCTCGGGTGACGTCGTAGCGGGTGCTGACCATGCCGGCGCCGAGGCTGGCGGTTCCGCGGTGGACGAGGCGGACCTGCTCGGGCAGGTCGTGGAAGAGCGGTAGCCCCTGGCCGAGGATGACGGGGGCGCGGGTGATGGTGAGCTCGTCGACGAGGCCGTGGCGCAGGAAGTCGGTTAGGACCTGGCCGCCGTCGACGTAGACGCCGGTCGCGCGGTCGTCGTCCAGGAGCTGCTGGGCGTCGGTGGTGGAGCGCACGACGGTTATCCGCGGGTCGTCGCCGTCGGGCAGGGTGGTGCTCAGGACCAGGACGCGGAAGGCCTCGTAGGGCCAGGAGTCGAAGGTGAGGACCTTGTCGTAGGTGCCGCGGCCCATGACGAGGTGGCTGATGCCGGCGGTGAACTGTTCGTAGTCCGGTGGTGGGTGCTCGCCGGGCTGGGAGGGGACGTGCCGCGGCTCGTGCGGTGGGTCGGTCAGCCAGTCGATGTCGCCGTCGGGCAGGGCGATGTACCCGTCGATGCTCGTGGCGATGAACACCGAGGCTCTCCAGGTGCGGGGGGTGGTCACTTGAGGGCCTCCAGCAGGTCGTGGACGGCGGTGCAGGGGTCGGCTTGGGCGGGGTCGGGTGCCACGGCGGCGCGCAGCAGCGCCCCGGAGGCGGTGTCCATGAGCAGGCGCGCGACCAGGGCCGGGGGTGTCGTCGTGCGCAGGTCGCCGCGGTCGACCGCCGCCTGGACGAGGACGGCGAGGTAGTCGGTCTGGCGCTGCCAGCCCTGGTGCAGCAGGTCTCGCAGCTCGGGGGTGCGCAGGTCCTCGGCGAGCATGTCCAGCCGCGCCAGGACCGCGCCGGTGCCGAGACCGCGGACGCTGAGCGAGGCCGCCCACGCCATCAGTTCGCCGTAGGGGTCCTCGCCGGCGGGGCCGTTCGGCACGGCCTCGACCCAGCGCCGGCTGAGCGCGAGCAGGACGCCCCCGCGGGAGCCGAAGCGCTTGATCAGCGTGGAGGGGTGCAGGCCGGCGGCCTGCGCGGCGCCGGTGAGGGTCCAGGGGGAGTCGCCCACCGCAGCGGAGATGCGCTCGAGGACCTCCTCGTCCGTCATCATCCTGGGTCGCGCCACGAGGTCAGTAAATCAGTGTTGCGGAACGGAGAGGCCATCCCAGTTGAGGATCGTCTGCGGACAACTCCGGGAAGCCCATCGCCGGGTCAGGGCGCGAGGTCGGGCCAGGGCTCGATGTGCAGCTCGGGCCACTGCTGGGCCCACCGGTCGGCCTTGGTCTCGTAGACCTCGCGTGGCGCGAGGACCGGGTTGGGGCGCAGGCGGAGGGCGAAGAGGTCGTCGTACCCGTGAGGTGCGTAAGCGTGCAGGGCGCCGTGCTCGTCGCGGGTGAGGGCGTGGCAGCAGGTGGTGGCGGCGAAGTGGTCGATGGCGTCGCGGGTGCTGGTGAAGGGGGCGGCGGGGACGCCGAACTTCTCCTCGTACCAGAGGTGCACCCGGGCCTCGTTGCGGACCTCGACGACGGCGCCGGTGTCGGCGAAGAGGTCGGCGGCGCGGCGGACGACGGCGTCCTCGGCCTCGAACGAGGTGTCGGTGGGGTCGAAGTAGAAGAGGTCGTAGTCGCGGATGCCCTCGCCGGGTGGTCGGCCGCTCAGGCTGTTCCAGACCGTCTGGGACAGCGCCCCGGCGGTCAGCCACCAGTCCGGGACTCCGAGCAGGTGCCCGCGTTCGAGGACGACCCTGTTGATGTCGTTGCTGAGCACGATGTCGACGAAGCGCGCGGACAGCGCGGCGGCTAGGTCATTTGGCTCGGTCACCGGGCCACCCTGGACGAGTCCGTACGAGACCTCAGCACCAGGCGGTCACGAGGCCGCGGAGCGCGCGTCGGTAGAGGATCGACTGCCGGGCAGTCCCCGACTCACTCCGGTTGAGCAACGACCCAGTAGGGCCCGGCGGCGGGACAGGCGTCGGGGTATGCCCAGTCGCCGGCAAAGACTCTCGGGGCACCTCCACCGAGGTTGACGGTCGTCCCCTGCCTGATCTCGCGCGCGGTGCTGTCGTTGGTGGCGAACACCGGTACGTACGGCTCTTCGCCGTCGATGTCGTCGCCTTGGACGACGAGGCAGCCGTCGAGGTCTTCGACGACACCGGTGAGCAGGGCGCCGTCGCCGCCGGTGCCCGTGGGTTCGTAGTAGGCCACGGCGAGGCCGTCCTCTCGTGGCTCCGGCGTCGAGGCACCGCAGCTGCTCACAGCTGCCGCGATGACCACCAGGACGGAGAAGCCGGCCAGGTGCGCCGTGGTCGCCGCTCCAAAGGAGGGCCCATGACCGCTCATGGCGCTAGGACGACTGGCCGCGCCATGGCGGTTCCCACCGGCGGGCGGCAGGCCGAAAGGCACGGCCTGACGGCGCGCAGCTCCGGCCAGCGATCGACAGCGGGACGCTGTCCGGCCAGCGAACGTCAGCGGGAGACCCGGACGAGGGGTCGGTGGAGGTCCTACCTTCTCGGCATGGCTGAGGCGCGGAGTCCGTCGAGCCCATGGTCGTGGGGCGCCATGTGGCTCTGGGTGGCGACTGTCCTCCTGCTGGGCTTCGCCGCCGTCCTGGCTCTGCCGATGGTCTTCGAGTCCAGCCCGGGGGAGAGGGCAGAGGCGGCGAGGCACCTCTGGCCGGCGGTCGTGGCTGTGGCACTCACCGGCGTTGGTGCAGCTGTCGCCGGCGCTAGGTGCCTGCGACGCGTTCCCCGCTGAGCGATCGTGAGTGGGACGACTGTGGAAGGTCAGGGTGCGCCGCCACGGGGGAGTGCCTGCCAGGCTGCCGCTCNCCGGCGTTGGTGCAGCTGTCGCCGGCGCTAGGTGCCTGCGACGCGTTCCCCGCTGAGCGATCGTGAGTGGGACGACTGTGGAAGGTCAGGGTGCGCCGCCACGGGGGAGTGCCTGCCAGGCTGCCGCTCATGCTCGTCACGTTGCGCGTGCTGCTCGACCACCACGAGGGCCCCCGGGCCTACGAGCGGCAGGTCATCGACTGGGTGCTCCCGCTGCCCGCTCCGGGAGAGCTCGTCGCACTGGGCCCCGGGCTGATGACGTCAGAGGTCGTACGGCGCGTCTTCGTCCCGGACGGGGAGCGGGTCATGCTCGTGTTCAGGGCCGGTCCCACCGACTCGACGAGCTGGCCCGCAGCGCTCGAGCGCGCGGGCTACCACCGCGCCGAGGACCTCGACGACCTGCGATGAGCAGCACGCTCGGCTGGACGCGCCGCCGCACGCGCGGGACGTAAGCGACGACGACGTCGTCCTCGCCTCCTCGCCGCGGTGGCGGTGGCCTCCTCGCCCCTCGCCGCGTCGAAGGCGGACCCGACCCGGCCCATCGAGGCCAGCAGCCCCGAGGTCCCCAAGGATTCGCCCCATTTGTCGCTAATGGACTGCGTTCCGCGGGGACGCCCGTCGGCAGCTCCCATGCCTCAGCCCTCCGCGTCTGCCTTGCGGAGCAGGGCCCTGAGGTCCGCGCGGTTGGCGGTCGGAGTGGTGGATGCCGCCCGGGGCCGGGCGGCGGCGGGCGATGGCCATGCCGACGGCATTGAGGATGAGCTCGGTGCGCAGATGGTCGGCCATCCCCAGCCGACGGTCCGACGGCTGAAGGCGTCAACGACGGCGGCCAAGTACAGGAAGCCCTCCCAGGTGCGCAGGTAGGTGATGTCGGCGACCCACAGCCGGTCAAGCTCGGTCGCGGTGCCTGCCCTCGGGTGGACCGCCGCACACACCGGCTGCGTGGCATGGGACTCAGTCTCCGACTGCACCGAGGGGGCCTTCCCTGCGCTCCCGCCCCAGGCACGGCCCGTCCGCCTCCCTGGGCGCTGCACAGGTGGCCGGCGGGCCGCTAGCTGCGCCCGGGCACGCATGTCAGAAGGGATCTTCATGCGATGCTTCGTTTACCTCCCACCACCGGTCCGGCGCGCCTACGCTCCGCGCTCATCGACGGATGACGGTGCGCGACGCTGCGGGCTCGGGGACTGAGCTGGTCACCTGCCCTGGTCGTCAGCATGTCAACTGGGGAGGGACAGCCCATGGCAGAGCAGTGGGGCCCGGCCGCGGGTCAACCGACACGTCCTCGTCCACGGGAGAACCGGGGTCCGTCCGGCTGCGGATTGGCGTTCTTCTCCGTCTGGGGATTCTTTGGCCTGATCGGCCTTCTCTTCGGCCTCTCGTACCGGAGCGGCATCGGCGTGGTCGCCAGCCTTGTGCACCTCCTGGGACCAACCATCTATTTCGTGGCCCTGGCCACCAAGCCCGCTCGGGAAGAAAAGCGGCACGAGATGGAGAAGAAGATCGCATCGAAACAGCACCAGAGCTGGCTCTCCGGTCGGCCTGCCGCCCTGGTAGCGCAGGCAAGCGACCCCCACACCGCCGCGATGAGCCTGACCGCGTCCGAGGACGGAGGCATCTACATCGGCCTTACCCCTGACAGACGCGAGTGGGCCACTGCTGGGCGTGAGCAAGCCGTTCTCGTCCTCGGCCCACCGCGTTCAGGAAAGACCAGCGGACTCATCGTACCTGCAATCTTGTCCTCCTCCGGTCCCGCCGTGGTCACCTCTACCAAGCTGGACGTCCTACGGGCCACCAAAGCGGCTCGTGGTCGCCTGGGCCGCATCTGGGTATTCGACCCCATGCAGACCTGCTCCCTGCCCGAAGGCGCGACGGCGCTGCACTGGACCCCGGTCACCAGCGCCAGGACCTGGGACGGGGCCCGCGCCATGGCCGACGCCATGGTCGACGCCTCTCAGGCGGGTGTTGGCGTTGAGAATACGTCTTACTGGACGGAGTCGGCGAAGAGCTTCATCGCCCCGCTTCTGAGAGCAGCCTGGCTGGATGAGGGCACGGTCTCTGACGTGCGCCGATGGATGGCAACGCCTTCAGCGTATGAGACCAAGATCCTGGGCATCCTGAACGAGCACAAGCAGCACGCGGCCGTCGAGGATCTCGCCGCCCTCCTGGAGTCCCCCGACGGGAGAGAACGCGCGTCGATCTTTTCGACCGCCCGCCTGGTGCTGAACGCCTACGGCTCTGACGCCGTGGCGTCGGTCAGCCAGCAGCAGAACTTCGACACGGCGGCCTTCGCCTCTTCACAGGACACGGTGTACATCGTCGCCCCTTCGGACGCGCAGAACCTGTGCGCCCCCCTCGTTGTAGGGCTTCTGGAAGAGATTCGCCACGCCACCTACCGGGCGAACGCCCTAGTCGAGACACGGGACAACTCGCGACCACCCATGCTGTGGGCGCTCGACGAGGTGGCGAACATCGCACCGATCAAGAAGCTGCCCAGCATCGTGTCAGAAAGTGGGGGGCAGGGTCTGCAGGTGATGGCCTGCTTCCAAGACCTGTCCCAGGCGCGCGTTCGCTGGAAGGACGCGGCCGACGGCTTCCTCACCCTCTTCGGCACCAAGGTCATCTTCCCGGGGATCGGCGACGTCAAGACTCTCGACGCCCTGTCGACTCTGGCGGGGGACTGGGACCGCCCTTACGTCGTCTACAACTACAGCAATGGCCGGAGCACCAGCTTCGGGCTGCCGCTAGGCGGGATGGTCGGGTCGAACAGCCAGCAGTCGACGACCCACAGCGTGCAGCGGGAGCGGCAGCTCACCCCTGCAACGTTGGCCAATATCCCGTCCGGGCACGCCCTGACGTTGCAGAGCGGGTCTTGGGGCCTCATCCAGTGCACCCCATACTTTCGAGATGCACCGTGGACGGTCATCTCCTCCGGCGAGTTCCTGGCTCGTGCGAACGCCGAAGCGACCAGGTCAGAGCAGGAAGCCACCGCACCAGAGACAGCACATCCTCAGCCCGACCCCAGCCTGACATCACTGCCGAGCCCGACGAGGACACGCAGGCAGAAGTCAGACGGGTGGACATGGGACTTCGCCCCCAGAACACCGACGCGAGCGTCCGCTGGCGCGGCCACGACAGCCGCGACCCCGGCGGCGCCGCGACCAGGCGAGAGCCCACCTCCGCTCGAAGACCACGGCGACAGGGCGACGGACCCCGGCCCGCGTGATGACTGACCCGACGTCGGGCGGCCCTCGGCCTTTGCGTACGAGCGGGTGGCAGGAGTTTCTCTCCTGGTCACAGAAGTACGGCAGCCGCCAGTACTGGCTCAACAGCCCGCTTCGGGCTTATGGGATGCTCAGTCGGCAGATGTTGAACATCGCTGCCGCCGTGGCCCCCCTTGCCGCGCCTGGAGCGCAACCTGCAGCCCCGCCACCACAAGACGGCATGTTCTATTTCGAGAAGGCGCCCCGCGAGGCACCGGCGCCCGAGGCGCCGCAGTCACCGAAGCCGTATCCGGGCGAAGACGCGTTTGCGGAAATCCACGGACGGGGCAGGGAGAAAGACCGCAAGGACCAAGAGAGGGTTGCAGCGGACAGGCAGCTCCGGCAGCGACGAAACCCTCCCTTCTTCGCGCGCTGGACCGACAGAGGCTTCAGGGTTGTTGCGGTGGTGGGGGCACGCCCCGGTGCCGACACCCCCGACCTCGACCAGCGGCCATCGGCCGCCAACTCCCACGGACCCACTACCGACGCCACCCCGTCCACCGGAAAGCCAGAGAGCCGGGAGCCGGCGAAGGCACCCAACACCGACCGCCCCCACGACCACCAAGCGGCCCGCGACGCAGGCGCCCTGACACCCGGGGACGACAGGAGCGACAAGGAGGGGGCAAGAGCACGCCCCGCCGCTGACCGGCGCTCCCCTGGCCGCCACCGGCGCCGCCCTGGCCGCCACCGACGCCGAGAAGCCCAGCCGGGCGCCCGCGGCCCCGACTCACCGCCCGCACCCGCCCGGAGCGACCGCGGCCCCGCCCCGTCGATCGCCGGCCCCCGCGAGCCCATAACCGACGCCACCCCGCCCACCGGAAAGCCAGTAAGCCAGGGGCCCTCGAAGGCACACAACACCGACCGCCCCCACGACCACCAAGACCCCAGCGCCTCGATAGCAGCGGGGGAGAGCACGGCGGGTGCTCGAGGTCGGGTGAATGAGGCCGCGATACTGGCCGAGGACAAGTCACCAACGAGGGCGGCTGGGCCTGGAGGAAAGTCAGCCATCGAACACAGCAATCGTGCACTCGAGCGGGCGGAGCAGAGACGCGCTGAGGCAGTAGATCAGCGTGGTCGGCCGAGGGATAGGAACCGGGGGCCCGAGAAGTAGGTGCACCTGCCCGGCGTGCTTGATTGGCGTCGAGTGGGGCCCTAGCCGTGTCAGCCGATGCTGGTTCTGATGCAGTAGCACGTCACCCGGAGGTCTGGCGGACTGAGGTCCAGCATTTCCCTAGGCAGCCCCATAAAGATACTCCCCGGTAGGAGATTAACGGCACTGCCATTCCACGCGGCCAGCGGCCAGCGCTTCCCACATTGCCGTAGGCACAACAGTGCATTACACCCACTGGCTGAAATGAGGAGCAGCGAGCCCTATGCATCCGAAGACGAGAGCGTCTGGCGGGCCAGAGTCGCCTCTACCTAACGGGGGCGAGCAGAGGCGACCCGAGTCTCTCTCTGGTCAGCAGCGGGCTCGCCTTGCGGTCATCGGGACGCTTTTTGTCGTCACCGGGACCCTGCTCGTCGACAGGGGGTACTTGAGCAGCGGCCCGCGGTCGCTGCTGTATGGACTGGCTCTCCTGCTGACCGGCTTCGCTCTTGTCGCGGCCGCCGTTCTACATCTCCCGGTCCCGACTCCCCCACCTGGCGCTCGTCAGCGCAGCGTCTGGTGGCGTCCGGGGCAGGTCGTTGCTGGCGGCCTTACCGTTGGGCTGGTCGCCGGCGCTCTTGCCGGCTTGGCCACGCATTTCAACGACCGGCCCATGCCGGTCGTCGTTGACTTCGGCGCGCAGACGCCACCTGCTGCCCCGGCTCGCGTCGAGCCCACGGAACGATGTCAGTCAACAGTTGTTGAGGCGGGCGCCCTGAGTTCTGGAGAAGGGCTCGACGGCGGGGAGGGCCTGGCTTCACCGAGCGGCAGGTTCGTGCTGTCGATGCTCGCGGACGGTCGGCTGGAGCTGTGCGACGGGACCGACGGCTCCACCGTCTGGTCCGTGGGGGGGCCGCAGGCCGCGGGACTGCCCGCCGTCCTCAGGCGAGACGGCAATTTCGGTATCTTCGCAGGAACCGACACCTCTGCCTTCTGGGCGACGAACACCGATGACACCTCTGCGGATGAGTTGTCCGTGACTGACAGCGGCAACGTGGTGCTTCGGTCTATTGCGGATGAGTACTCGTGGTGGGAGAGCCAGAGCGAGGTGTCGGTCTCTAAGGGTCGACCGCCGAGACAGTTGGATCGTCTCGAGGTGGGTGAGCGTTTGACCGTTGTAGATTTCCTGCAGTCCCCTGACGGTCGTTACCGTCTAGATCTCACGAGTGATGGTTCGATCCTGCTGTCGGATGGCGCCATGGCGCTGTGGGAGTCGGATCGCTCGATGTGCTCGGACGTGGCCCTGGCGATGCAGGCTGATGGCAACCTAGTCATGTACGCGAATCCCATGGACCCTGATCCCCGGATGCGGGCTGCCGTCGGGTCTTCACTGGGGGATGGTTCCCCTGCTTCCGCCCTCGTCCTTGGCAACGACGGCAGCCTTACCTTCGCGGACTGGGGCGGTGCTGACCTCCGTGATCAGTGGAACACCTCGGCGACATGCTCATGAAGGGGAATGCTCCCTCGTTGACCACGTCGCCTGAAGTAGGCGGAGGTGCTCGAATGCGGCATGAGGCCTCCCAGCGGACGCCGAAGAGGACGACGCCGAGCAGGTCGGGGTTGATGTCGACGACGGCCTCGAGGCGGCGGGCGACGTCAGGCAGGCCCTTGTGGGAGTATGCGTCGGCTTGACAGGGATGAGTGCCAGCGGGCGGCGGCGAGGGCTTCTTGGCCGGGGGGCAGTCGATGAGGACGAGGTCGTACTTCTCGACGTAGCTGGCAATGGCGGCGGCGAGGGCGGTCTTGGCGGCCGCGGGGTCCTTTTGGGGCTCGGGTGGTTAGGCCAGCGGCGAGCCTGTCAAGTTTTCTGTGTAAGGGGTCGGTGGGTGGTTAGTTGACCCGGCCGCTGAGGCGGTCGGGGTAGAGCAGCTCGAGCTGGTTCAGGGCGGCGCGCCAGCCCTGGATCTAGGCGCCCTCGACGAGCCGGCCGGGGCCGTTGCGCTGGTTGGCGGGCTTGCCGCGGTCCTTCTCGCGGGCCCGGGCCCGCTTGTCCTCGATGTCGCGGATCGCCAGCCACAGCAGCTTGATCACGGCATCGTCGGACGGGAAGTGGCCCCGGTTCTTGATGATCTTCCGGAGCTGGTAGTTCAACGACTCGATCGAGTTCGTGGTGTAGATCACCCGGCGTAGGGCCGGCGGGAACGCCAGGAACGGGGTGAAGCGCTCCCAGGCCCGCTGCCAGACCGCGACCGCGGCCGGGTAGCGGCGCCCGAGCGTGGAGTCGGCCAGCTCCAGCAGGGCGGCCTCGGCGCTGTCGGCGTCCGGGGCGGTGTAGACCGTCCGCAGGCCCGCGCAGAAGGCCTTGCGGTCGCCGTAGGAGACGTAGCGGGTCGCGGCCCGGATCAGGTGCACCACGCAGGTCTGGACCGTGGTGTGGGGCCAGTGTAGGAAGGGACTGCTGCATGAGTAGGTGACACCTGACGTGTGGTGCCTGCGGGTGCCGCTGGAAGGCTGTGTGCCGTGCC
>NZ_JBBIAA010000042.1:0-10595 GCF_037482545.1 Pseudokineococcus basanitobsidens | reverse complement strand
CCCCAGAACCAGGATGCGCATGGTCTCCCCTCCCGCGGGCCTCACCCGCCACCGGTGCGGCGCGCCGCGGTGCGCGCCATCTCATGGGGCATCTCGTCTGCCCTCAGGGGCGTCGGGCCCCTCACGCAGTGTGTAGGCGTCGTCGTCGACGCGTGCAACAGGACCCATCGTCACGACGGATCCTGTGGCGGCCGGCGACGACGCGGGCGAGCGCCCGGGGCCGGGGCCGTACCCGGGAGGGCCCCGGGCAGGTGCGGCGGGTGGGCTCGACGGCGTCGGCCCGGCCCCCGGACGGACCGCGGTCGCGGGCCACCCAGACCCTGGCTGCCGCAGCCGCAGCGGTGCGACGGACACCTCGATGTGCCGTTGACGACCTCCGCTCCGACGTCGCTCGACCTCTCCAGCGCCACGTCCATGGACGGCGAGGGGCTGCGGCCGCTCCTCCGGGGACGGCTGCGCCCTCCCGGACTGCCTGTGGCGGAGGCGGTCTGCCGCCTCGGGTGGCCCAGCTGATGCACCTCACCGCCCCCGAGCGCGCGCTCGCGGTCGACGGCGGCCCGCATCCCCCAGCCGGCCGGCACCGGCTGACGCCGAGCCGACCGGCACGACGACGCGCCAGGCGCACCCGTAGCCTGGGCGGTGCGTGCCCACCGCACGCACGACCAGACCTGCACGTCATGACCAGTGCTGCCCCGGACCCGGCGGCGTGTCGATACCGACGCCGAGCCGATGGGTAGTTCAGATGTCCGACGTCCTGCAGGGAGCCTGGCCCGAGCTCCCGTCCCTTGTCCCTGCGGCCGACGGTGCGGCCGGGCGACCCGTCCGCAACCGCGACCGGCAGGTGAGTACCTACGCCGAGCTGTCCCGGCAGGTGCGCGACCGCGGGCTCCTCGCGCGCCGTCGGGGTTACTACTGGGTGCGCATCGTGACCGCCGTGGCGGCGCTGGCCGCGGTCGGCGCCGGCGTCCTCGTCCTGGGGGACACGTGGCTGGTGCTGCTCCTCGCCGCCGCGCTGGCGCTGGTCGTGACGNGACCGCCGTGGCGGCGCTGGCCGCGGTCGGCGCCGGCGTCCTCGTCCTGGGGGACACGTGGCTGGTGCTGCTCCTCGCCGCCGCGCTGGCGCTGGTCGTGACGCAGTGCGCCTTCCTCGGCCACGACGGCGCCCACCGGCAGATGTTCGGCTCGGCCCGGGCCAACGAGGCGGCCGGGCGGGTCTTCGCCTCCCTGCTCTGCGGGCTCAGCTACGGGTGGTGGATGGGCAAGCACACGCGCCACCACCAGGCCCCCAACACCGAGGGCGTCGACGGCGACATCCGGTCCAAGGTGCTCTCCTACACCGAGGAGATGGCTCGCTCCCGCCGGGGTGCCATCGCGTGGCTCACCCGCCGCCAGGGCTGGTTCTTCTTCCCGCTGCTCCTGCTGCAGGGCGCCAACCTCCACGTGGACAGCACCACCAGGCTGCTGAGCCGGGCACCGGTCAAGCGGCGCTGGGTCGACGTGGCGCTGATCGCCACGCACTGGGGTGCCTACCTCGCCCTGCTGCTCGTCGCGCTGCCGCCGGGCAAGGCCGCGGCGTTCCTCGGCGTGCACCTGGCCGTGCTCGGCGTGGCGATGGGGGCGGCCTTCGCCCCGAACCACGTGGGCATGCCGATCGTGCCGAGGACCGCGAAGCTGGACTTCCTGCGCCGTCAGGTGCTCATGTCCCGCAACGTCCGCGGCGGGGCCCTCGTCCACCTCGCCATGGGCGGCCTGAACTTCCAGGTCGAGCACCACCTCTTCCCGAGCATGCCGCGCCCCAACCTCCGGCGCGCCCAGCCGCTTGTGCGCGCCTACTGCGAGGCGCAGCAGATCCCGTACACGGAGACCTCCGTCGTCGGCGCGTACCGGGCGGTGGTCAGCCACCTCAACCGCGTGGGCCTGTTCGCCCGGAGCACCTTCTCGTGCCCGTTGGCCAGCCAGCTGCGCTGATGGCCGGCTGATGTCCACCCTCGACCGGCGCCGCGTCCTCGACGCGGCGGTGCGGCTGGTCGACGAGTCGGGCCTCCGGCAGCTGACCATGAGGAGGCTGGGCGGTGCCCTCGGTGTCGACGCGATGGCCCTGTACCGGTACGTCCCCGGCCGGGAGAACCTGCTGGACGGCATCGTCGAGACCGTCGTGGACGAGCTGTACGGCGACCCCGAGGTGCGCATGTCGGGTCGGCCGACGGTGGCAGGACTACCTGCGGCGCCTGGCGTACGGCGTGCGACGGGCGGCGTTTGCCCACCCTCGTGCCTTCCCGCTGGTGGCCACCCGCCCGCCGCAGACCTGAGCCTCTACCCGCACCTGCGCTCGCTCGTGCCCGAGCTGTCCGAGGACCGTTCCGCGAGCGACTTCGAGGAGAGTCCCTGCAGAACCTCCTCGCGCGACTGGGCGGCTCAGGTCCGTCCGGGTGAGGGCACCGGGGCGGTCGTCCTGGCCCCTTGGTCACGGATGGTGACCGCGTCTCGGGGAGCTCGCAGGGTGCCCGTCTCGAGTTGCACGTCGGGTGACGACCTGCTGAGTTCTACGCCGTAGTGCACAGGCTGCCCCGGACCCGGCAGCACACCTGACCACCTCGGTGTTGCCGCGCGCAGGGTCCGGCCGTTCTTCCCTCCGGAGTGCCTGCGCCGTGCGGTCGCCGGCCCCGCACCGTCCCCGGAGGTCCACATGCAGGACTCACTCTCAGATGCCCTCGCTTCGGTCGTGGAGTGCGTCCCGACGCCGCGCTCGACCGCACAGTCGAAACCCACCGTGCCCAGCAGCTTGTCGACCGCCTTGGCGATCAGCTTCACGACGACGATCCCGATGACGAGGATCAGCAGGAAGCCGATCAGCTAGCACGAGCCTCTCGGTGGTTCCGCCGACGACGTCGTCGCGCAGAGTGCTGCCCCGGACCCGGCAGTGCGTCGCGTCGCTCGTCCGCGGTCCATGTCCTCGGGTTCCCGGGCCTCCGTGCGTCGCACGGCCACCGACCCACAGGTCGCCCCCGGACCTCGGTGTCCGGCGGGAGCCGACCCGGTCTCGATGTCCTGGCCGGGAGTCGGCCCGGACCGGCGGGAGGTCGCCGTCCTCGTGGGCGCCCACCGCCTCCACCCCTTCCACCGATGTCTGTCCGGCGCTGACGCGCCGCACGGGCCAGACGCGCATCACCTCGACCACCATCAGGGAGACGTCACATGATCACGACAGACCAGGTCCAGCAGCTGCTCAGCGGTGGCGGCACCGTCACCGGTGAGGGCGGCAGCAAGATCGGCAAGGTCGGCCAGGTGTTCCTGGACGACCAGACGGGCGAGCCGGAGTGGGTGACCGTCAAGACCGGCATGCTCGCGGGGGCGGAGACCTTCGTGCCGCTGGCGCAGGCGAGCGTGCAGGGCAGCGAGGTGCAGGTGCCCTACGGCAAGGACGTGATCAAGGACGCGCCGCGGATCTCGTCCGACGAGTCGCTGAGCCAGGAGCAGGAGGCGCAGCTGTACCGGCACTACGGGCTGGAGTACAGCGAGGCGCCGAGCGACTCCGGGCTCCCGACCGGGACCGCCGACCAGGCGGGTGCCCCCGCGCCGTCCGGCGCCCCGGCGGGCGACTCCCGTCGGGACCGGGCCGGCGAGCCCGGCGTCGAGGGCCAGGACACCTCGGGCCCGACGACCGACGACGCCATGACGCGCTCGGAGGAGCAGCTGCACGTCGGGACCCAGAGCCGTGAGGCCGGGCGGGCCCGGCTGCGGAAGTTCGTCACCACCGAGCGGGTCACCCAGGACGTGCCGGTCTCCCACGAGGAGGTCCGGGTGGACCGGGAGCCGATCACCGAGGCGAACCGCGGCGACGCGCTGGCCGGCGGGGACCTCACGGAGGAGGAGCACGAGGTGACGCTGCACGAGGAGCGGCCCGTGATGGACAAGGAGACCGTCCCGGTGGAGCGGGTGCGGATGGGCACCCAGCGCGTCAGCGGGACCGAGCAGGTCTCCGAGGACGTCCGCAAGGAGCAGGTCGAGACCGACGCCGGCGACAGCGACACGTCGCGGAGCTGACCCCGCTCGACCCGTCGGAGCTCCCGGCGGTGTCGTCGACGACAAGGAGAGCAGCATGAGCAGCAGCTACCAGCCCAGCGGGCAGACCCCCGACCAGGCGCCCGGTGCGCGGGAGGCAGCCGCGCCCCGTCAGGACCGAGACACCGTCGTGGCGCGGGAGAAGGAGAAGTACGGCGGCATCAAGATCGGGTCGGCCTTCTTCGGGTGGCTCACCGCCACCGGGACCGCCGTCCTCCTCACCGCCCTGGTGGCCGCGGCCGGCGCCGCCGTGGGCCTCGCCACGGACACCGACGCGGGGACGGCGGCGGCCGAGGCCACCGCAGACCCGAGCACGGTCGGCATCGTCAGCGGGATCGTGCTGGCCGTCGTCCTGCTCGTGGCGTACTTCTGCGGTGGCTACGTCGCCGGGCGGATGGCACGGTTCGACGGCCTCAAGCAGGGGCTGGCCGTCTGGCTGTGGGCGGTCGTCATCGCCGTCGTCGTGGCGGTCCTGGCCGCCGTCGCCGGGGACCAGTTCAACGTCCTCGGGCAGCTGAACAGCTTCCCGCGGATCCCGGTCGGCGAGGGCGACCTGACGACCGGCGGCATCATCGCGGCGGTCGTGGTCGCCGTCATCAGCCTGGTCGGGGCCCTCCTCGGGGGCCTGGCGGGTATGCGCTTCCACCGCAAGGTGGACAAGGCCGGTCTCGACCGCTGACCTCGCACCGACCGGACGGTCGACCCGTGGCCCTCGCGGCCACGGGTCGACCGCGCGTCCAGCCGGCGGACAGGGACGCCGGGCACGCCGACGACCTCGAGGAAGCCGCCCTCCGGGCGATGCCCAGGCCGTCACCTCGCCCCGAGACCCCGATGCGTCACCGGTCGTGGTCGGCTGACCTGTCGTGCGGGCTCCAGGTCGGGCGTAGGGCCCGGTCGGTGACGGCGACCGCCGCAGCGTGCGGCACGGTCAGGCACAGGACGAGTGCGAGAGCCGCGGGCAGCACGTCGTCGCCCGCGACCACGACCAGGGCGACCAGGGCACCCAGGGCGAGACTGGTGGGAGCCACGGCCGCACGCGTGAAGCGCCTCAGCGCTGCTGCGAGCTCGATGCCGTCCACGGGCGAGGGCACGGCGGCACCTGAGGGTCCGCCCAGGCCCAGGCCCAGGCCCAGGCCCAGGCCCAGGCCCAGGCCCAGGCCCAGGTCCGGGAGCCGTCGAGGAGTGCGGGCGCGGTGGGCGTCGAGGGCGAGCAGGCGCGCCAGGTGTCGCAGTGAGTGCCACAGGCCGAAGTAGGCGGCGAAGGCGGGCAGCGGCGTCGCCAGGGCGAACAGGGCGACCAGCGCCAGCGGTTCGACCACCCCGACGGCGTCCCGGCGTCTGGCCGCGACCAGAGCGGTGACCAGCGCAGCGGCGAGCACGGGGACCAGCGCCGCCCGGGCGCCCGCGGCGACGGCCGCGCCGTGCCCACCGGACAGGACGCCGAGCAGGTGGCTGACGTCGGGGTCGGGGAGGGCCAGCGGCACGGTCACCGGGATGCCGCCCAGAGCGGTGACGCGCACGGCCCTGGCGCAGGCGCGCACGGCCCTGGCGGTTCGCCCGGCCGGGGTCTGCGCTGCAGGGAGCCGGCCGGTCCGCCACCGGGTGACCACCTCGTCGGCCAGGCCGAAGTGGACCGCGGCGAGCACGAGCAGCACGACCAGCGCGGGCAGCGGGGCCAGCCGTAGGGCCGTGACGGCGGCCACCGTCGCGATGAGGTAGAGCGCGGCGGCGCCGGCGCGGGCGCGCCGACCACGGGGGCGTAGCTCGGGCTGCAGCAGGTCCACCGCTCCGTGCGGCAGGCCGACCAGCACGGCGACCAGCAGCAGGACCGGACCAGCCGCCGCGGCGAGGGCGGGGGCCAACGCCGCGGCGGCGGGGACGGCGACAGCGACGAGCACCGCCGTCGTCAGCGGGACGGCGACGACCATGGTGCGCAGCCCTCCCCGTAGGGGAGGCAAGGTGCTGGGCGCGGGGCCCGTCTCGCCGGTGCGAGGGCGGTCGTGCCCGGTGGTCGTCGCCAACGGGTCAGCCCCGGCGCTGCCGGCGGGAGACGCCGTGACTGACGGCGCTGTGGCTGACGGCACGCTCGCCGGTGCTGCCGTCGGCCCCGGCGTCGACCAGGGCGTGCTCGGCCGGCAGGCTCACCAGCTCACCGGAGACCCAGACCTCGGCGGGGTACAGGTCGGGCAGCTGCGCCGCTTGGGTGCGGGCGTCCTCGGCGGTGCGGAGCTTGGCGACCTTGTGCACCAGGACCCCGAAGCCGGCCTTGGCGGTGATGTCGGCGGCGCAGAACAGCACCTGCACGGTGGTGGCCCAGGCCGCGTCGTCGTACCCGGCCCACAGCGGCACCAGGTACAGCAGCGGGTAGGCGCCGAAGACGCTGAGCAGCAGCACGACGGCGTTGCGCAGGCTGGTGCGCGCCTCCGGCCCCATCTCGGCGCGGGCGGCGGTGTAGGGCTTGACGAGGAAGACGTACAGGGCGACGAAGAACACGGTCGAGATCGCGCCCCACACCAGCAGCGGGCCGGTCGGGTCGCCCCCGCCGAGGGTGATCGCGCCGAAGTAGCCGGTGAGGATCATCAGGAAGGCGCTGCCCATCGCGCCCAGGCGCCACCAGGCGCTGGTGCGCCGGGCGAGGGTGCACACGGCGAACAGCTCGGCCGTCAGCAGCGGGACGGTCACCGACCAGTCCATGTAGCGCAGCGGGGTGATGCTGGTGCCGGGGTCGGCGGTGTAGGTGCCCCCGTCGGCGCTGGCGGTGAACCCGGTCAACCACTGGATGACGAGCAACGCGTAGGCCAGGGTGGCGACCCAGCAGATCAGGGCGCTGGCCAGGCTCGCCGGGCGGTACCGCTTGGAGACGTCGCTGCGGGTCGCGAGGGCGTACAGGCCGGCCGCGAACAGGGCGAACATCGACACGGCGAAGCTGTAGAGGATGAGCTGGTACTGCCAGGCGGCGTAGGTCGAGGCGCCGGTGAAGGTGGCGCTGGTCCCGCTGGTGAGCACCGGTACGGCTGCGGTCATGGTTTCCCCTCGAGGTGTCGGGCGTGGACCGGCCGCCACCGGCACGCCGGATCCGGACGGTGCCCACAGTGGCCTGTCCCTTGCCTGGGTGCAACATTTGGCGTGGCGCACGAGGAGGGGTGGTGAGGGCGGTGCGGTCTGTGCGCTCGGCAGACCGCACAGTGGGTCCGTGGACCGGACGCGGGTGAGAGCCATGACGGCTCGGGAGGACGGACGGCACGTGGGACGTGGGCGTGAGACCGATCAGCGAGCGCAGGGGGAGGCGGCGAGCTGGGAAGAGCTGTCGCGGGCCCTGGTCGACGTGGTGCACCGCGGGGTGTCCGGTGCACCGGACGACCTGACGCCGGTGCAGCTGCGGTGCCTGGAGGTGCTCGCGGCGACCGGTGGCACGTCCCGGGTGGGTGACCTGGCCGTGGCCCTCGGTGTCGTGGCGTCCAGCGCGAGCAGGCTCGTGGACCGCCTGGTGGCCCTGGGCCTGGTCTCCCGCCGGGCCGGCCGCAGCCGCCGGGAGGTGGACGTGATGATCACCGCGGCCGGCCGCCGGGCCCTGCGGCGGTGCGCTGCCGCGGTCTCGCACGCGCTCGAGCAGGTCGCCGCGCAGATGGACCCCGACGACCGTCGATCGCTGCGCCGGGGCCTGGCCGCGTTGAGCGAGGTAGCGGCACGAGCCCAGCAGCCGCAGGGCTCGCTCGACGTCCCGACGGAGGACCGGTGACCAGCTCACGCCCGCACGCCACCGACGAGGCGGTCCAGGCCTCCTTGTTGTCGGCCGCACTGGCCGCCAGCTCCTGGCAGGTGCCCCAGACGGTGGTCGACGTCCTCGGACCCGCCTCGGGCGCCGTACGCCTGGACCTGCTGCTCGTCGACCACGAGCTGGTCGAGCTGCACCGGATCGCGAGGTGGCGGGTGGGCGAGCCGTCTCACGCGGACCTCGGCGGACCTGACCAGCAGGGCGTGCCGCCGTCCCCGGGGCGCGAGCACCTGGTCGAGGGTCCGACGGCCGCTGCCCGCACCTTCCGCGAGCAGGTGGTCACCGTCGCCGGGACGACGGTCTGCCAGCCGGTGTCGGTGCGCGGCCACCGCCTCGGGGTCCTGGTCGCCACCGTCCCCGGCACGGTCGACCCCGCGGAGCGAGTGGTGCCCGTCCTGGCGGCCACGGCCGGGCTCGTCGGGCTGCTGCTGCGCCAGGCGGTCGAGAGCAGCGACGAGGTCGAGGTGCGCCGCCGTTCGCACGTGTTCAGCGTCGCCGCCGAGATGCAGTGGGACGTCCTGCCCCCGACCGAGCACCGCGGGCCCGGCGTGGAGGTCGCGGCGCTGGTCGAGCCCGCCTACCTGGCCACCAGCGACGTGTTCGACTGGGCCGTCGACGACGACGTGCTGTCCGTGGCCCTGCTGGAGGCCGACGGAGAAGGCCTGCGGGCCGCCCGGTCGGCGGACCTGGCCCTGGCGGCCGTGCGGCACGCCCGCCGCGCCGGTCTGGACCTGGTCGACCAGGCCGCCACCGCCGACGACGTCCTGCGTCGACAAGGCTCCGGGACCGGACGGGTGCACGCCGCCCTGGTGCGGGTCGACCTGGGCACCGGCCGAGGCCGGATGGTCCTGGCCGGCGCCCCGCTCGTGCTGCGGCACACCGCCGGCGCCCTGCACGTGGTCAGCGTCCCGCGCGCTCCGGCGCTCGGGGACGGCGAGGAGGGCGAGCGCAGCGACCAGCCCCTCCCCGTGCCGCCACGTCAGACGCTCGTGCTGGCTTCCTCCGGTGTGCTGCAGGCCCGCTCCCGTGACGACGTGCCGTTCACGCTGGACCAGCTGGAAGACGTCCTGCGCGCCCCCGCCGACCTGCTCGACACGCCCCGGCAGGTCGCCCGGGCCGTGCGCGCCCACTGCGGGGGGCAGGTCGCCCGGGACGCCACCTGCGTGCTCGCCCGGTGGGGCGCCATCAGTCGAGGGCGTCCTTGACCTTGCCCACCAGGCCCTCGGTGGCCTGCCTGACCCCGCCACCGGGGGTGCCGGGCGTGCCGGGGCCCTGGGAGCCGTCGTACGTCGCGAAGAGGTTCGGGTCGGGCGCCGGGAGCACACCGGTGTCGTCGGTCAGCGGCGGCGCGTCGGGCACGTACTCGATCTGCCCGTCGCCGAGCAGGGTCGGGCCCTGCGCCCAACGGCCCTCACCGGAGGTGCTGCCGGGGTTGGGGGAGTAGACGGCCTTGTTCCACCGCTGGTCCTCCTCGTCGCCGTGGGAGTGCTCGACGACGTCGGCGTAGCCCTCCTCGACGAGTGACTCGATGCCCAGCAGCCACTGCTGCTGGTGCCAGGTGTCGCGGGCGAGGTTGAACTGCAGCATCGCCTTGACGCCGGGGTCGTCGGTCATCCCGTACAGGCGGGAGGTCTGCAGCCGGCCCTGGTGCTCGGCGGCGGCGTTGGCACGGAAGTCGGCGAGCAGGTTGCCGCTGGCGACGATGTACCCGGCGTTCCACGGCACGCCCATGCTGTTCGTGGGCATCGGTCCGCCGCCGGCGACGATGGCCTGCTGCGGGTTCATCCCGCCCAGCGTCGCGGCCAGGACCGGGTTGGCTGCGGCCGCAGCGGCGGTGGTCTCGGCCGGGGCGCCCTCCAGCAGACGGGCGAGCATCGTCGTGAGCATCTCGACGTGCGCGATCTCCTCCGTCCCGATGTCCATGATCATGTCCTTGTACTTCCCCGGCACGCGGCACGACCAGCCTTGCCAGAGGTACTGCATCATCACGGTCATCTCGCCGTACTGGCCGCCCAGGATCTCCTGGAACTTCATGGCGTACAGCGCGTCGGGCTTCTCCGGCTTGGACTCGAACTGCAGCTCCTTGACGTGGCGGAACATGGGTGCACCCTTCGTGGTCGGGTGGAGCAGTCGGCGCCGCACGGCTGCGACGACCGTGCTCCCAGGTTGGCCCTCGAGGGCCGGCGCCGCCCGCCGAGCGGCAGCCCGTCGTCGGCGGCACGCCCGCTCCGGTGCCGCTGGACGTGCGTGGTCGGACGCCGACGTGCAGAGCTCTCGTCTCGCCCTGGTCGTCTTCGGAGACGCCCGCCACTTGCACGAGGCGCCGGGACGTCCCACCGTTGCGGGAGCGCCCCAGACCCGGTGCCGACGACCGCAGCGCCGAGCTGGCTGTCAGCACTGCCGAGCGCAGGATGGGAGCGACATCGATGTCCACCGCACAGCACGGGTCTGGGCGCCAGGCTGTGGGCCTGCCCCGTGGGCGGGGACCGGCCTCGACCGCCGTCGTCGACCTCCTCGGCGGCGGGTGCACGAGCCCGGGGAGGTCCGGGAGGTCGTGGTCGCCGAGCTCGGCCGGGTGCGCTGGGGCGCCGAGGAGGTGCTGCGCGACGAGTACCTGCAGCTGGCGCTGTGGACCCTGCAGGAGCTCTCGTTCCGGGACTTCGGCGGGGCCGGGGACGTGTGGGAGTGGGACCTGGAGCTCGTCGCCGCCCGGCAGGCGCTGGAGGGGGAGCTCGAGCGCGCGCTGCGCGAGGTCGCC
>NZ_JBBIAA010000041.1:0-11124 GCF_037482545.1 Pseudokineococcus basanitobsidens | reverse complement strand
CCCCCACGTCCCACTGCTGGGGGGCCTGGCCGTTGCACGGCCAGAGCTGCACGCGGGTGCCGTCGGCCGAGCTGCCGCCCGCGACGTCCACGCACTTGCCGCCGTAGCCGGTGATCTGGCCGGTGGCCGCCGACGCCGCGGGGGCCAGCGCGAGCGGCGAGGCCAGGGCGGCCGCGGCGAGCACGGGCAGCAGGGTGCGGCGCAGCGCGCGCCGTCCGCGGCGGCCGGGGGCCGCCGTGGTGGCGCCGGCTGCGGTGGGGGATGGGTGCGGTGACGTCCGTGCACGGAAGAGCACGCTCGACCTCCTCGTCGAGCCCCGGCCCGACGCCGGTGCCGGGCGCTCCAGGGGCGGTGGCACGGTGACTCGTGTCACCTCATCGTGTCAAGAGGGGCGTACCCGGGCACTCCGGTCGCCGGACGGGCCCGACACACCGCGGGACGCCGAGCAGGACTCGGTCCTGCACCCTGGGCGGGTCGACGGCGCCGGGCCGTCCGAGGTGAGGAGCAGCCGTGGGCGAGGACGCGAGCGCGACCGGGGCCGTCGGTCCACCCGAGGCACAGCCTGCCGCGAGCCCGGCTGCGGGGTGGACGCCGGGACGCTTCGAGGGCCGGACGGCGGTCGTCACCGGCGCTGGGTCGGGGATCGGCCGGGCCACGGCGGTGCGCCTCGCGCGCGAGGGCGCCCGCGTCGTCGCCGTCGAGCTGCTCGCCGACCGCCTGGACGCGCTCGTCGCCGAGCACGGCGACCTCGACCTCGTGCCCGTGGCGGCCGACGTGACGACCACCGAGGGTGTCGACGCCGTCGTCGCCGCGGCGGCCGGCCGCGTCGACGCGCTCGCCAACGTCGCCGGGATCATGGACGGCTTCCTGCCGCCCGCCGAGGTCGACGACGCGACGTGGGACCGGGTCCTCGCCGTGAACCTCACCGCGCCGATGCGGCTGTGCCGCGCCGTGCTGCCCGGCATGGTCGGGGCGGGCGCCGGGGCGGTCGTCAACGTGGCCTCCGAGGCGGCGCTGCGGGGCTCGGCCGCCGGCGCGGCCTACACCGCGTCCAAGCACGGGCTCGTCGGCCTGACGAAGAACATCGCCGTCATGCACCGCGCCCAGGGGGTGCGGGCCAACGCCGTCGCACCCGGGCCGGTCGCCACCGGCATCGACGCGCCCATGCGCTCGGCGCAGGCCGCCGGGGTCGTGGGCCCTCTCCTGCAGGCGGTGCTCACGGCGCCGGCGCAGGCCGAGGACCTCGCGGCGTCGATCTGCTGGCTCCTGTCCGACGACGCCGCCAACGTCAACGGCGTCGTCCTCGCCTCCGACGGCGGCTGGTCGGCCGTCTGAGGCGGTACCACCCCCGACCCGCGACCGACCCCGAGACGAGGACGTCCCCATGGCCGCACCGCCGCTGCACCCGGACCTGCGCGCCGCGCGGTTCTTCCCGCGGAGCGTGACCGGGCCCCGGCGCCTGCGGGCGCTCCGGCTCGCGACGCGGCTCGCGCCGCGACTGCGGGAGCGGCCCGGGGTCGAGGTCGTGCCGCTGGACGGCGGGGCCACCCTGCGGGTGCACCGTCCCGCCGCGGTCCCCGGCCCCGCGCCCGCGCTGCTGTGGGTGCACGGCGGCGGCATGGTCCTCGGCAGCGCAGCGACGGAGGACGACCTCTGCCGCCGCTGGGCCGACGAGCTCGGCGTCGTCGTGGCCTCGCCCGACTACCGCCTCGCCCCCGAGCACCCCTACCCGGCGCCGCTCGAGGACTGCTGGGAGGCGCTGACGTGGCTCGTGGACCGGCCCGAGGTGGATGCGTCCCGGGTCGTCGTCGGCGGGGCCAGCGCGGGGGGAGGCCTCGCCGCCGGTCTCGCGCTGCTGGCGCGCGAGCGCGGCGTCGACCTCGCCCTCCAGCTGCTCGTCTACCCGATGCTCGACGACCGCACCGGCGCGCGGACCGACGTCGACGCCCGCCCGTTGCGGCTGTGGAGCCCGGGCAGCAACCGGTTCGGCTGGCGCTGCTACCTCGGCGGGCTCTCGGGCGACGCCGTGCCGGCGCCCGCGGCCCCGGCGCGCGCCGAGGACCTCTCCGGCCTGCCGCCGGCGTGGGTCGGCGTCGGGACCCTCGATCTCTTCCACGACGAGGACGTCGTGTACGCCCGGCGGCTGCGCGCGGCGGGCGTCCCGTGCGAGCTCGAGGTCGTCGAGGGCGCCTACCACGGGTTCGACGTCGTGCAGCGCGGCGCCGGGGTGTCCCGCGACTTCCTCGCGGCCCAGACCGCGGCGCTGCGCTCCGCGCTCGGCACCTGAGGGCGCCGGGGTCAGCGCCGCCCGGCGAGCTCGCGCTCGCGCTCGTCCGCGGCGGGCCGCGCCCCGTCGGCGGGGCCGACGCCGCGGGAGGTGGCGGCCGGGGGGTGCTCCCGCTCGAGCGCGGCCCCCTCGACGTCGACGTCGGGCAGGACGCGGTCCAGCCACGAGGGGATCCACCACGCGCCCCGGCCGACGAGGTGCATGACCGAGGGCACGAGGACGAGGCGCACGACGAAGGCGTCGAAGAGCACGCCCGTCGCGAGGCCGAAGCCGATCGGCTTGACCGCCGCCAGGTGCGAGAACACGAACCCGCCGAAGACCGACACCATGATCACCGCGGCGGCGAGGACGACCGGTCGTCCGCTGCGCAGCCCCGCCATGACGGCGCGCCGCGCCGGCGTCCCGTGCACGTAGGCCTCCCGCATCCCCGAGACGAGGAACAGCTGGTAGTCCATCGCCAGCCCGAAGAGGATGCCGACGAGCAGCAGCGGCGCGAAGTTGAGCACCGGCCCCGGTGAGGTGACGCCGAGGACGTCGGCGAGCCAGCCCCACTGGTAGACCGCCGTCACCGCGCCGAGGGCGGCGAACAACGACAGGACGAAGCCCCCCACGGCGAGCACGGGCACGAGCAGCGACCGGAAGACGAGCACGAGGAGCACGAGCGACAGGCCGACGACGACCGCCAGGTAGACGGGCAGGACGTCGGCCAGCTGGTCGGAGATGTCGATGTTGCCGCTCGCGGCGCCGGCGACGCCGACCGCGACGTCGCCGGGGGCCCCCTCGACCGTCGGGTCCAGCGCTCGCAGGTCCTGCACGAGCTGCTCCGTGGACGCGCTGGCCGGCCCGTCGGCGGGCACCACCTGGAAGGCGAAGAAGCTGCGGTCCGCGGACACGCCCGCCGGGGCGACGGCGACGACGTCGTCGAAGGAGGCCACCTGCTCGGCGAGCTCCACCTGGGTCGCGAGCTCGGCGTCCTCGGCGACGGGCTCGGGCAGGTCCGCCGTCACCACGAGCGGGCCGTTCTGCCCGGGGCCGAAGGCGTCGGCGGTCGCCGTGTACGCCCGGTACTGCGTCGTGTCCTCCGCCTCCTGCGCCCCGCTGGGCAGCCCGAGCCGGATCGACAGCGCGGGCACGGCGACGACGAGCAGCGCCAGCACCGGCAGCACGACGCCGAGGACGGCGCGGCGGGTGCTCATGGGACGGGACCGGTCGACGTGCGCACCCCGTGGGCGCGTGCGGCGGTCGAGGACGCGGCGGCCGACGACGCCGAGCAGCGCCGGGGTGAACGTCACGGCCATGAGGACGGCCACGAGGACGCACACGGCCCCGACCGTGCCCATGGTCCCGAGGAAGCCGATGCCCGTCAGGTTCAGCGCCAGCAGCGCGAGCAGGACGGTCGAGCCCGCGAAGACGACCGCCGTGCCCGCCGTGCCGTTGGCGAGCCCGATGGACTCCCGGAGGTCGACGCCCTCCCGCAGCTGCCGCCGGTGCCGGTTGATGATGAACAGCGAGTAGTCGATGCCGACGGCCAGCCCGAGCATGACGCCGAGCGCCGGTGTCACCGAGGCCATCTCCACCACGCCGGAGAAGGCGAGCGAGGCCGTGACGCCGATGCCCACCCCCGCGAGCGACGTGACGAGCGGCAGGACCGCCGGCAGGGCCGCGCGCAGCATGAGCAGCAGGACCACGCCGGCCACGACGACACCGATGATCTCGCCGGGACCGAGGATGCCCTCGGTCGAGCTCGCGATCTCGGAGGAGAAGTCCACCTGCACGCCCGGGAGGTCGGCGGCCTCGAGCGTGTCGACGACCGAGGACTTGACCTCCTCGGGCAGCGAGAACTGGTCCTGCGTGAAGAGCACGACGCCGAGTGCCGTGGAGCCGTCCTCCGACACGGTGCGGATGCCGGACGCCAGGTCCGCCAGCCGCTGCCCGTCCTCGACCTGCGCGGCCTGCGCCTCGAGCTCGGCGCGGCTCGCGTCCAGCTGCTCCTGCTGGGCGCTCAGCTCGGGCGAGGCGCTGAGCGGCACGCCCGCCTCCTCCAGCTGCGCCGCGGCGGCGTCGACCTGCTGCTGCCCGGCGTCGAGCTGCTCGCGCCCGTCCTCGACCTGCGCGGCCGCGTCCTCGAGCTGCCGGGTCTGGGCGGCCGTCTGCTCCGCGGTGGCGAAGGGGTCGACGGTGCTGCTGACGCCGTCGAGCCCGCCGACGTCCGCGAGCGCCGCCGCGACCCCGTCCCGCTGCTCGGCGGTGAAGGCGCTGCCGTCGTCGGTGCGGAAGACGACCGTCCCCGTCGCGCCGCTGGCGCCCGGCAGCTCCTGCGCGAGCTGCGCGCTCACCCGGTCGGTCTCGGTGCCGGGGATCGAGAAGGTGGACACGAGCGTCCCGCCGAAGGCGAGGAACGCCCCGGCGGCGACCGCCAGGACGGCGACCCAGGCGACGACGACGCGCCAGCCGAGGGCGGCCGCGGAGCGGCCGAGTCGGTAGAGGAGGTGGGCCACAGCGTCGCCTTCCGGAGGAGCTCACGAGGACTGGAGGGGCGCTCGCCGTCGAGCCCGGGCCACGGTAGGCGACACGTGTCGGGGAGGGCAACACGTGTCGGCTTTCTGGGTCGTCGGGTTCCTCCGGGTGCCACACTGACGACCATGGACCCGCGTGTCGCCCGCACCCGCCGGCGCCTGCAGGAGTCCCTGCTCGTGCTCGCCCGGGAGAGGACGCTCGACGAGATCACCGTCGGCGACATCGCCGAGCGGGCCGCGATCAACCGCAGCACCTACTACCAGCACTACTCCGACAAGGAGATGCTCCTCGCGGACGCCCTCGACGCCGCGGCGGCGCAGGCGGCCGAGCTCATCGGGGAGGCGGCCGGCGCCCGACGGGGGGCGGGGGACTGGGGCCCCTGGGTCGACGCCGTGGGTGCGCGCGCGGCGATGCTCACCTACCTGCGCCACGTCGAGGAGAACGCCGACCTCTACCGCCGGGTGCTCGGCGAGCACGGCTCGGCCGTCGCCACGAGCCGGATGCGGCGGCGGGTGGAGGTCATCGTCCGCGACGCCCTCGCCGGGAGCCCGCAGGGCGAGGTCGCCCCCTTCGCCGAGGGGGTGCCCCTGCACGTGGCCGCCGCCGGGATCACGGGCCTCGCGATCGGCGTCGTCACCTCGTGGGTCGAGCAGGACGCCGACGTCCCCGCCGCCGAGGCCGCCGAGTGGCTGTGGGCGATGCTCGACCACCAGGGGCTCCTGCCCACCTGACCGAGCTGTTCGCAGGAGGTGACCGTGCACGGTCACCTCCTGCGAACAGCTCGGTCAGGTGGGCAGGAGCCCCTGGTGGTCGAGCATCGCCCACAGCCACTCGGCGGCCTCGGCGGCGGGGACGTCGGCGTCCTGCTCGACCCACGAGGTGACGACGCCGATCGCGAGGCCCGTGATCCCGGCGGCGGCCACGTGCAGGGGCACCCCCTCGGCGAAGGGGGCGACCTCGCCCTGCGGGCTCCCGGCGAGGGCGTCGCGGACGATGACCTCCACCCGCCGCCGCATCCGGCTCGTGGCGACGGCCGAGCCGTGCTCGCCGAGCACCCGGCGGTAGAGGTCGGCGTTCTCCTCGACGTGGCGCAGGTAGGTGAGCATCGCCGCGCGCGCACCCACGGCGTCGACCCAGGGGCCCCAGTCCCCCGCCCCCCGTCGGGCGCCGGCCGCCTCCCCGATGAGCTCGGCCGCCTGCGCCGCCGCGGCGTCGAGGGCGTCCGCGAGGAGCATCTCCTTGTCGGAGTAGTGCTGGTAGTAGGTGCTGCGGTTGATCGCGGCCCGCTCGGCGATGTCGCCGACGGTGATCTCGTCGAGCGTCCTCTCCCGGGCGAGCACGAGCAGGGACTCCTGCAGGCGCCGGCGGGTGCGGGCGACACGCGGGTCCATGGTCGTCAGTGTGGCACCCGGAGGAACCCGACGACCCAGAAAGCCGACACGTGTTGCCCTCCCCGACACGTGTCGCCTACCGTGGCCCGGGCTCGACGGCGAGCGCCCCTCCAGTCCTCGTGAGCTCCTCCGGAAGGCGACGCTGTGGCCCACCTCCTCTACCGACTCGGCCGCTCCGCGGCCGCCCTCGGCTGGCGCGTCGTCGTCGCCTGGGTCGCCGTCCTGGCGGTCGCCGCCGGGGCGTTCCTCGCCTTCGGCGGGACGCTCGTGTCCACCTTCTCGATCCCCGGCACCGAGACCGACCGGGTGAGCGCGCAGCTCGCGCAGGAGCTGCCGGGCGCCAGCGGCGCGACGGGGACGGTCGTCTTCCGCACCGACGACGGCAGCGCCTTCACCGCCGAGCAGCGGGACGGGGTCGCGGCGGCGCTCGCGGACGTCGGCGGGCTCGACGGCGTCAGCAGCACCGTCGACCCCTTCGCCACCGCGGAGCAGACGGCCGCCCAGACCCGGCAGCTCGAGGACGCGGCCGCGCAGGTCGAGGACGGGCGCGAGCAGCTCGACGCCGGGCAGCAGCAGGTCGACGCCGCCGCGGCGCAGCTGGAGGAGGCGGGCGTGCCGCTCAGCGCCTCGCCCGAGCTGAGCGCCCAGCAGGAGCAGCTGGACGCGAGCCGCGCCGAGCTCGAGGCGCAGGCCGCGCAGGTCGAGGACGGGCAGCGGCTGGCGGACCTGGCGTCCGGCATCCGCACCGTGTCGGAGGACGGCTCCACGGCACTCGGCGTCGTGCTCTTCACGCAGGACCAGTTCTCGCTGCCCGAGGAGGTCAAGTCCTCGGTCGTCGACACGCTCGAGGCCGCCGACCTCCCGGGCGTGCAGGTGGACTTCTCCTCCGAGATCGCGAGCTCGACCGAGGGCATCCTCGGTCCCGGCGAGATCATCGGTGTCGTCGTGGCCGGCGTGGTCCTGCTGCTCATGCTGCGCGCGGCCCTGCCGGCGGTCCTGCCGCTCGTCACGTCGCTCGCGGGGGTGGGCATCGGCGTCACGGCCTCGCTCGCCTTCTCCGGCGTGGTGGAGATGGCCTCGGTGACACCGGCGCTCGGCGTCATGCTCGGGCTGGCCGTCGGCATCGACTACTCGCTGTTCATCATCAACCGGCACCGGCGGCAGCTGCGGGAGGGCGTCGACCTCCGGGAGTCCATCGGGCTCGCCAACGGCACGGCGGGCACGGCGGTCGTCTTCGCGGGCTCGACCGTCCTGCTCGCGCTGCTGGCGCTGAACCTGACGGGCATCGGCTTCCTCGGGACCATGGGCACGGTCGGGGCCGTGTGCGTCCTCGTGGCCGTCCTCATGGCCGTGACGTTCACCCCGGCGCTGCTCGGCGTCGTCGGCCGCCGCGTCCTCGACCGCCGCACGCGCCCACGGGGTGCGCACGTCGACCGGTCCCGTCCCATGAGCACCCGCCGCGCCGTCCTCGGCGTCGTGCTGCCGGTGCTGGCGCTGCTCGTCGTCGCCGTGCCCGCGCTGTCGATCCGGCTCGGGCTGCCCAGCGGGGCGCAGGAGGCGGAGGACACGACGCAGTACCGGGCGTACACGGCGACCGCCGACGCCTTCGGCCCCGGGCAGAACGGCCCGCTCGTGGTGACGGCGGACCTGCCCGAGCCCGTCGCCGAGGACGCCGAGCTCGCGACCCAGGTGGAGCTCGCCGAGCAGGTGGCCTCCTTCGACGACGTCGTCGCCGTCGCCCCGGCGGGCGTGTCCGCGGACCGCAGCTTCTTCGCCTTCCAGGTGGTGCCCGCCGACGGGCCGGCCAGCGCGTCCACGGAGCAGCTCGTGCAGGACCTGCGAGCGCTGGACCCGACGGTCGAGGGGGCCCCCGGCGACGTCGCGGTCGGCGTCGCCGGCGCCGCGAGCGGCAACATCGACATCTCCGACCAGCTGGCCGACGTCCTGCCCGTCTACCTGGCGGTCGTCGTCGGCCTGTCGCTCGTGCTCCTCGTGCTCGTCTTCCGGTCGCTGCTCGTGCCCGTGCTCGCCGTGGGGGGCTTCGTCCTGTCGTTGTTCGCCGCCCTCGGCGCGGTGACGGCGGTCTACCAGTGGGGCTGGCTCGCCGACGTCCTCGGCGTCACCTCACCGGGGCCGGTGCTCAACTTCGCGCCGCTGCTGCTCGTCGGCATCCTCTTCGGGCTGGCGATGGACTACCAGCTGTTCCTCGTCTCGGGGATGCGGGAGGCCTACGTGCACGGGACGCCGGCGCGGCGCGCCGTCATGGCGGGGCTGCGCAGCGGACGACCGGTCGTCCTCGCCGCCGCGGTGATCATGGTGTCGGTCTTCGGCGGGTTCGTGTTCTCGCACCTGGCGGCGGTCAAGCCGATCGGCTTCGGCCTCGCGACGGGCGTGCTCTTCGACGCCTTCGTCGTGCGCCTCGTCCTCGTGCCCTCGGTCATGCACCTCGTCGGCCGGGGCGCGTGGTGGATCCCCTCGTGGCTGGACCGCGTCCTGCCCGACGTCGACGTCGAGGGGGCCGCGCTCGAGCGGGAGCACCCCCCGGCCGCCACCTCCCGCGGCGTCGGCCCCGCCGACGGGGCGCGGCCCGCCGCGGACGAGCGCGAGCGCGAGCTCGCCGGGCGGCGCTGACCCCGGCGCCCTCAGGTGCCGAGCGCGGAGCGCAGCGCCGCGGTCTGGGCCGCGAGGAAGTCGCGGGACACCCCGGCGCCGCGCTGCACGACGTCGAACCCGTGGTAGGCGCCCTCGACGACCTCGAGCTCGCACGGGACGCCCGCCGCGCGCAGCCGCCGGGCGTACACGACGTCCTCGTCGTGGAAGAGATCGAGGGTCCCGACGCCGACCCACGCCGGCGGCAGGCCGGAGAGGTCCTCGGCGCGCGCCGGGGCCGCGGGCGCCGGCACGGCGTCGCCCGAGAGCCCGCCGAGGTAGCAGCGCCAGCCGAACCGGTTGCTGCCCGGGCTCCACAGCCGCAACGGGCGGGCGTCGACGTCGGTCCGCGCGCCGGTGCGGTCGTCGAGCATCGGGTAGACGAGCAGCTGGAGGGCGAGGTCGACGCCGCGCTCGCGCGCCAGCAGCGCGAGACCGGCGGCGAGGCCTCCCCCCGCGCTGGCCCCGCCGACGACGACCCGGGACGCATCCACCTCGGGCCGGTCCACGAGCCACGTCAGCGCCTCCCAGCAGTCCTCGAGCGGCGCCGGGTAGGGGTGCTCGGGGGCGAGGCGGTAGTCGGGCGAGGCCACGACGACGCCGAGCTCGTCGGCCCAGCGGCGGCAGAGGTCGTCCTCCGTCGCTGCGCTGCCGAGGACCATGCCGCCGCCGTGCACCCACAGCAGCGCGGGCGCGGGGCCGGGGACCGCGGCGGGACGGTGCACCCGCAGGGTGGCCCCGCCGTCCAGCGGCACGACCTCGACCCCGGGCCGCTCCCGCAGTCGCGGCGCGAGCCGCGTCGCGAGCCGGAGCGCCCGCAGGCGCCGGGGCCCGGTCACGCTCCGCGGGAAGAACCGCGCGGCGCGCAGGTCCGGGTGCAGCGGCGGTGCGGCCATGGGGACGTCCTCGTCTCGGGGTCGGTCGCGGGTCGGGGGTGGTACCGCCTCAGACGGCCGACCAGCCGCCGTCGGAGGCGAGGACGACGCCGTTGACGTTGGCGGCGTCGTCGGACAGGAGCCAGCAGATCGACGCCGCGAGGTCCTCGGCCTGCGCCGGCGCCGTGAGCACCGCCTGCAGGAGAGGGCCCACGACCCCGGCGGCCTGCGCCGAGCGCATGGGCGCGTCGATGCCGGTGGCGACCGGCCCGGGTGCGACGGCGTTGGCCCGCACCCCCTGGGCGCGGTGCATGACGGCGATGTTCTTCGTCAGGCCGACGAGCCCGTGCTTGGACGCGGTGTAGGCCGCGCCGGCGGCCGAGCCCCGCAGCGCCGCCTCGGAGGCCACGTTGACGACCGCCCCGGCGCCCGCCCCGACCATGCCGGGCAGCACGGCGCGGCACAGCCGCATCGGCGCGGTGAGGTTCACGGCGAGGACCCGGTCCCACGTCGCGTCGTCGACCTCGGCGGGCGGCAGGAAGCCGTCCATGATCCCGGCGACGTTGGCGAGCGCGTCGACGCGGCCGGCCGCCGCGGCGACGACGGCGTCGACACCCTCGGTGGTCGTCACGTCGGCCGCCACGGGCACGAGGTCGAGGTCGCCGTGCTCGGCGACGAGCGCGTCCAGGCGGTCGGCGAGCAGCTCGACGGCGACGACGCGGGCGCCCTCGCGCGCGAGGCGCACCGCCGTGGCCCGGCCGATCCCCGACCCAGCGCCGGTGACGACCGCCGTCCGGCCCTCGAAGCGTCCCGGCGTCCACCCCGCAGCCGGGCTCGCGGCAGGCTGTGCCTCGGGTGGACCGACGGCCCCGGTCGCGCTCGCGTCCTCGCCCACGGCTGCTCCTCACCTCGGACGGCCCGGCGCCGTCGACCCGCCCAGGGTGCAGGACCGAGTCCTGCTCGGCGTCCCGCGGTGTGTCGGGCCCGTCCGGCGACCGGAGTGCCCGGGTACGCCCCTCTTGACACGATGAGGTGACACGAGTCACCGTGCCACCGCCCCTGGAGCGCCCGGCACCGGCGTCGGGCCGGGGCTCGACGAGGAGGTCGAGCGTGCTCTTCCGTGCACGGACGTCACCGCACCCATCCCCCACCGCAGCCGGCGCCACCACGGCGGCCCCCGGCCGCCGCGGACGGCGCGCGCTGCGCCGCACCCTGCTGCCCGTGCTCGCCGCGGCCGCCCTGGCCTCGCCGCTCGCGCTGGCCCCCGCGGCGTCGGCGGCCACCGGCCAGATCACCGGCTACGGCGGCAAGTGCGTGGACGTCGCGGGCGGCAGCTCGGCCGACGGCACCCGCGTGCAGCTCTGGCCGTGCAACGGCCAGGCCCCCCAGCAGTGGGACGTGGGGG
>NZ_JBBIAA010000040.1:9651-12068 GCF_037482545.1 Pseudokineococcus basanitobsidens | reverse complement strand
CACCCCAGGTCGGGGCGTCTCACCTCAGCCTGCCAGGGAGGGGAGCGCCAAGACGTGCAAGGTGATCCGACCGATCAAGTCCTTGCCTCGGCCCAGCAGCCATCCCGCCACGAGGGAGGCCATAGGTACGTGCACCAGCAGCGTCGCTGCCAGGGTCATCAGGAGCGAGGGTCCACTGGCGAGTCCGAAGCGATCCTGGGCCGTGCTGACGGCGACCGACGCGATGACCAGCTGCCCGACGGCGAAGAGCGTCAAGAAAAGCGCCGAGACCCAGGTTCGCTGTGGACTCACATCACGTGCGACGGTCACAGCCGAGAAGGTAAGCCGAGTTCACCTCCTCTCGCTGCCCCCTCGCCTGCCTCGTCACCGACGAGCGCAAGCAGGCGGTAGCCCACCGACAGCGCGCGGAGCGNCCGAGAAGGTAAGCCGAGTTCACCTCCTCTCGCTGCCCCCTCGCCTGCCTCGTCACCGACGAGCGCAAGCAGGCGGTAGCCCACCGACAGCGCGCGGAGCGCGTCCCAGCAGACGACCGCCTGGCGGCACGGCCGCGGCCGCAGGAGACCAGCGCCGCCGCTCCCCCGGCGGCCGTCCCACATCCGATCGTTGGCCGGACAGCGTCCCGCTGTCGATCGGCGATCGGCACGCCGTGCGGAAGCTGAGGCGAGGTCGCGTGCCCGCCGGGCCCAGCCACCGCCGTCCGCGTTAGCGCTCGTCTCGGCAGAGGACCTTCCGGATGAAGCCAGCCTTGCCACGGTTGTAGGCACCCCGGTCGTCACCGACCAACAAGGCGAGGTCGCGCTTGAGACGGGCGTAGTCCATAGCGAGATCCGGCCGAGATCGCAGCTGGTCACGGAAGTACAAGTGCTGCCGCTCCCAGGAGGACCCGGCCTCGCACACGTGGACATGAATTACGCGCGGCTGACCGGCTGGTGGGCGGAAGAAGAGGTGATCCTGGCCACGAGCTCGGAGCACCAGCCCCAGCGACTCCAGGCCGGGCCGGTAGCGCCCCTCGTCGGCCACTGCAGGCACGGAGACCTGAAGGTCCACCACGGGCTTGGCGACGAGACCTGGGACCGCGGTGGAGCCGACGTGTTCGACACGCGTAGCGGTAGCGAGCGCGTCGTTGATGCGGGCGATCCATGTGTTGGCGATCGCGCGCCAGTGGGGTGAGGCCTCAGCGAGCTCGACTGGTTCGCCGCCAGCCCGGTCGAACCACTCGACGCCCTCCTGGTCGCTCACCGGGACAGCCTGACGGCTGTGGGGCTGCTGCACGAGGTCGTGGCCGCGGAGCCGTCATGCCGAGTCGCGTCCCAGGAGGGGACCGCCTACTGGAGCACCTCGCGACTCCAGGCGCGGTCCGGGCTCGCGGTCGTGATCTTGTGTCACTGGGGATCGTCATCTGACACGCCGGGGGCACCGCGGCCCGTCGGATTACTTCACGCCAGCCGACGGCGAGTCGCCGGCGCTCGGGTTCCGAAGGAACTGTTGCGCACCACCTCTTTCGCACTTACCGTCCGCGGCATGGCAGCCCGGCAGCCGAACCGACGGCTCGACGACGTCCAGGACCTGCGGGTGATGGCGCACCCGCTGCGGGTGCGCCTGTACTACGCGCTGATCGCGCTGGAGGCCGCGACGGCCTCGCGGCTGGCGGAGTCGGTCAACGAGTCACCGGCGCTGGTCAGCTACCACCTGCGCCAGCTGCGCGAGCACGGGTTCGTCGAGGAGGCCCCGGACCTGGTCAGCGACCGCCGGGAGCGGTGGTGGCGCCCGGCGACCGACGGGTTCCGGTTCTCCCTGCCCGAGGCCGACGACGTCCCCGAGGCCCGTGCCGCGGCGGTCGCGTTGCAGCGCACCGCCCTGGCCAACCAGCTCGAGCGGCTGGAGTCCTGGCGAGACGAGCAGCCCTCCTGGGGTCCGGAGTGGTCGCAGGTAGCGGTCTCCTCCGACGTCATGCTCCGACTCACCCCGGCCGAGCTCGCCGCGATGAACGACGAGCTGCACGCGGTTCTGCGCGCCTACCGCGGACGTGCCCGCGACGACGCACGGGGAACCACCGACCCGGCCACCCGCGGCGGCTCCTCGACCGGTGCAGGCCCCACACCCGGTGAGGACGCGGACGTGGCCGACGGGCGCGAGCACGTCTTCCTCTTCCTGCACGCCTTCCCGTTTCGGCCGTGACCGTCACCGCACCGCCGACCAGGGCGGCCTACCGCGACCTCAACGTGCTGCGGTGGATCGCCGGACTGTTCCTCAGCCTGCTCGGCGACCAGGTCTTCTTCATCGCCCTGGCCTGGACCGCGACCCAGGTCGCCTCTCCTGCGGTTGCCGGGCTCGTCGTGGCCGCCGGCGCTGTCCCCCGCGCCGTCTTGATGCTCGGCGGCGGGGCCCTGGCCGACCGGGCCGGGCCCCGCCGGGCC
>NZ_JBBIAA010000040.1:0-9545 GCF_037482545.1 Pseudokineococcus basanitobsidens | reverse complement strand
CCCCCCCCCCCCCGGGCCGCCCTGGTCGGCGACGCCGCCCGCACCGTCGTGATGCTCGCCGTCGCCGCCCTGCTGCTGCTCGAGCAGCCGTCCGCCGCCGTGCTCATCGCCCTGGCCGTCGTCTTCGGCGTCGTCGACGCCGTCTTCATCCCCGCCGTCGGCGCGATGCCCGTCGTGCTCGTGGCTCCGGACGAGCTGTCCCGGGTCACCGCGATGCGCCAGGTCGTCCACCGGGCGACCGCCGTCGCCGGCGCCCCGCTGGCCGGGTGGCTCATCGCCACCACCAACCTGTCGGTCGTCTACCTCGTCTGCGCCGGGCTCTTCGCCGTCTCCGTCGCCGCACTGACCGCCACCCGCACCCGCTCACGCACGTCCCCGACCACCACTGGCTCGGCCGCGACCGGCGAGGACGCCGGACAGCACGAGCGGCCCACGGGGGGCGAGCCCGAGGCAGCGACCCGGACCGGCGGCCGGCCCTCCGCACGGGACCTGCTCGACGACGTCACCGCCGGCCTGCGCTACGTCCGCGGCCACCACCTCCTGCTCCCCCTGCTCGTCCTGACCGCCGTCGCCGAGCTCGGCTTCGCCGGCGCCATCAACGTCGGCCTGCCGCTGCTGGCCGACGCCTCCGGCTGGGGCCCCCAGGGCGTCGGCTGGACCCTGGGCGCCTGGGGCGCCGCCGCCGCCCTCGCCTCGGTGGTCCTGACCCTCACCGGCTCACCCCGGCGCGCCGGTCTCGTCGGCGTCTGCTGCCTACCGGTCATGGGCTTGGCCCTCGCCGGCATCGCCCTCGCCCCGGACCTGGCCACCGCCGTCGGGGCCGCCGCCTTCCTCGGCCTCGGCTCAGGGGTCATCGCCCCCGTCTTCGGCGGCCTCACCCTCGCCGCCGCCGACCCCGACCAGGTCGGACGCGTCATGTCCGTGGCCAGCCTCGCCAGCCTCGGCGGCGCCCCCCCGACCTACGCCGCCACCGGAGTCCTCGTCGACCTCACCACCCCGGCGACGCCCTTCCTCCTCGGCGGCGCCTTCGTCACCGCCACCGGCCTCGCCGCACTCGGCTCGCGCCCCATCCGCACCGCCCGGCGCGACGCCACCACGACCTGACCACCCCAGCCCGGGCAACCACGTGTCGAAGTCGATTGTTGAACGGACACAGGCGTGCTCGCTCCCGTCATCCCGCCGGGCCCGGCGACACGGGCTGACGAGGGCGACGGGGAAGACGCCAGCGCGACCGGCCCGTGCGCGGGGAGGTGGCTCATCGAGGACGCCTCGGCGTCAGCGATCAGACGTCGAAGCGGTGCGGGACAGTGTCAGTGCCCTCTCGGTACGGCTCGAAGCCCATGGCCGAGTAGTAGGCCAGGGCAGGCGCGTTGTCGACGCCGATGCTGGCGTCGATGTGCCTCAACCCGGCGGCCTCCGCCGCTGCCAGAGACGCGGCGAACAGGCGGCGCCCCAGTCCGCTACGACCGACGTCGGGGCGGATGTGCGTGCCGATGATCCCCCAGCCCTCCGGTACGTCATAGGGGTTCCCGGGCCACGCCCGCTTAAGCGACTGGAAGCCGACGACCCGCCCCTCCTGCTCGACGACGGTGCACGCGACCCTGTAGTCCGGGTCGAGGTAGCGCTCATGGATCACCGCGGCGTCGACCGGGCTCGCCCGCAGGCCCGCGCGGTAGATCGCGTTCTGCACCTCTGCCATGTCTTCCGCATCAGCAGCTCGTGCGGGTCGAATCTCGGTCACGTGTCCATCGTGCTGCACGACCCCTCGGAGTCCGGGGCCGCCTGCCAGCACGTCCGTAACGCCCGAGCAGGGCGCACCTCCGGCCCCTCCCCCGCCATCCCGCAGCGGATCCTCATGCGGCGCAGGACTCGGCCGTGGAGGCGGTGATCCGGCCGCGCCGGCGACGCCGGACTCGTCGACACCGGATAGGTGTTCTGACCGGCGACGCAGGACAGCAGCGCCGCTGAGGCGCGAGGATCCGGCCGTGGCCAAGCAGTTGCCGTTGACCCGCGCTCAGCGGCGGTCCCGACGCGGGGAGCCCGCGGCCGAGGGCGTCTACGGCGTGGACACCGAAGACGCCGGCGCGTCGAGCTGGACCGGCCGCTACCTGATGTGGGCCCGCTCCCCAGAGCACGCTGCCGAGCGGATCCGGGACGCCGGCTTCCACCGCCGGCGCACCGAGGCGTCATGGGACCCGAGGCATCTCCCACCGCAGGAGCTGCCCGACGAGCTCCACGGCGAGACCACCGCGTGGTTCCGCAGCCGCCTGGACGACGACGGCTGGACTTCGTGGCAGGCGCTGCCTTCGAACTACCGCCACCCTCCCCAGGGCCTCGCTGCCGTCGATCCGACGGTCCGATGACTCCCGAGCCGGAGCAGCCGAGGGCGCGCCACGCCCGCTGAGGCCGCCGGAGGAAGGCGACGTCCTCGACAACGCACCCGAGCATCCCGCGGACGATCGCTGGCCGGACAGCGTCCCGCTGTCGATCGCTGGCCGGACAGCGTCCCGCCGTCGATCGCTGGCCGGACAGCGTCCCGCTGTCGATCGCTGGCCGGACAGCGTCCCGCCGTCGATCGCTGGCCGGACAGCGTCCCGCTGTCGATCGCTGGCCGGACAGCGTCCCGCTGTCGATCGACTACCGGCACGCTTCCGGACAAGACCCCCGCTAAGGCCGGCGCAGGACCAGCGATACGACGGCGACCAGGACCAGCGCCCCGACCACGGCCAAGAGGTAGGAGAGCAGACCTCCTCCGGACAGCAGCTGGTCCAGGACGCCATGGAGGACCACGGCCCCTACCCCGCCGACTGCCCCGCCGATGACTCCGCTTCCCGTGGGGCTGTCCCACCACGCCCCCGCGGTCGAAGGCTGAGCCTGCTGGTCATGTCTCGCCGCCATCTCGACCACCGTACGCACCGACGCGGCCGTCGTCGGGAGCGCCGTCGAGCGGTCGCCGTCATCGGGCTGCCTGCCCCGCACCGGACACGATCGCTGGCCGGACAGCGTTCCGCTATCGATCGGCTGCCGGGAGGTCGAGGGACGGCGGCGCGGCGGCCGCGCGGTCAGGGTCGACGGGCCCGGAGCATCCCTTGCGTCGGCGCTCCGCTCTAGCCTTTCGTGGATGCGGGCGCGGGTGGAGCAGCTGGTGATCAACGCACGTGACCCACGGGCCCTGGTGCGCTTCTGGGCTCAGATCCTCGGGGGCGAGCCGGTCGACCGGGCCCGCGGCTGGTCCCACGTAGAGGTTCCCGGCTCGTTGCGAATGGCCTTCCAGCCGGACCCCGACGTGAAGGGCGGGAGGAACCGCCTGCACCCGGACCTCGAGGTGGACGACATCGAGGTCGCCGTCGCCCGGGCGGTCGGGCTGGGGGCTGTTCGCGTCGGCGAGGTCGTCACCGATGAGGCCGGCTCCTTCCAGGTGATGCAGGACCCCGAGGGCAACGAGTTCTGCCTCGTGCACGACTGATCAGCCAGCGCACCGACGACGAGCACACCCGTCGATACCGTCGCGGGCATGCCCTTGAGCGAGACCGCACGCCCCTTCGGCGCCCTGCTGACCGCGATGGTCACCCCGATGACGACCGACGGCGACGTCGACCTCGAGGCCGCCGCCGCACTGGCCGCGTACCTGGTCGAGCACGGGCACGACGGTCTCGTCGTCAACGGCACCACCGGTGAGTCGCCCACCACCACCGACGCGGAGAAGGCCGACCTCGTCCGGGCGGTCGTCGACGCGGTCGACGGCCGCGCGGCGGTCCTCGCCGGCGCCGGGTCGCCCGACACCCGCCACGCCGTCGCCCTGGCCCAGCAGGCCGCCGACGCCGGCGCCACCGGCCTGCTGGCGGTGACGCCGTACTACTCCCGACCTTCCCAGGACGGCGTCGTCGCCCACCTGACCGCAACAGCAGACGCCACCGACCTTCCAGTGATGCTCTACGACGTCCCGCCCCGCACCGGCCTACGGCTAAGCGTGGACTCCTACGCCCGCTTGGCGGAGCACCCGCACGTCGTCGCGGTCAAGGACGCCACCGGTGACGTCGCCACCGCCACCCGCCTGATCCCCAGCACGGGGCTGGCCTGGTACTCCGGCGACGAGGCACTGCTGCTGCCCTTCCTCGCCGTCGGCGCCGTCGGGCTGGTCAGCATGGCCGGACACCTCGCCGGAGACGACCTCGCCGAGGTCATCGCCCTCGTCGACGCCGGCGACCTGCCAGCCGCCCGCGATGCCTTCGCTCAGCTGCTGCCTGTCGTCGACCTGGTCTGCGGCTCCGGCAACGGAGCCCTGCGCTCGAAGCTGGCCCTGGCGCTGCTCGGGCGGATCCCCTCCCCCGCGATGCGGCTCCCCCAAGCGGCTGCCGGCGAGGCCGAGGTCGCCTACGTCCGCGCGGCGCTGGTCGCCGCAGGACTCAGTTAACCGGCGGCTCCGCTGCCCGTCCCGCAGCCGATCGTCATCCGGAACGCAGCGAGGCCTAGGGGCAACGTGGCCCGCTAGTGCGAGGCCAACCGCCTAGGCACGGGGTGTGCCACCGTGGCGCCATGGGCATCAGCTGGTGGCGCTCGACGATGATCGGTGAGCTGGAGATCCCCTAGAGCATCGAGGCAAGGTCGGACCCAACCGTGGGGTAGGCGGCTGTGGCGGACTTGAGCTGGCGTGTGGTGAGGCCGAGCTTGATGGCCAGGCCGAGTGTGTTGATCAGTTCGCCGTACTTGGGACCGAGGAGGTGGGCGCCGACGATCTGGTCGTTCGACTGGTCGATGAGGATTTTGGCGGCTGCGGTGTTCTCGCCGATGCGGTAGTTGGAGTACCAGCCGCTGGTGTCGGAGTAGCGGACGGCGAGGTCGATACCGTGCTCGCGGGCTTCGGACTCGAGCATGCCGACACGGGCAAGCTCGGGGATGGTGAAGACCGCGGTGGGGATGCCGCTGTAGTCCGGGGCCGTGGTCGTCCCTTTGATCATGTTGGAGGCGGCGACCTTGGCTTCGGCGACGGCGACCGGGGTCAGCGGCATCCCGTCGGTGTCGGCTGAGTCACCGGCGGCCCAGACGGCAGGGTTGGACGTGCTCTGCAGGTGAGCGGCGACCTGGATGCCTCGTTGGCCCCATCCGACGCCGGCGGCGTCCAAGTCGAGGTCGGCGAGTTCCGCGACGCGACCCGCGCCATGGACCACGACGTCGGTTTCGATCGTCTCTTGAGCGCCAGCGTGCTCGAGGGTGACCTGGTAGCCACCGTCGGCGGGGGTCACGTCGACGATCGTGGTGGTGCGGCGCAGCTGGACGCCGACCTGTCGGCCGCGGTCGACCAGGAGCTCGACGAGGTCTGGGTCGAAGTTCTTCAGCGGGCGTTCGCCGCGGTCGACGATGACGGGCGAGCTGCCGGCGCGGGCTGCGATGTGCGCGAACTCGAAGGAGATGAAGCCGCCTCCGACGAACAAGATTCGGGAAGGCAGCTCCTCGAGGTTCAGGAAGCGGGTGCTGTCGATCAGGTGCTCGTGGCCCGCGAAGTTCAGGGGCCGGGGTCGTGCGCCGGTTGCGACGAGGAAGCGTTCGACGTCGTAGGGAACTCCGTCGATCTCCAGCCGGCGGGGGCCGGTGAACCTCGCGCGGCCGTGCAGGGTGGTGACCCCGCTGTCACGCAGCCCGTCCGCCATGCTCGTGGGGACGGGGTCGGTAAAGCCGTGCTTGTGCGCCATCAGGTCCGGCCAGTTGATCGACAGGCCCGCGTCGTCGATGCCCTTGCCGCGCATCAGGCGCGCACTGTCGATGACCTCGGCGCCCCGCCGCAGGATCTTCTTCGGATCGCAGCCCCGCAACGCGCAGGTACCCCCGTAGGGGAGCGCGTCGACGATGGCCACCTGCCACCCCTGGGCTGCGCACTTGTGCGCGGCCGCAACACCAGCCATGCCGGCGCCGATGACGATCAGATCGAGGTGCTGACTCATGAGCGACGCTCCCTGCTGCTGCACTGGGCGCTGATGTCGGCGATCCGGTTACGCATCAGCGAACACCGCATGCAGCTGATCGAGTGTGGGTGTGCCCTGGTACCCGTCAGGGCTGGCGTACCTGCGACACGACAGGCCGACCTTGGCGTCGGGCGTAGCGAAGAGGTCCACGCCGTCGACCTGGATGCTGGGCGAGCCGTGGGACCGGGTCCGCTCTGCTTCCTCCGGGGTGTCGACCAGGTAGCGGCTCACGAGGACGTCCGGACGCTCGGCGACGAGCGCCGTTAGTCGTTCCTCAGTGACTTTCCAGTTCGGGCAGTCCTCGAAGTACAGCAGCGCGACGTCCATACCGTGAGGGTGCACCTTCAACCGCAGTACAAGGTCAAGTCGTAGGGTCGCCTCATGCGCATCGGAGAGGCCGCAGCCGCGGCTGGCGTGTCGACGCAGACGATCCGCTTCTACGAGCGCCGGGGTCTGTTGCCTCAGCCGCAGAGGGGCGTCAATGGGTACCGGGAGTACGACGCCTCGGTCCTCGCGCGGCTAGCCTTCATCCGTAGCGGGCAGGCGGCCGGACTGACCCTGGTTGAGCTCTCCAACATTCTCGAACTGCGTCGCGACGGCACCGTCCCGTGCGCGCACGTCGACTCCCTGCTCCGCTCGAAGTTGGACGGCATCCGGGCCCGGCGACGGGAACTCGCCGTGCTCGAGGCGGAGCTCGAAGGTCTCATCAGCCGCAGTGACGGACTCGACCCTGCCGACTGCACCGAGACCGATATCTGTCACGTCATCGTGCCGGGCGGCGGGACTCGCGCACGAGCAGGTGGCACCTGCCCTCGTCGCGTCCGGTAGTCGACCCTCAACCGGCGACGGTGCAGGTCGCAGGGGCGGCGAGGCGCGGCCTCGCGGCGACATCGCCAGCAGACCCGTCCGCATGGAAATCCCGCGCAGGTGCGTCATACGGGACGCCCCCAACGCCGCCGCCAGCGGTGCTGGCCACTCCCCCGCCGCGACGGACGCCTCGCCTCGAGGTTGGGGCGGAGCCCGGCCGAGGATCGCGACAGGATCGTGAGACGCCGGCGCTGACACGGCCGTGAAACGTCGCAGGTCAGCCCACGGCGCCTACGACAACTTCAGCGAGCTCCTACACGCGCTGTAGGGATCCCAGATTCGTGTCGGCGTCCCACTTCCGTGTCGGTCGCGTGTCGGTACGTCCCAGATTCGTGTCGGTGGAGTCGTCGCGGGAGGGCGGAATCGGGTCTGCCCGTGAGCTGCTCAGCCGCAGGTGGGTCAGGCGGTGCGGTGCTCGGATGGGGCGCTGCGCCACATCGCTGGCGCAGCGGCGAGGGCGCCGAGGGCCAGGCACGTGATGACCGCCTGGCCGATCCGCCCCGTAGTGATGCCGGCGGTGGGGTCGTAGGTGTAATTGGCCAGGGCGTCGGCGGTGGCGTCGGTGACCAGGACCGCCACCGTCAGGACGACCCCGGCGCGGTGGCGTCGTTCGAGCAGGAGCGCGGCGAGCGGGTCCAGCACGGTCAGCGAGACGAAGTAGGTGCTGAGCCAGGTGGGCAGCCCCGGATACGGATTGCCGCCGCTGGTCAGCAGCTGCACCAGGTGGACGACGGTGCCGCAGGTGAGGGCCACGACGAGGAGCAGCACCACGGCGCGCAGCGGTGCGGGCTGCCCACGCCAGCGGCTGATCACCGATTCAGCGTGTCAGCAGAGGATCGTCGAGTGGGACAGACCCGCACCCGCAGGGCCACCGCTCAAGGCGACTGAAGTGTAATCACTTTGGTGGACACGGAAAGGCTATGCCGCGAGGCCGACGATCTGGTTGATGTCCCGGTAGCCTAGCCCGGGGCTTTCACGCCGGAAGCCGGTGACCGGCGCGTAGAACAGAGGAAGGTGCCCCTGACCTGCGACGATGCGACTTGCTGAGGGTCGTGACGCCGCAGGAAGAGGAGCACCTTCCAGGTGAAGAAGAGTACGGGGTCCTACCCGTCGTTGTCGGTCGACGCTGCGGGCACGGGGGTGGCCTCGCACGCGGGGCTGCTGCTGGCGGTCGAGACGGTCCGGGCGGTGGGCCTGGACGGTGAGCTGTCCGGTGCGCTGGGCCCGTGGCGCAAGCCGTTGGCGGTGCACGATCCCGCCAAGGTCGTCACCGATCTGGCGGTGTCGCTGGTCGGGGGTGGGGACTGCCTGGCCGACGTGGCGATGCTGCGGGCCGAGCCGGCCCTGTTCGGCCTGGTGGCCTCCGACCCGACGGTCTCCCGGACGATCGACGCCCTGGCCGCCGACGCCCCGAGGGCCCTCGCGGCGATCAACTCTGCCCGCGCGGCGGTCCGGGCCCGGGCGTGGGCCGCCGCGGGCGAGCACGCCCCCGACCACGGCGCCTCGGCCGCCCGCCCGGTGGTCGTCGACGTGGACGCCACCCTCGTCACGGCGCACAGCGAGAAGGAGCAGGCCGCGCCGACGTTCAAGCGCGGGTACGGCTTCCACCCGCTGTGCGCCTTCGTCGACCACGGCCCGACCGGGACCGGAGAGCCCCTGGCGGTGCTCCTGCGCCGCGGGAACGCCGGGTCGAACACCGCCGCCGACCACATCACCGTCATCGAGGAGTCGTTGCGCCAGCTGCCCGGTCACCGCCCCGGGCGCCGTCCCGGCAAGGGCGTGCTGGTGCGCGTCGACGGGGCGGGCGGCACCCACGAGCTCCTCGCGTGGCTGGCCCGCCGCCGGCTGGCCTACTCGGTGGGGTTCTCGTTGCCGCACAACACCGCCGACCTGCTGCAGGTCATCCCCGAGCAGGCGTGGTCACCGGCCCTGGACGCCGACGGCGCCATCCGGAAGAACGCGTTCGTCGCCGAGCTCACCGACCTGCTCGACCTCACCTCCTGGCCGGCCGGGATGCGGGTGATCGTGCGGACCGAGCGCCCGCACTTCGGCGCACAGCTGCGGATCACCGACGTGAACGGCAACCGGGTCACCGCCTTCGCGACCAACACCCCCGCGGGTGGGCCCGGCACCCAGCTGGCCGACCTCGAGGTCCGCCACCGCCGCCGCGCCCGCTGCGAAGACCGGATCCGCACCGCGAAGGACACCGGCCTGCGGAACCTGCCGTTGCACGACTTCGCCCAGAACCAGGTCTGGTGCGCGGTGGTGGCCCTCGCCACCGAGATCACCGCCTGGACCCAGATGCTCGCCCTGACCGGCCACGCCGCCCGACGGTGGGAACCCAAGCGGCTACGGCTACGACTGCTGTCCGTGGCCGGCAAGGTCACCCGGACCGGGCGGGCCACCACCGTGCATCTGGCCGCCACCGCGCCCTGGGTCCAGATCCTGCTCGACGCCCTGACCCGGCTACGCCGGCTGCACGGCCCCGCCCCTGCGCCCGGCTGAGCACCAGCCCATCCGTCCCGACCCCCAGGACCAGCAGCACCCGGGAGTGGAACCCGGCGCCCACCCCGAGCCGATCGGGCCCGTTGTCGTACCCCGGAGTCAGAATCAGCCCCCACGACGGCCAGACCCGCCGGCCAGCACGCACCCAGCAAGATCACGAAAGATCGAGGCTAGGTCGTACTCCCGGGGTGTCAAGTACCCGAGGGTGGAGTG
>NZ_JBBIAA010000039.1:0-13495 GCF_037482545.1 Pseudokineococcus basanitobsidens | reverse complement strand
CGCGCCCCCGCTTGAGGCGATGCCAGCGTCCTCACCGGATGGCGTCCGGATGAGGATGGTCACGCGGAGCGTGCCGGTAGCCGATCGGCGACAGGAGGGCTGAGGACGCGCTGACGACGCCTCGCGTCCCGCGTCCTCGCCAGCGAGGTGTTCCTCCTGGACGGCCTTGCGGGCCTCCGCCACGGACGTCGTCGAGCGGCCGGAAGCGGGTGGTCACTGGTCGGCGGGCGCTGACCGGTCGGTAGCGCTCTTCGGTGGTGCGTAGCGACGCTTGACCAAGTACCAGCACCAGGTGACGGCCCCGGCGATGTAGGCGACGAAAAGAACGTCCCACCACGCCCCGAGCGAGGGGGTCGGGTCGTCGGCGACGACAGCGGTGGCCACGCCCAGGGCGATCAGAAGCAGCAAGGTCGCGCTGCCCAGGCGCCAGACGTCGTCCGCGGCCATGCGCCGCAGCCGGTCGACGTTGTCCGGGTGCTTCCAGTAGTCGGCGTGGGGGACGTCGAACCACTCGAGGTCGCCTCGCAGAGCCAGGTGGGCGCAGCCGACGAAGACGGTGACCATCACGGCGACGAAGATGCTGGCGCCCACGAGGTAGGCGGTGCGGCTGGTGCAGGCGTCCGCCTGCCCGTCGAGGCCGTAGTGCTGCGGTACTCGCTCGGGGAGCGTCACGGCGGACCAGACCAGGACGGCGACGAGGGCGGCGACGGTCGTGGTGAACAAGACCGGTAGCGCACGCATGAAGCCCACCGTCTCGGACGTGATCCGACGAGGGCGATCGGGGTAGGACATCTCCGACGCGTGTTGGAGAGAGCGCCGGTAGGGGATGGCGGTCTCAGGGGGCCGTCGCAACGGTGGGCGACTGCGGGGGAGTGCCGACGTCCCGCCTCGAGCGGCCGCAGCTGCGCCGACGGGGGGTCGCCCATCAGGACGTGCGTCCGGCTCAGGTCTGCTGAGGCGTCACGGTGCCTCGCGCCAGCGCGAAGGGGAGGCGGTCGAAGATGATGTGGCCGGCGCGGATGCGCTGTTCGCTGATCCGGTACCACTCGGCGGCGGGCGCACTCGGCACCAGGACCGTCGCGGTGTCGTACATGAGCATCGCCTCGTCATCGGTGCTGTGGAGGCCCAGGACGTGTGAGGACGTGAGGCCGCGGGCGAACGGCTCCATGAAGGCCCGCAGTGCCTCCGCGCCTTCGAGCCTGCCGGCGGGGGTGTCGAACGTCACGTCGTCGGCGACGCAGGCCATGGCGGCGTCCATGTCGCCCGAGGTCCAGGCGCGGTGGTAGGTCAGGGCGGTCTCGGTGGTCTGCGGGTGCACGGTCACGGTGTTCTCCGTCCTGGGGTGGCTGTCGACGGAGAGGTAGACACCGCGGCCGGGCCGATGGGAACGGTTCAGCAGGCCGGATGCCGTGCCACGCTCCGGGCGTGAGCGACGAGCGCGCGGAGATCTCGCGCGCCGGTGTCGACGAGGCAGCCTTCTCCGGTCTCGTCGAGAGCCACCGCCGCGAGCTGCACGCGCACTGCTACCGGATCCTCGGGTCCGTGGACGACGCCGACGACGCGCTGCAGGAGACGCTGGTCGCGGCCTGGCGTGGGTTGGGCGGCTTCGCCGGGCGCTCGTCCCCGCGCACGTGGCTGTACCGGATCGCCACGACCCGGTGCCTGAACATGCTGCGCACCCGGAGCAGGCGACCTCAGCTGGCCCCCGTACCGCCCTTCACGCCCCCCGAGCCGTCCGGGTCTTTCGAGGCCTCGTGGCTGCAGCCGTACCCGGACGCCCTCTTGGACGCCGTGGACCCCGCGGCGCGGACGCTGGCGCGAGAGAGCGTCGAGCTCGCCTTCGTCGCGGCGCTGCAGGCCCTCCCGCCGCGACAGGCCGCGGCTCTGGTGCTGTGCGACGTGCTCGGCTTCAGCCTGACCGAGACCGCTGAGGTCCTCGACACCCGAGCAACGGCGGTCAAGGGCCTCCTGCAGAGAGCGCGCGCGGCGGTGCCAGTCAGCAGACGCACCGCGCGGGACGAGGCCTGCGCTCGGACCGCTCAGCGGTTCGCCGACGCCTTCGCCCGTGACGACGTCGAGGCGATGGTCGCGCTGCTGACGGACTCGGCGTGGCTGGCCATGCCGCCGGCCCCGCAGCAGTACGACGGGCCGGAGGCCATCGCTCGGTTCCTCCGGTCCAGCGCCCGAGGCCGCCCGGGCGGCCGGTACCACCTCGTCCCGGTGCGAGCCGGTGGCAGCCCGGCCTTCGCGTGCTACCTCGCCGGCGCCGCCCGCGGGCTCGTCGTCGTGCTCCCTGCGGACGGTGGTGAGCGCATCACCGGGCTCGTCCGCTTCCTGGACGACGACCTGCACCGACGCTTCGGCCTGCCCGACCGGATCGACGCAGTCCTGACCTGACGCGGTCAGGCTCTCCGCTCAGGAGACGTCCCGTCGCCGATCGTCTGCGGAGAGCGCCTACAGCTCGAGGACGAGGCGCAGCGCGGCGTCGACCCGCTGCATCTCCTCGTGGGAGAGGACGCCGGCTGCTGCGCCGAGCCGTTCGGGATCGACGGCGGCGGTCTGCTCGGTGAGGACCCGGGTGGCACGGCCCTCGACGTCCACCTCGGGGCGGAAGGACGCGGCACGCGCCGACGTGGAGGTCGGCGCGACGAGCCATGTCGACAGCGGGAGGTCGTCGGACTGGACGACGACGGCGAAGCGCGCACCGGACTGCTCGTGACCACGCGCCCCGCGGGGGGACCGGAGGCGGTGGAGGTCACCACGCACGCAGCGTCTCCATGTCCCGCAGGACCTGAGCTGCTTCGGCGCGATCGGCCTGGTCGGCGGCCAGGTCGGCAGCCTCGGCGTGCAGTCGCTCTCGCGCGGCTCGGCGGGCCGCCTCGACCAGCGCGGAGCGCACGACGGCGGAGACCGCTGTGCCGTCGGCGGTGAGGGCGGCCAGGGCCCGCCGGGCGTCCTCGTCGGGGCGGAAGGTGATCGTCTCTGCCACGAGGCGAGTGTCCCACGTCATGTAAGACGGCGTCCCACGCGAGGACCGGCTTGCGATCTGCGCTCGTCGAACTTCTGGCCCGTCGTCCTTCGCTGGGCGAGTCAGGGGCGGGCGCGTTCCGAGTCGTCAGCCGGGCGAGGCGGTCGGCGTCGGGTGTGCCCGGTGCGGGGGAGTACAGGACCAGCCGCAGGTCGCTGCCGGGGACCTGCAGGACGTCGCCGTCGAGGACGAGGGGGCCGACGTCGGGATGGTCGACGTGCGTGCGGACGCCGCGGTGGCGAGCGGGGCGGGCGGCGGTCCAACGTTCAACGAATCGGGGCTGGTCTCGTGCAGGGCGTTGATCAGGTCGGCGAGCTCGGCGTCGTCGGGGTGCTCGAGGTAGGCGAACCGCAGGTCGCCCACGATCGCGTCGCGGTAGGTCTCGTCCTCGCCGGGGCCGACCCACACGCAGGGGCTGCCAAGGGCCGGCTGCGGGGACGGCAAGTGCTCACGCCCTGGACCGCTGCCACCGGTGCGCCCCCCGACGCCGACGAGGGCGTCCTTCTCCAGGCGGCCCAGCAGCGGGTAGGGGGTGCCGCCCTTGATGTCCCCCGAGGCCTTCGGCGGAGAGGTCGGCGGCGATGGCGTAGCCGTAGGTGGGGCCTCCGGCCGCCACCCGCAGGACGCACCGCTCCACGAGCCCTCTGAGCCATCCGCTGGGTGTGACGTCCGAGGCACGGCTGGACAGCGCATCTGCTCAGCGTGCCTGCCCAGCCCTCCGCGCAGGCGATCGTCACCGGACGCTGCAGCGAGCCGGCAGCGAGTGATCAGCCCGGGTCCTCGTCGAAGCGGATCGTGAGCTTGCTGCTGTAGGCGCCCTGGTCGTCGGAGCCGTGGTGCTCGACTGGGTCGGCGCCTCCCGGCCACGTCCTGAGGGCGCGGTAGCCGTAGCCGTCCTGGTCCGCCGCCTCCCACTCGAGCTGCACGTCCTGGCCCGGCGCGAGGCCGCGGAAGCCGTCGACGGCGACGCTCGACCAGTGCGTCCAGCATCCGCCGGGGGTCTCCGGCGAGTCGAGGACGCCCCAGCCCTCGGCCTCGTCCCACTCACGGACCACCGCTGTCACCGTCACGGTCCCATCGTGCCGACGCCAGGGCCGCGGTGGGTGGTGCCCGCCGCCCCGGATGGCGGTCGTCCGCGCCGTTCGATGGTGGCGGCGGCTGCGACGTCTGCGTGCGACGCTCCCGCGATGGCGGACTTCCCGTGGTCACGTGAGCTGGTGCTCCAGGCCCTGCGGGAGCGTCTGCTCGGCGGGGGAGGGGTGACCGAGGGCTTCACCGGTCTGGACGTCCGCCCTGCCCTGCCGGGCGAGCCCACCGACGGCTCCGGTCACGAGCACGTGGTCGTGGTGCTGCGCTGGCGACAGGACCCGTGCCTCTACGCCCTCGCCTTCCCGCTGCGGCCCGACGGCGCCGACGACGACCCCTCCCGTCCGCCAGGGGTCAGCACCGGCCTGCCCGTCGTCTCGCTGGAGGACTGGGTCGTCGAGGTCCTGTGGTCGCTGATGGAGGAGCTCGACACCGGCCTGGTCCGCCGCGCCACCCGTACCCGGGTCGGCGACGTCACCTTCCTGAGCACCGACGAGGCCACCGACGTCCGGCCCAAGGGCTACCACCTCGGTGACGTCCACCTCGGTCCCACGGGCGACGCCGGTGGTCACCTGGCCGACGTGGGCCTGGACGTCGCCGTCGCCCGGCGCGCCCACAGGGAGGGACGACTGCTCACCTGGGTCTGGGCCTACCGCGACGTCCGCGACCTGCCTGCCGTCGGCCACGCCGCGGTCGCCACCCCGGAGCCGCACGGACCAGCAGCGGGACCGGCTCGGTTGGAGGTCCTCGAGGTCGTCCCCGGCACCCCGCCCACCGTCGCCGCCGCGCTCGCCTACGCCGCCGTGCGGGACGCCGTCGAGGCCGGCGCCGCCGCGGTCACCAGCGACCTCGACGACCTCGTCCTCGACGAGGTCGGACTCCGTCGCGAGGAGGGCAGCGAGTCGCGGTCAGTCACCTGGCAGGACGTCCAGAAGCCGGTCGTGCGCCGGAGCAGCGCACGCACCGGCACTGCGTGAGCTGCCACTGAGACACGTCCCGACGGTCGACCGTGACCTGGTCGAGGAACGGGGCGGCGGCTGTGACCGACCCGCGACGTCGACTCGAGGTGGTCGTCGACCGCTTCCAGGCCACGGGCCATCCGGCGGGCCGCGAAGACGACGAGGAGGCCCCGTCGTACCGCCCGACGCGCCACCCGACGTCGACGCCGTCCACCGACGCGACGAAGGGCTCGACCTCGATGCCCTCGACGACGTGGTCGCCCAGCTCGTCCGGCCGGGCCTGGACGAGGTCGTCGGCACCGGCGAGCAGGCGACCGCGGGTCGTCGACGGCCGGTCCGGGGAGCGGCCTCAGGCCACCCGGCCCCCGAGCCCGACGACGGGCTGGGCCAGCGGCGCGCCGGAGCCGTCGCGGCGGCCGACCTCCTCGGGCAGCGGCACGGCCGCACCGGAGGACGCCCCGGCGACCACGGGGCCGACGCCGACGAAGGCCTGCACCAGCGCGTCCTCGCCCCGCAGGAAGCGGTGGCAGCGGACGCCGCCGGTGCCGCGGCCCTTGGCGGGGTACTCGGCGAAGGGCGTGACCTTCGCCGTCCCCGCCTCCGTCCCGGGCAGGGCGCCCGCGGAGCCGGCGACCGTCGCGACGACCGCGTCGTCCTCGGCGCCGGAGGCCACGGCGCCGAGCGCCACGACACGGGCGCCGGGCGCGAGCCGGACCCCGGCCATGCCCCCGGCCGAGCGTCCCTGCGGCCGCACCGCCGCGGCGGGGAAGCGCAGGAGCTGCGCGTCGCTCGTCACCAGAACGAGGTCGCGGTCCTCGCCCGGCAGGTCGAGCGCCGCGACGACCTCGTCGCCGTCCTTGAGGCCGACGACGCCGAACTCCTCCCGCGCGGGGGCCTCGCCCGCGGCGACGCGCTTGACGACGCCGCCGGCCGTCGCGAGGGCCAGCCCGCCGGCGCCCTCGGGCACGTCGAGCCGCGCGAGGGCGACGACCCGCTCGCCACGCCCGAGCGCCGTGGCGAAGTCGCCGAGCGGCGCCCCGCCGGACAGCGACGGCGCCCCGGCCGTCGGCGGCAGCGCCGGGACGTCGACGACGGGCAGCCGCAGCACGCGCCCGCGGCTCGTCACCGCACCGACCTCGCCGCGGGTGCTCGTGCGCACGGCCGAGACGACGACGTCGTGCGCCGCCCGGTCGGCCCCCGGCAGCCCCGCGGGCACCGGCGGCGGCGGGTCGTCGGCGTCGGGCGCGCCCGAGGTCCGGGCGATGAGCCCCGTGGCCGACAGCAGCAGCCAGCACGGGGTGTCCGGGACCTCGAGCGGGACGGCCGGGGCCCGTCCCCGGGTACCGCGGGCCGTCGGCGCGGCGGCGCCGGAGGCCTCCAGCAGCACCGTGCGCCGGGGCGTGCCGTGCTCGCGGGCCACCTCGGCCAGCTCGTCGGAGACGACGGTCCGCAGCCGCTGCTCGTCGCCGAGGACGGCCTCCAGCTCGGCGATCGTCGCGCGCAGCTCGTCGCGGCGGGTCTCCAGCTCGAGGGTGGAGAAGCGCGTGAGCCGGCGCAGCTGCAGCTCGAGGATGTGGTCGGCCTGCGCCTGGCTCAGGTCGAAGACCGTCATGAGCCGTTCGCGGGCCGCGGCCGCGTCGTCGCTGGAGCGGATGACGGCGATGACCTCGTCGATGTCCGCGACGGCGACGAGCAGGCCCTCGACGAGGTGCAGGCGCTCGCTCGCCCGGGCGAGGCGGTAGGCGCTGCGCCGCCGCACGACGTCCAGCCGGTGCCCCACGTAGACGGTCAGCAGCTCGCGCAGGCCGAGCGTCTGCGGCTGGCCGTCGACGAGGCAGACGTTGTTGACGCCGTAGGAGTCCTCCATCGGCGTCAGCCGGTGGAGCTGCTCGAGGACGGCGTCGGGGTCGAACCCGGACTTGATCTCGACGACGAGGCGCAGGCCGCTGGTCCGGTCGCTGAGGTCCTGGACGTCGGAGACCCCCTGCAGCCGCCTGCTCCTCACGGCGTCGGCGATCTTCTCGAGCACGCGCTCCGGGCCGACCCCGTAGGGGAGCTCCGTGACGACGATGCCGCGCCGGCGCGGCGTGATCTGCTCCACCCGCGTCGTCGCCCGGGTGCGGAAGGTGCCCCGTCCGGTCCGGTAGGCGTCGCGGACGCCGTCCAGGCCGACGACGCGCCCGCCCGAGGGCAGGTCCGGGCCGGGCACGAACCGCAGGAGGTCCTCCAGCGTCGCGTCGGGGTGCTCGATGAGGTGGCGCGCGGCGGCGACGACCTCGACGAGGTTGTGCGGCGGCATGTTCGTCGCCATCCCGACCGCGATGCCGCTGGCCCCGTTGACGAGCAGGTTCGGGATCGCCGCGGGCAGCACGCCGGGCTGCTGCAGGGAGCCGTCGAAGTTCGGGACGAGGTCGACGACGTCCTCGTCCAGGCCGGCGACCATGGCCGTCGCGGCGCTCGCCATCCGCGCCTCGGTGTACCGGTGCGCGGCCGGCCCGCTGTCGAGCGAGCCGAAGTTGCCGTGCCCGTCGACCAGCGGCAGCCGCAGGCTGAAGTCCTGCGCCATCCGCGCCAGCGCCTCGTAGATCGCCGAGTCGCCGTGCGGGTGCCACTTGCCCATGACCTCGCCGATGACGCGGCTGCACTTGACGTGCGGCCGGTCCGGGCGCAGGCCCAGCTGCGACATCGCGTGCAGGATGCGGCGCTGCACCGGCTTGAGGCCGTCCCGCGCGTCCGGCAGCGCCCGCGCGTAGATGACGGAGTAGGCGTACTCGAGGAAGCTGCCCTCCATCTCGGCCGCGACGTCGATGTCGACGACACGGCCCTCGCCGGGGGGCGGGGCGGCCGGGGTGGGCGTGCGACGGGCCATGGCCCCCATCCTCGCCGACCCGCCGCGAGAACCTCGGGAGGCGGCGGCGGCACCTCCGCCTCAGCGCAGGAGCCGCCCGAACCGCCCGCCGTGCAGGACGTCGTCGAGCGGCCGCCGCCGCGAGGGGCGCGGCCCGCCGGGCGCGGGCCCGTCCGGGTGCGGCGCGGGTACGCCGAGCGCGACCGCCATCACCGGCGTCCGGTCGCCGGGGACGTCGAACGCGGCGCGGACGGCGTCGACACGCGCGGCCGGGACGGCGAAGGGGCACGCGCCGAGCCCGTGGTGGGCCGCGGCGAGCAGCAGCAGGGCGACCGCCATGCCGGTGTCGACGTGCCAGTACGGCACCGGCCAGCGGGCGTCGAGGTCGGCCGGGGCGTGGTCGCCGGAGGTCTTGTCGGCCCGCGCGTACCGCTCGCGGTAGGCGTCCTCGCGGCTCCAGGCGAGGACGAGCGCGGGCGCCGTCCGCATCCCGCGCAGCCAGCGGTCCTCGCCGCGGGCGGGGTCGGCCGTGACGGCCCAGTAGCGGGCGAGGTCGTCCGGCTCGTCGAGGACCAGGAGGTCCCAGCCCTGGCTCGCCCCGGCGCTGGGGGCGCGGGTGGCGAGGTCGACGAGCTCGCGCAGGACGGCGCGGGGGACGGGCGCCGCCGGGTCGAAGGACCGGGTGGCGCGCCGTCCGCGCACGAGGTCGGGCAGCTCCACGGGCTCCGTAGCCCCCCTCCTCGACGCGCCGTGCCGGACCCGCCGAGGCTACGGAGCCCGCCGGAGGAGCGGGGGAGGGACCGGCGGGGGACGAGCGGTCGGCCCCGTGCGACGTCCGGCCCCGCCGCTACCCTCCGTGGCGTGGAGGACGCGCGGGGTGAGGGCGCCTCGACGGCGCCGACGTACCCGCGGCACTGGGAGGCCGACGTCCTGCTGCGCGACGGGACCACGGCGCACCTGCGGCCGATCACGCCGGACGACGCCGAGGCGCTCCAGCGCTTCCACGTCGCGCAGTCGGCCGAGTCCGTGTACCTGCGCTTCTTCTCGGCCATGCCGCGGCTGTCGACGCGGGACCTGCGCCGCTTCACGGAGGTCGACCACGTCGACCGGGTCGCGCTCGTGGCCACCTCCGGCGAGGACATCATCGGCATCGGCCGCTACGACCGCCTGTCGCCGGGCGAGCACGCGGACGAGCGCGAGCGCGGCGGGGGACGTGGGGGCGGTACCGCCGAGGTCGCCTTCAACATCGCCGACGCGCACCAGGGCCGCGGCCTCGGGTCCGTCCTGCTCGAGCACCTCGCCGCCGCCGCGCGCGAGCGCGGCGTGCACCGCTTCGTCGCCGAGGTGCTGCCGCAGAACCGGCGGATGACGAGCGTCTTCCGCGACGCCGGGTACGAGGTCACCCACGCCTACGACGACGGCGTGGTCACGCTGGCCTTCGACATCGACCCGACGGAGCGCTCGCTCGCGGTGACGTCGGCGCGCGAGCACCGGGCCGAGGCCAGCAGCCTGCGGTCGCTCCTGACGCCGAGGTCCGTCGCCGTGGTCGGGGCCAGCCGCACGCCGGGGTCCGTCGGGGGCGTCGTCCTCGCCGACCTGCTGCGCGGCGGCTACACGGGCCGGCTGCACGCCGTGCACCCGCAGGCGCCGGTCGTCGAGGGCGTGCTCGCCTCGGAGAGCCTGCAGGTCCTGCCCGAGCCGGTGGACCTCGTCGTCGTCGCGGTGCCCGCCGACGCCGTCCTCGGCGTCGTCCGTGACGCCGCCCGCGTCCAGGCCCGGGGGGTCGTGGTCGTCTCCAGCGGGTTCGCGGAGACGGGTCCGGCCGGCGCCGAGCGCCAGCGCGCCCTGGTCCGGATCGCCCGCGCGGGCGGCATGCGCGTCGTCGGACCCAACTCCTTCGGCCTGCTGACCACCGACCCGCAGGTGCGGCTCAACGCCTCGCTCGCGCCCGAGCTGCCCCCGGCCGGCGGGCTGGGCCTGTTCAGCCAGTCCGGCGCGCTGGCGGTGGCGGTGCTCTCCTCGGCCGCCCGGCGCGGGCTCGGCGTCTCCAGCTTCGTCTCCGCCGGCAACCGCGCCGACGTCTCGGGCAACGACCTCATGCAGTTCTGGGAGGAGGACGAGCGGACGAGCGTCGTCGGTCTCTACCTGGAGAGCGTCGGCAACCCGCGCAAGTTCTCCCGGGTCGCCCGCCGCCTCGCGCGCACCAAGCCCGTCGTCGTGCTCAAGTCCGGGGGCTCGGGCGGGGCGCCGCCCGGGCACGCGGTGCGGACCTCGCGGGCGCCCGCCGAGGCCTTCGACGCCATGCTCCGCCAGGCCGGCGTCATCCGGGTCGAGACGGTGCACCAGCTCTTCGACACGGCCCAGGTGCTGCTGACCCAGCCGCTGCCCGCGGGCGACCGCGTCGCCGTCGTCGGCAACTCGGCCGCGCTCGGCGCGCTCGCGGCGGAGGCGCTGCGCAGCTGGGGCCTCGTGCTGGCCGGCGAGCCGGTCGCCGTGCACCCCGAGGCGGACGCGCGGGAGTGCCGCGCCGCCGTCGAGGAGGCCCTCGGCCGCGACGGCGCCGACGCCGTCGTCGCCTGCTTCGCCCCGCCCGTCGGCGGCGTGGACGTCGACGTCGCTGGGGTCCTCGCCCGGGCGGCGGCGGCCTCGGACCGGACGACCGTGGCGTGCGTGGTCGGCATGGCCGGCGTCGAGCCGGCGCTCGCGGCCACCGGGCCGGACGGGCAGGAGCGGGTCGTGCCCGCCTACCCGAGCCCCGAGGACGCGGTGCGGGCGCTGGTCTCGGCGGTGCGCTACGCGCAGTGGCGGCAGAAGGACCCCGGGACCCGCGTGGCGCCGGACGGCGTCGACGCCGCGGCGGCGCGGCGGCTCGTCGACGGGGCGCTGGCGGGCGTCCCCGCGGACGACGACGGCCGGGTCGCCCTCGAGCTGGACGACGCCGCCGCGGGGCGTCTGCTCGCCTGCTACGGCATCGCGCTGGAGCCCGCGCGCACCGCGGCCGACGTCGAGGGCGCCCTGGCGGCGGCGGAGGAGCTCGGCTACCCGGTCGCGCTGCGCTTCGCCGACCGGGCGCTGCGCCGCCGGCGCGACCTCGCCGGGCTGCGCGCCGACATCGCCACCGAGGGCGAGCTGCGGCGCGACTGGGCGGCGCTCACCACGCAGCCGGGCGTCGAGGGCGCCCCGGTCCTCGTCCAGGCGATGGCCCCGCCGGGCGTCCCGGTGACCGTCTCGAGCATGGAGGACGAGCTCTTCGGCCCGCTCGTGTCCTTCGGGCTCGCGGGGGACGCCTCCGAGCTGCTCGGCGACGTGGCCCACCGGATCCCGCCGCTGACGACCGGGGACGTCGCCGACCTCGTCCGGGGCATCCGGGCGGCGCCGCGGCTCTTCGGGTACCGCGGCTCGCCGCGGCTGGACGTCGCGGCGCTGGAGGACCTGCTGGCCCGGACGAGCGTCCTCGCCGACGACCTGCCCGAGGTCGCCCAGCTGTCGCTCACGCCGGTCGTCGTGTCGCCGCGCGGGCTGTCGGTGCTCCTGGCGCGGATCCGCCTGGAGCGGGTGGAGCGGCGGCGCACCGACACCGGCTCGCGGCGCGTCCTGCGCTGAGGCCGGGCACCCCCGGCCGGCGACGCGCTCAGGACATGGCCGGGGGAACGGGGCCGGGGGAGCGGGGCCAGGGGAGCGGGGCCGGGGGGAGCGGGGCCGGTGGAGGGGCGCTGTCGGGCCCAGGTGGCAGCATGCCGCCCGTGCCGACCTCGCGCCCGTCCCGACCCTCCCGTCCCTCCGGCCCGGGGGAGCGGGGGGCGGGGGCGCCCGGGCAGTCGCTGGCGCCCGAGCTGCGCCGCGCCGTCGAGCACGCGGGCTACTACCCCGAGCTCGTCGCCGACGTCGTCGCGGTGGCCCTCGGCGGCGAGGAGACCCGGGCGCACCTGGTGCACCAGGAGACGACCTTCGACGGGGAGGAGGTGCGGCGGCACGTCACGGTCGTCGTCCTCACCGCCACCCGACTCGTGGTCGCGCACGCCGACGACGGCACCGACCTCGTCGAGGGCGGCCCGCGCTCGCACGCCGCCGCGGCGACGACCGAGGCCGTCCCGCTCTCGCAGGTGCGGTCCGTGCTCCTGTCCCACGTGGTCCAGCGACCCGACCGCTACCGGGGCGGGGACCCGGTGGCCGAGCTCACCGTCACCATCGGCTGGGGGTCGGTCCAGCGCCTCGACCTCGAGCCGGCGACCTGCGCCGACCCGCAGTGCGAGGCCGACCACGGCTACAGCGGCTCGCTCGCGGGCGACGACGTCGTCCTGCGCGTCAGCGCCGCGGCGGACGGCGCGGACGCCGTCGGCCGGGCGCTGCGCTTCGCCGCCGCGCTGTCGGCCGCGACGGGCGGCGCCCGCTCCGGGCATCCGCCCGCGTGAGCCCGTCGCCCGCGCCCCGGCCGGTCGACGGCGCGCTGGCGGACGTCCTGCCCGCCGTCGCGCTCGCGCTGGGCGCGCCCCAGCGGGCCGTCGACCTCCCGCTCCCCGCCGCCGACCGCGTCGTCGTCCTGCTGGTCGACGGCCTCGGGGACCGGCAGCTCGCCGCGGCGGGGCGGGACGCGGCCTTCCTCGCCGAGCTGAGGGGGCACGGCAGGGTCCTGGCCGCCGGGCACCCGTCGACGACCGCCACGTCCATGGCGTCGTTCGGGACGGGCCTGCTGCCCGGTGCCCACGGGCTCGTGGGCTACGAGGTGATGGACCCGGCCCGCGGGCGGGTCTTCAACGAGCTCGCCTGGGACGACGCCGTCGACCCGCGCGTCTGGCAGCCGCAGCCCACCGTCTTCGAGCACCTCGCGGCCGCCGGCGTGCGGTGCGTGCAGGTCGGGCCGCGGCACTTCGCCGGCTCCGGCCTCACCGAGGCGGCGCTGCGGGGGCCCGCCTACGTGGCCGCGCGCTCCCTCGCGGACCGGGTCGACGCGGCGGCCTCGGCCGTCCGCAGCGCGCCCCGCACCCTCGTCTACGTCTACTGGGGGGAGCTGGACAAGGCCGGCCACGAGCACGGCTGGCGCAGCGACGCCTGGCGCCGCGAGCTCGGCGACGTCGACCTCGCGGTCCGCCAGCTGGCCCGGCGCCTGCCCGCCGACGCGCTGCTGCTCGTGACGTCCGACCACGGCATGGTCGACGTGCCGCTCGCCCGTCCGGACCTCGCCGAGGACGCCGTGCTCGCCCGGGGGGTGCCCGTCTCCGGCGGCGAGGCCCGCGCCCCGATGCTCTACTGCGCCCCCGGCGACGCGCCGGACGTCCAGGCCCGCTGGCGCGAGCGGCTCGGCCCGGACGCCGAGGTCCTCCTGCGGGACGAGGCCGTGGCGGCGGGGTGGTTCGGCCCCGTCGCGCCGCACGTCCTGCCCCGGATCGGCGACGTCGTCGTCGCCTGCCCGCCGGGGGTGGCCGTCCACGACTCCCGGACGCAGCGGCGGCAGCTGACCCGGCTCGTGGGCCTGCACGGGGGGCGGACGGACGACGAGACCGAGGTGCCGCTGCTCGTCGCCGCCGGGGGACGCCCGGTCTGAGGCGGCCCGGTCTGAGGCGGCCCGGTCTGAGG
>NZ_JBBIAA010000038.1:0-14548 GCF_037482545.1 Pseudokineococcus basanitobsidens | reverse complement strand
GGCCTCCTCAACCCGCCCGCTGCACTCTCGTCTGCGAAGAGCCACATCACCCTGCCGCTTGATCCTCCGGGCGAGCCCGAAGCGCTCCTCGACAGCATGTCCGTGTCCCCCCGTGAACGCGAGGTGCTGCACCTGGTGTCCACGGGGGCACGGAACCGGCGCATCGCCACCGAACTGGGCATCAGCGAGAACACGGTGAAGTTCCACGTCTCCAACCTGCTGCGCAAGGCTGGTGCTCGCTCACGGGCCGAGCTGGCGGCCCTGGCACGCTGAAGCGCCGGAGGACGCCCCTGCAGCTACTGCCTCAGGAGGGACGCAGCACCCAGCGATACACCGATGTGAGGTGGAGCAGCGGCTGCCACCCCCCTGGAGAGGTGTCGACGCGTGGTGGGACCCCACTCAGGCGGGCGCACCCCGGTGTTCAGACTGGTTCAGGGTCATCGCGTGAGTCCTCTTCTGCGGGTTCCTTGGCGGGTACTCACAGAGCCTCACGCGATGGCCCCTGGGACTGCTGCACGATTAGGTGACAGTCGGTCTCAGGCGGCAAGTGCCACTTGAGGGGTGTTGATGGTCTCGTACTCGACCGGGGTCAGGCGGCCGAGGGAGTCCTGCCTGNTACTCACAGAGCCTCACGCGATGGCCCCTGGGACTGCTGCACGATTAGGTGACAGTCGGTCTCAGGCGGCAAGTGCCACTTGAGGGGTGTTGATGGTCTCGTACTCGACCGGGGTCAGGCGGCCGAGGGAGTCCTGCCTGCGGCGGCGGTGGTAGGTCCGCTCGATCCAGGTGACGATCGCGATCCGCAGATCCTGTCGGGTGGCCCAGGTCCGCCGGTTCAGGACGTTCTTCTGCAGCAGCGCGAAGAAGGACTCCATCGCGGCGTTGTCGCCGGCCGCGCCCACCCGGCCCATCGATCCGACCATGCCGGCCCGGTTGACCGCGTGGACGAACTTGCGCGACCGGAACTGCGACCCGCGGTCGGAGTGGATGACGCAGCCGGCGACGTCACCGCGGCGGGCGACCGCTGATGCGAGGGCCGTGACGGCCAGGCGGGACTTCATCCGGTCGTCGATCGAGTACCCCACGATCCGGTTCGAGCAGGCGTCCTTGACCGCGCAGAGGTAGAGCTTGCCCTCGGCGGTGGGGTGCTCGGTGATGTCGGTCAGCCACAGCCGGTTCGGGCCGTCCGCGGTGAAGACCCGGCGTACGTGGTCGTCGTGGACCGGCGGCCCGGGACGCTTGGCCGTGCCACGGCGGGGCTTGCCGAAGACCGACCACCACCGGTTGGCCGAGCACAACGCCCAGGCCGTCCGGGTCGCCATCGGATGCCCGGCGGCGCGGGCCTCGTCGGCCAGGAAGCGGTATCCGAACTCGGGGTCGTCGCGGTGGGCGTCGACCAGCGCGTTCGCCCGGTGCGCCCGAGTCTCCTCGCGGGCACCGATCGGCGCGGCCAACCACCGGTAGTAGGGCTGGCGGGCCAGGCCGAGCACCCGGCACGTGAGGGCGACGGGCAGGCCGTCGGCGGCGAGCTCGCTCACGAGCGGGTAGAGCCTTTTCCCGGCAGGTTCGCCTGGGACAGGTAGGCCGCCGCGCGGCGCAAGATCTCGACCTCTTGCTCGAGGAGCCGGTTGCGGCGGCGTAGCTCACGCAGCTCGGCGGCGTCGTCGCCGCTGACACCGGGCCGCTTGCCGTCGGCGACGTCGGCGGCCTTCAGCCAGTTCCGCAGGCACGACTCGGCGATCCCGAAGTCCTTCGCGACCTCGGCGACCGAGGCGTCACCGCGGCGGGCGACGGCCACGACGTCGTCGCGGAACTCCTTCGGATGGGGTCTGGGCACGGCACACAGCCTTCCAGCGGCACCCGCAGGCACCACACATCAGGTGTCACCTACTCGTGCAGCAGTCCCCGGTGCTACCTCCGGTGCTCAAGGCTGCTCCACCTCAGACCCCATCACCAGCCTCTGGGTCTGGCGTTGCGAGGTGAGACGTCAGCGCGGAGCAGGGCGGGGGCTTGGTTCGCTTCGGGCCGGGTGGGGACGGCCCCGCCCTCGTCGGCAGGGGCCTCCCCGACCCAGGGGTGGGGCGCTGTGCCGGGTGGGTCAGCGGGCGGTGAGCTCGCCGGGGTGCAGCACGACCTTGGTCCAGCCCTGGTCGCGGCGGTCGAACCGCTGGTAGGCGTCAGCGGCCTGCCCGAGGTCGAGCTCGTGGCTGACGATGAAGCTGGGCGTGGCGACCCCGGCGGTGATGAGGTTGCGCAGCTTGACGTTGTAGGCCTTGACGTTGCACTGCCCGGTACCCATGGTCTGGCCCTTGAACCAGAAGGTGCCGTAGTCGAAGGCGATCTTGCCCTGCTTGGCCAGGTCGTCACTGGCGCCGGGGTCCTGGGGGAGGTAGATCCCCACGACACCGATGCCGCCGGTGGCCTTGACGACGCCGACGAGCTGGTTGAGGACCATCGAGGGGTCCTCCTCGCCGTGGGCGTCGTGGGCCTGGTAGCCGATGGCCTCGACGCCGCGGTCGACACCCCGGCCGCCGGTCAGCTCCATGATCTGCTGCACCGGGTCGCCGGCGGAGTAGTCGACGGGCGTCGCCCCGGCCTTGCGGACCAGCTCGAGCCGGTCGGGCTGCTTGTCGACGACGAAGACCTCCGCGGCGCCGCGGATGCGGGCGCTGTGGGCGGCCATCAAGCCGACCGGGCCCGCGCCCCAGACCACGACCGAGTCGCCGGGGGTGAAGCCGGACAGCTGCACCCCGTGCCACCCGGTCGGGAAGATGTCCGAGAGCATCGTGTAGTCGAGCTCCTTGTCGGTGCCCTCGGGCAGGACCAGGGCGTTGAAGTCCGCCCAGGGCACCCGCAGCAGCTCGGCCTGACCGCCGGCGTACTCCCCCATCGCGGCGAAGCCGAACGCCGCGCCGGCGGTGCCGGCCTGGTTGGCGCGCAGGCAGAACCCCGTCTTGCCCTCGACGCAGGTCTCGCAGCTCCCGCACGCGACGTTGAAGGGGAGGCTGACCCGGTCACCGACCTTCAGCCGGTCGACTCCGGCGCCGACCGCCTCGACGACCCCCATGTTCTCGTGACCGAGCACACGACCGGTCTCCATGTCGGTGCGGCCCTCGTACATGTGCAGGTCCGACCCGCAGATGTTGGTCGAGGTGATCCGCACCACCGCGTCGGTGGGCTGCTCGATCGTGGCGTCGGGGACGTCCTCGACCGCGACGTCGAACGCCCCGTTGTAGACCAGTGCCTTCATGGGTGCTCCCATCTAGGGTGCTGCTGGGGTTGCTGCCGGGTGCCGAGGAGAAACTACCGGAGGTGCTGAGGAGGTGGTCAGGGACGCTCAGCTGGTCGTGGCGGCGCGGTCGTCGCGCAGGCTGGCGTTGTCGATGACGTAGCGGAAGCGGACCTCGCCGGCGACCATCCGGTCGAAGGCCTCGTTGATCTGCTGGACGGCGATGACCTGGACCTCGGCGCTGATGCCGTGCTCGGCGGAGAACTCCAGGACCTCCTGGGTCTCGGCGATGTTGCCGATCAGGGACGACCCGACGGTCAGGTGCTTCATCGTCAGGACGCCGAAGTCGATGCCGCCGTGGTGGACGGTCTCGAGCATCCCGACGCTGTGCAGCGCGCCGCCGGCGCGCAGCAGCCCCAGGTACGGGTTCATGTCGAAAGCCGTGGGGATGGTCGACAGCACGTAGTCCACCGACCCCTCCGCGGCCGCGACGGCGTCCTCGTCGCCCATGTCAAGGACCTCGTCGGCGCCCAGGCGCCGGGCCAGCTCGGCCTTGGGCTTGACCGAGGTCGGTCTGAGGTACTGCGGGGTCGCTGGTGACGAGGTCGCCACGACCTTGACCCGGGCAGGCGCCGACCTCGCCGTCGAGGGGCTGCCGGTCCGCCTGTCTCCGACCTACCGGGGCCAGCGCAGCTACCCAGGCCTGTTCTGGGCGGCGACGACACGCTGCACCCCGCAGCGGGCGGTGGGACGGTGAGTTGGGGAAGACGTGGCGGCCGATGTTCTACGACGACAGCTACGCGACAGTGTGACGAGGCAGGAGGTGCGGGATGACGGATCCACCGCGGGTCGCTGTCGTGGGCGCGGGCATCGTGGGCCTGTGCACGGCGTACGCGTTGCTCGAGCGAGGTGTGGACGTACGCGTCTACGAGCAGGGGGTGCCGGGCAGCGGGCAGTCGGGCGGGCGGGGACGGATCCTCCGGCATGCGCACGCGGACCCACGGCTGATCAGCGCGACGCGGCAGAGTCGCGACCTGTACGACCGTTGGGGTGCGGCGCTGGGCCTCGAGATGGTGTCCCGTGACGGCGCCGTGGCCATCGGGCCGTCGGTCGAGGCCAGCCTGCCGGTGCTGCAAGAGGCAGGCGTGGCCGCTTACCGGATCGAGGCCGACGAGTTGGCCCGGTGCCAGCCGCTGCTGGCGCGGTACGACGGGCCGGCGGTGCTCGACGAGCGCGGCGGGTCGATCCGCACCACCGCCGTGATCGAGTCGCTGGTGGGTGCACTCGGTGACCGGCTCGTCGACGACGAGGTGCTGACCGTGCGACCGGTCGCCGGCGAGGTCGAGGTCCGCAGCGGTGGCACCACCAACCGCTACGACCGGGTCGCGGTGTGCGCGGGTCGCGGCACATCCCACCTGGCCCGCACGGTCGGGCTCGCGCTGCCGGTGCAGGACGGGGCGCACGTGCGGCTCACCTTCGCGGTGCGCGGCCCGGCGCCGGCCCGGCTGGCCACGCTGCAGGACTCCAGCGGCGAGTTCGGCGAGACCGGTGTCTACGCGGCCGCGGTACCCGGCAACACCGAGTATGCGGTAGGGCTGAGCGAGACGACGCGCGCCCGCGACGACGCCAGCCTGCCCGATCCGGCCGAGCTGGCGGACCTGGCCGGCCGCGCCAGCGCCTACGTCGAACGGGCCCTGCCGGGGCTGGACCCCGCGCCGGTCGACGTGCGGCACTGCTGGGTGACGACGCTGCCGTGGGGCGAGGACGGGATGGGGGTGTGGGCCCGCGAAGGCATCTTCTTCCCGGCCGGGCACAACCTGTGGAAGCAGGCGCCGGCGCTGGGCACCCGGCTGGCCGCTGCGCTGGCGGGGGAGACCTTGCACCCCGACCTGGCCCCGGAGAGCAGGCTGGGAAGCGACTGATCGCGGCGGGATCCGAGCAGTGCCATCCCTGGTCACAACCCGGCGCCGTCTCCGAGGCGCACCGTGGGCGGGAAGGTTCGGAGAATCTTCGCGACAGGAGCACTCGGCCATCGGCAAGACCGACGCCTGCAGCAGATTCTGCCGGTACGCCCCATGCGTGGTAAGACCTCTAGGTTCCAGCGCCGCGTCGAGGGGCACCCAGGCGTCGCCGAAGCTGTCCGGGTCGCCCTGCGCCTCCACCCCCGCCTCAACGGCCGCAGCGGCCCTCGTCACCGGGGTGCTCCGCCTCGTCTACGCGCCCACCGAGCTGCCGGCGGCGCAGGCGTACGAGGACGTCGCCGGGTCGGTGTGAGCCCGGGAGCCGTCCAGCTGCGGCACCTCGGCGCCCGATGCGAAGCTCCGGCCACACGTCGTGGTCCCGTGTCACTGAGGATCGGCATCCGGCACGCAGCACGCCGCCACCACGCCGCGGTCACGAGGAGCGAGCTGGCGCCCCCTCGACTGCTGCGACGACGAGCAGCACCGCCGCTGCGCAGAGCACGAGAGCAGGCAGCAGCAGGTACAGGCCGAGACCGACGACCGTGACCACCGCCCAGACCAGCGACGCCGCCGCAGCCAGGGACACGAGAAGAGCGGCCCCGGCTGACGGCGCCCTCGACGCCCCAACCCAAGCGACCACCGTGATCAGGAGCGGCGCACCGATCACGACAGCCGCGACCGCCCAGCCCTCGTCGACGAGGTCGCCCGCGAACAGGAGCGCGACAGCCACGACAAGAGCGGTGGACACCCCACACAGCACCACGGCAGACCTCCGCAACGCGCCACCGGGACCATTCGACCTCACGAGCGCCTCCAGTCGGGAGCGCGGGCGTCGGCGCCCACGAGCCCGCCGATCGTCAGCGGGACGCTGACCGGACGCGATCGGCATGTAGGGCTTTCCAGCCCAACGGGAAGGTCGGCGAAGGCCAGGACGCAGTCCAGGGCGGGGCGGATGTCCGTCGTGGACGGCGGGCAGCACGTGGTCGGTGAGCCCCGTTGAGCAGGCCGCCGATGAGCTCGGGGTCGGTGAGGCCGAACGAGACCCCGTGTGGGTGCCACTGGCGGCTTGCGAGCAAGGACAGGTCCAGCGTGGCGTGGTCGCCGCTGAGTCGCCCGACGCTGACGACTGCCCCCCCCCGCTGACGGTGAGTGGCAGGAAGGCGGTCAGCGGGTCCCCGCCGACGTGGTCGAGGACCACGTCGCGCACTGGTCGTGGGTAGCGGCCATCACAGCTCATCAGCGGGCTCACCGACGTCGGCGAGCAGCGCGGCGGCGAGGGTGGCGGCGTCGGTGGGCCCGACGTGCAGGCGCCCGCCGATGTAGAAGGCAGGGGTGCCGGGCACCCCGCTTGCCTGCGCGGACTCCAGGTCGTGCTGGATCCGCCGCGCGCGCCGGCTGCTGGCGAGGTCGCGGGCGAAGCGAGGCACGTCCAGGCCGACCGCGGCGGCGTGCTCGAGCAGGTCGCTGCTGGTCAGCGCAGCCTGGTGGGTGAACAGGCGGTCGTGCATCGGCCAGAAGCGGCCCTGGGCGTCGGCGGCCTCGGCGGCCTCGGCCGCCAGACCGGCGTGGACGTGGGTGGGGTCCAGAGGGGCGTGCCGGAAGACGTAACGCAGGCGGTCACCGAAGCGCTCCCGCAGCTCCTCGACCGACCCGGTGGCCCGCCCGCAGAAGGGGCACTCGAAGTCGGCGTACTCCACCAGCGTCAAGGGTGCCTCGGCCGGGCCCCGGACGTGGTCGCGGGAGGCGTCCACGGGCGGGTCCAGCAGGGCCGGACGACGCTCGCCCGAGTCTCCGCGGGCAGCAAGGCGCAGCAGCACCAAGCCCAGCACCGCCGCCAGCACAGAGGCGGCGAGGATGCCGACGCGGGCTTGGTCGGCCTGGGCGTCGTCGGTGAAGGCAAGGTCGACGATGAACAAGGAGATCGTGAAGCCGATCCCGGACATCGCCGCCCCACCCGCCAGGTGTCCCGCGCGCAGCCCCGGCGCGAGGTCGCCCAGGCCCAGGCGCACCGCCAGGCCGGTGCCCAGCAGGATCCCCACGAGCTTGCCGCCGACCAGGCCGGCGATGACGCCGAGGGTGACCGGGGAGGTCGCCGCGGTCCGCAGCACTTCCCCGGACAGCGGGACCCCGGCGTTGGCCAGGGCGAAGAGCGGCACCACGGCTAGGTTGGTCCAGGGCCGCCACAGCGTCTGCAGCCGCTCACCGACGGGTACCGAGCGGTCCAGCGACAGCCTCGCCGCGACGGCGTAGTCCGGGCTGGGGGACTGCAGGTAGGCGCGGGTGGCACGCTCGACGTCGTGGACGTCGTCGCGGCGCGGGCGGTAGGCGGGGATGGACAGGGCGATCGCGACCCCCAGAAGCGTCGGGTGCACCCCGGACAGGTACAGCGCGACCCAGGCGACCACGGCCGGGACCAGGTAGGCCGGTCCCCGCCAGAAGCCCAGCCGCTGCATCACCTGCATCAAGGCGAAGACGGCGACGGTCACCGCCAGCGGACCCAGTCGCAGCTCGTCGGTGTAGAAGATCGCGATGACGATCAGCGCGCCGACGTCGTCGGCGATGGCCAGCGCGAGCAGGAACACCCGCAACGGGGCGGGGACCGACCGTCCCAGCAGCGCCAAGACCCCCAGCAGGAACGCGGTGTCGGTGGAGATCACCACGCCCCACGCGCCGGCGGCGCCGCTGTCGTGGTTGATCAGGGCGAACACGACCGCCGGGAGGGCCAGGCCCGCCAGGGCCGCCAGTGCGGGCACCGCGGCCCGTCGCCGGTCGGCCAGCTCGCCCAGGATCAGCTCCCGCTTGGTCTCCAGGCCGATGACGAAGAAGAAGAACGTCATCAGCCCGTCGTTGATCCAGTGCCGCAGGGAAAGGACCAGCTCGTTGGTACCGGCGTTGACGCCAACCTCGGTGTCCCAGAAAGTGGCGTAGCCGCCTCCGCCGGGCAGGTTCGCCCAGACCACGGCGGCCACGGTCGCCGCCAGCAACAGGGCGGCGCTGCCGACCTCGGTGCGTAGCGCCGTGCCCAACGGGGCGAGGGCGCCCCGGATCGCGTCTGCGCCGGTCGGTGCCTGCGCGCTCATGCCGACCTGCTCGTGCGGGCCATGCTCGTACGGGCCCTGCTCGTGCGGGCTGCCCGGCTCATTCGGCGGCCGTCGCGCCGACGGCGTCGTCGGACAGGGTCGCGGCCCACGACGCCAGCAGCCTCAGGGCATCCTCCGTGGACGTGCCGGGAGCTGCGGCATAGACCAGCATCGTGAGGTCCTCGTCGGCCTGCAGGTCCAGAGTCTCGTAGAGCAGCTCCAGGCGGCCCACGACAGGGTGGTGCAGCGTCTTGGTGCCCGTCTGGTGCAGCCGCACCTCGTGGGCGGCCCACATCTGCCGGAAGTCCTCGCTGCGGGTCGACAGCTCCCCGACGAGATCGGTCAAGGCCCGGTCGTAGGGGCGTCGCCCGGCCTCGGCGCGCAGGATCCCGACGGTATCGTTCGCCGCCCGGTCCCAGTCGACCCACAAGTCACGGGCCCGCTCGTCGAGGAAGGCGAAGCGGGCATGATTGGCCGGGCGCACCGGGTCCCGGAAGAGATCGCAGTACAGGGCTCGGCCGAGCCGGTTCGTCGCCAGGATGTCCAGGCGGCCGTTGCGCACAAGCGCCGGCGCCTCGGTCATCGCGTCGAGCATCGCCTGCACCCCCGGACGCACCCCCTCGGCGCGGCGCTTGCGGGTCCGCGGTGCCCGGGCGGTCGCCGCGCGGGCGAGGTCGTGCAGGTAGGCGTTCTCGGCCTCGTCCAGCTGCAACGCCCGCGCGAGGGCCTCCAGCACACTCTCGGAGACCCCACCGAGGCTGCCCCGCTCCAGGCGCGTGTAGTAGTCCACGCTGACCCCGGCCAGCAGCGCGACCTCCTCCCGGCGCAGGCCCTTGACCCGGCGTCCGCCGCCGTGCGCCGGCAGGCCCGCCTGGCCCGGGGTCAGGCGTGCGCGGCGCGAGGTCAGGAAGTCGCGCACCTCGGCTCGGTTGTCCATGGCAGCAACGTACGAAGGCCAGCAGTGGTGAGACAGACCCTGGCAGTACCGGCCCCCAGCCCCTCGGCCTTCACCGGGGAGCCCTCCCAGTACCTGGGACAGCAGGTCCCCCCACATGTGCTGCGACACCGAGCCGCCACGGACAGGCTGTCGGTTAGGACGCCGCCGCCGCGGCGCCACACCCTGTCGGCCAGCACCACAGCTGGCCCCAGTTGCTCCTCAGGAAGCAGGTCCCATGCGAGCCGCCCTCATGTACGGCGCCGGCGACGTCCGCGTCGAGCAGGTCCCCGACCCCACCATCCAGGCCCCGACCGACGCGATCGTCCGCGTCGTCCGGGCGTGCGTGTGCGGGTCCGACCTTCACCCCTACCACCAGATGCCAGCCTCCGAGCAGGGCACCCCGATGGGCCACGAGATGGTCGGCGTCGTCGAGGAGACCGGCTCGGGCGTCAGCCGCCTGCGCAAGGGGAACTTCGTCATCGCCCCCTTCGCGATCTCCGACGGCACCTGCCAGTACTGCCGGGAGGGCCTGCAGACCTCCTGCGAGCACGGCGGCTTCTTCTCCACCTGCCAGGCCGAGCTCGTCCGCGTCCCCCACGCCGACGGGACCTTGGTCAGCGCACCGGTCGCCGAGGACTCCGAGCTGCTGCCGTCCCTGCTGACGCTCTCCGACGTCTTCCTCACCGGTCACCACGCCGCCGTCCGCGGTCAGGTAGCCCCCGGCTCCACCGTCACCGTCATCGGCGACGGCGCCGTCGGCCTGTCCTCCGTCCTGGCTTCCCGCCGCCTGGGCGCAGAGCGCATCATCCTGATGGGCCGCCACACCGCCCGCACCGACCTTGGCCGCGAGTGGGGCGCCACCGACGTCGTCGCAGAGCGCGGCGACGAAGGCATCGCCAAGGTCGCCGACCTCACCGGCGGCGCGGGCACCCACGTCGTGCTCGAAGCCGTCGGGCACCGCCCCGCCTACGACATGGCCCTGGGCGTCGCCCGCGCCGGCGGCACCATCAGCCGCGTCGGCGTCCCCCAGTACGAGGACGCCCCGGTCGGGATGAGCACCCTGTTCGGCAAGAACATCACCCTCACCGGGGGCCCCGCGCCCGTGCGCGCCTACATCGAAGAGCTCCTCCCGGAGGTCCTCGACGGCCGCCTCGAGCCCGGCCGCGTCTTCGACCGCACTGTCACCCTCGACCAGACCCCCGAGGGCTACCGCGCCATGGCCGATCGCGAGGCCCTCAAGGTCATGGTCCGCCCCTGAGGAACAGACAACTCACACCGAAGGCATTTGCCACGGCGGCCGATCAAACCGGCCGCCGTGGCTTTCGCCGGTAGCCAATCGTCAGCGGGACGCTGACCGTCGTGACCGATCCGACTGCGTCGGCATGGGTCCGAATGCGGTGGGGGCCGTGGTCGACGCGGCAGGGGTTGGGGCCTTTGACCGCTGCCTTCGCGGTCGCCTGCGGCAGCGCCCCTGGAACGGGACGTCGTCGGCTAACGCCGTTCCGGAATGGCCGAGGTGGCCGCTCTGCGCAGGGCCCGCGGCCGGCGGACCCACCGCGGGCCCTGCCTGTTCTAGGCGGGCTGCTTCTCGGCGACGACGTCCAGCTGCTCGATCGTGGGCTCCTGAAAGAGCACACCCGTGTTCTCACCGAGCGCCTTGGCCACCTCACCGGAGAGGTGCGCCCGACGCCCGTCCTCGTCGGGGAAGGCGTCGAAGATCCCGAACGAGGAGGGTCCGAACTGGATCCCGAACCACCGCGCGGTCTTGGGTTCCCCCTCCACGACCGACAGCCCATGGTCCAGGAAGGCGCGCACGTCGTCCTCCCTGCCGGGCAGTGCCTCAAGACGTACCAGAAGCGCCTTGCTGACCTGTGTCGCCATCTCGGGTCTCTCCTTCGTCAGGTCCGCGTCGTCACGACGACCGGAACGCCGCTACGGCGCGGGATGGGGGAACCTGCAGGCCGGCTTCCCTCGCCGGGGTGGGCCGGTCGCGTTCGATGATGCCGCGCCGGTCGCCACGGCGCCCATCCGTCGACGTGCCGATGTCTGAGTCGCCCTGGCTCTGGTGGAGGCTCCTGATCTTGGAAACGAGGATGGGGCCATGCCGAAGGAGCAGTCCGCGGGGAAGCCGACGACGAGGCGGTACTCCGAGCAGGAGAAGGAGGCCGCGGTGCGGATGGTCCGCACGCTGCGGGCCGAGCTGGGCACCGAGCACGGCACGGTGCACCGGGTCGCCCGCCAGCTCGGGTACGGCACCGAGTCGGTGCGGCTGTGGGTGCGTCAGGCCGACATCGACGAGGGCCGCGCCCCGGGGGTGAGCACTGACGAGGCCGCTCGGGTGAGGGCGTTGGAGCAGGAGAACCGGGAGCTGCGGCGGGCGAACGAGATCCTCAAGCGGGCGGCGTCTTTCTTCGGGGCGGAGCTCGACCGCCAGCACAAGAGGTAGTCGCCTTCATCGACGCCAACCGTGACGAGCTCGGGGTCGAGCCCATCTGCAGGGTGCTGCAGGTGGCGCCGAGGACGTACTACGCGGCCAAGGCCCGCCAGCCCTCGGCGCGGGCCCGCCGCGACCAGGTCACCGGGCCGGCGCTGCGGGCGCTGTGGGAGGACAACTACTGCGTCTACGGGGCCCGCAAGCTGTGGAAGGCCGCCCGCCGCGCCGGCATGGACCTCGGGCGTGATCAGGTCGCCCGGCTGATGCGGGCCATGGGCATCGAGGGTGCCCGCCGTACCAAGCGGGTCCGCACCACCAGGGCCGACCCGGGCGCGGCCCGTCACCCCGACCTCGTCCAGAGGGACTTCACCGCGACCGTGCCCAACCAGCTGTGGGTCACCGACCTGACGTACGTGCCGACCTGGGCCGGGGTCGCCTACGTCTGCTTCATCGTCGACGCCCACTCGAGGGCAATCGTGGGGTGGCGGGTCGCAGCCCACATGCGCACCGACATGGTCCTGGACGCGATCGAGATGGCCCGGTGGTCACGTGGCACCACGTTGACCGGGCTGCGGTGCCACTCCGATGCCGGAGCGCAGTTCACGTCGCTGCGCTAGGGCGAACGCCTCGCCGAGATCGGCGCCGTCCCCTCGATCGGGACGGTCGCGGACTCCTACGACAACGCCCTGGCCGAGACGGTCAACGGCTCCTACAAGGCCGAGCTGATCCGCGGGCCCGCCCGTCCGGGGCCATGGAAGAGCGTCGAGGACGTCGAGCTGGCCACCCTCGGCTGGGTGCACTGGCACAACACCACCCGCCTGCACGGCTACCTCGGCGACGTGCCACCACTGGAGTACGAGGCGGCCTTCTACGCTGCCACCGGGACCGACCACACCGAGGTCGACTTCCCAACGCTCGAGCCTCTATGAGAGCCAGGGCGACTCACAAGGGGTCAACGCACCGGTTGGGAGCGTGACGGTACTGGCCGCCTTCTCGAGCGCAGTGGTCGCCGCTGTGTAGACCTCGGCGGGGGTGCGCCAGCCGAGGACCTCGCGTGGTCGCCCGTTGAGTCGTGCGGCGAGGGCGTCGAGCGCGGCCTGGTCGAGCTGGCGTAGGTCCGCAGCGCGGGGCAGGTACTGGCGCAGCAAGCGGTTGGTGTTCTCGTTGGTGCCGCGCTGCCAGGGGCTTCGGGGGTCACAGAAGTAGACCGGGCAGCCGGTGTCGGCGCTCAGGCGGGCGTGCTGGGACATCTCCCGGCCGCGGTCCCAGGTGAGCGACCGGCGCAGGTGGGTCGGGATCTCGTTCAGGGCGCCCGCGAGGGCGGGGTGGACGTCCTCGCCCTTGAGGCCCGGCAGGGCGACCAGGACGGTGTACCTGCTGGTGCGCTCGACGAGGGTCGCGATGGCCGAGGGGCGCCGGCCCATCAGGAGGTCGCCTTCCCAATGGCCTGGCACGGTCCGGGTCTCGACCTCGGGGGGCCGGTCGCGCCAGGACGTCATGTCGCGCAGCCGTCCTCGACCGGTGGGTCGGCGGGCGACCTTGGGGTAGCGCATCGCCCGCCCGGTCCTCAGCTGCTGGGTCAGCCGGCGCGGCAGCGGTGAGTGGTGCGGCACGAACAGGCTGAGGTAGATCGCCTCGTGGCTGATCCGCATGGCGTGGTCGTCGGGGTGCTCCAGTCGCAGTCGGTGGCTGATCTGGCGCGGTGACCACTCCTCCGCCAGGCCCTGCTCGACCGCGGCCCGCAGGGCGGGGCGGGCGGTGAGCTTGCTGGTCTTGGGCCGCTTGGCTCGGGCGTAGGCCGTGGTGTCGGCGTCCAGGGCGCGGTAGGCGCGGCGACCGCCGTTGCGGGCGACCTCGCGGGAGATGGTGCAGTGCGGTCGACCCAGGGCGGTCGCGATGGCCCGCAGGCTGTAGCCGGCAGCAAGGCCACGGGAGATCTCCTCCCGCTCGACCAGGGACAGGTGCCGCCTGGAGCGTCCGGCTGGTCGGGTGCGGACCCCGCCGGTCGCGGCGAAGTGCCGGCGCACGTGCTGCACCGGGACGCCGAGGTCGTGGGCGACCGAGCGCACCGATCGTCCGGTCCGCCACTGCGCCCAGGCACGGTCTTGCTGCTCGAGGGACAGGTGAGGTCGGGGCACGGGCACCTCCACGGGTCGTGATCATGGTGGTGGTGCGTTGACCCCTTGAGCTCGCCATCGTCAGCGGGACGCTGACCGGCCAGCGATCGGCTGTGGGACGAGTGCACCGCACCGTGACGGAGGGCTCGAGGTCGCTGCGTCCCGTGGTGATCAGCCGCGGGGGCGACCGACCGCGGGTTGTGGTGGAGCGGAGAAGCGGCGGACGCCGAGCTTTCGCGCGGTGCGTAAGAAGTGCGGGTCCAGGCTCTCGGGGCGCCCGACGATCCGGAGCTCGTCAAGGGTCAGCTGCTCCAGCGCCTGGATGTCGTCGACGAAGTAGCACTCCTCGAGGATCAGGCGTCGGAGTGTGGGGGAGCGGGTGAGCTCGGCGAAGGAGGTCAGCGGGGTCCGCCCGTACAGGGACAGGCTGGCCAGCCGGGTGTAGGCGGCGATGCCGGTCAGGTCTAGGGCCTTACCGCCGGCAATCTCCAGCGTGGTGAGGGTGTCGACGCAGGCCAGCTCCGGCACGGTGGCGAGCTTGCGTGCGCTGAGCAGCCGCAGGTCGATCAGGGGCGCGGTGAGGCGGGCCGCAAGGTCCCGGGGTGGTTGTTCGAGCATCAGGGTGGTCAGGGCCGGGGAAGCCAGAACGGTATCGAGCGCGGGGAACCACGGTCCGACGTATTCGCGCAGGGTGGACGCCGTCTGGGTCAGCGGCGGGTTCTTGGCGTGCGGGCGCCCGACGAGGGTTGGACCGTCCTCGCTTCGGTGGACACGGGGGCATGCCGCGCAT
>NZ_JBBIAA010000037.1:9523-17779 GCF_037482545.1 Pseudokineococcus basanitobsidens | reverse complement strand
CCACGGTGCGCCTCGAAGACGGCGCAGGGTTGCTGACCTGCGGCGACGCGGAGCCACGACGACCTGTGCCGGTCCCCTCGCGGGGTCAGCCCTTCCGGGCGGCCACGGCGGCGGCGTAGAGGTCGCGGCTCGTCGCCCCGTGCTCGGCGGCGACGGCCCGCGCGGCGTCCTTGAGGCGCTCCCCCGCCTCCGTCCGGGCGAGGACGAGGTCGAGCAGCTCCTGCGGGCCCGGCCGACGCGGACGAGCGCCGGCGACGACGAGCGTGATCTCCCCGAGGAGGGTGCGGTCGGACCAGGCGACCAGGCCGTCGAGGTCGTCGCGGACGACCTCCTCGTACGTCTTCGTCAGCTCCCGGCAGACCGCGGCGCGCCGGTCGCCGCCGAGCACCTCGGCCATGACGGCGAGCGAGGCGGCCAGCCGGTGGGGGGACTCGAAGAAGACCATCGTCCGGCGCTCGCCGGCGAGGTCGGCGAGGACGCCGCGGCGCTCGCCGTCCTTGCGGGGCAGGAAGCCCTCGAAGGTGAAGCGGTCCGTCGGCAGGCCCGAGACGGCGAGCGCAGCGAGGACGGCGGACGGGCCGGGGACGGCGCTGACCGGCAGGTCCGCCGCCACCATCGCCTGCACGAGCCGGTAGCCCGGGTCCGAGACGGACGGCATGCCGGCGTCGCTGACGAGCACGGCCGTCCCGCCGGCGCGCACGACGGCGACGACGTCGTCCGCCCGTGCGGCCTCGTTGTGCTCGTGGCACGAGACGACGCGACCGCGCGGCTCGACGTCGAGCGCCCGCAGCAGCCGGCGCAGGCGCCGCGTGTCCTCGGCGGCGACGAGGTCGGCCGTCGCGAGGAGGTGCGCCAGGCGCGGCGGCGCGTCCCGCGCGTCGCCGATGGGCGTGGCCGCGAGCAGCAGCCGGCCTCCGGGACGCGGGGCGACCGGCGACAGCGACGGGGTGAGCGCGACCGCGTCGGGGTCGTCCTCCGGGTCGTCCTCCGGGTCGTCCTCCGGGTCGTCCTCCGGGCCCTCGTCGGGCCCGTCGGGCAGGACGCCCTCGGGGCGGGGCCCGACGTCGGCGGGGGCGTCGTCGGAGGGGGGCACGCGACCAGTCTCCCAGCGCGCGGGGGTGCGGCCGCGCGGCGAGCGGGCGGCGTCCGCCCGAGCGGCGGTGCCGTCCCGGCGGCCCCACCTAGCATGCGCCGCGTGAGCACGACGTCGGCCGCCCGCCCCGCGGGCTCCCCCGCGCGCGCCGACGCCGGTGCGGACGGCCGCACCGACGACAGCGCCCGGGACGACGGCACCGCCCTGCGGGAGCAGCTCGTCGGCCGCCCGCCCCGCGGGCTCCCCTGCGCGCGCCGACGCCGGTGCGGACGGCCGCACCGACGACGGCGCCCGGGACGACGGCACCCGGGACGACGGCACCGGGGACGACGGCACCGCCCTGCGGGAGCGGCTCGTCGGCCGCCTGCCGGCGGACGGCCTGCGGGGCTGGCTCGGCCCGCTGCTGGTCACGGCGCTGGCCGGGGTCGTGCGGCTGTGGGAGCTCGGCCGGCCGCACCAGCTGGTCTTCGACGAGACCTACTACGTCAAGCAGGCCTACTCGCTGCTGCTCTCGGGCTACGAGCGGGCCTGGCCCGAGGGCGCCGACGCGGCCTTCGCCGCCGGCGACCCCGCCCCCCTGGACCGTGCCGAGTTCCCGGTCCACCCGCCCGCCGGCAAGTGGGTGCTCGCCCTCGGGCAGCTCCTCCTCGGCCAGGACAGCTCCGCGGGCTGGCGCCTCGGGGCGGCGGTGGCCGGGACGCTGTCCGTGCTCATGGTCGCCCGCATCGCCCGGCGACTGCTCTCCTCGACGCTGCTCGGCACCGTCGCCGGGCTCCTCCTCGCCGTCGACGGCCAGCACCTCGTGCACTCCCGCACGGGGCTGCTCGACGTCTTCGTCATGTTCTGGGTGCTCGCGGCGGTCGGCGCCCTGCTGCTGGACCGGGACGCGAGCCGCACGCGCCTGGCGCGGGTCGTCACGACGCGCGGGCCCACCGGCGCCCGCCTGGGCGGGCTGGGGCCCTGGCTGCTCGCCCGGCCGTGGCGGCTGGTCGCGGCGGTCTGCCTCGGCCTGGCGATCGGGACGAAGTGGTCGGGCCTCTACGCCTTCGCCGTCCTCGGCCTCATGACGGTGCTGTGGGACGCCGGCGCCCGCCGCGCCGCCGGCGTGCGGCACTGGTTCGCGGGCGGCGTGCTGAAGGACGGCGTGCCCGCCGCCGTCGGGATGCTGCTCGCGGCCCTCGGCACCTACCTCGCCACCTGGGCCGGCTGGTTCGCCACCAGCGGCGGCCACCTGCGCCAGTACGCCGCCGACCGGCCGGACTACCTGCCGGGCGTGCCCGACGCGCTGGCCTCGCTCTGGCGCTACCACGTCGACATGTACGCCTTCCACGTCGGCCTCAGCAGCAGCCACCCGTACCAGTCGAGCCCCGAGTCGTGGCTCGTGCAGTCGCGGCCGACGTCCTTCTTCTACGAGGCCCCGACCGAGGGCGCCGCCGGGTGCACCGTCGAGGCGTGCTCGCGCGCGATCACGGCGCTCGGCAACCCGGTCGTCTGGTGGGGCGGGTCGCTCGCGCTCGTCGTCCTGCTCGGCGTCTGGGCGCTGCGCCGGGACTGGCGCGCGGGCGCCGTCCTCGCCCCGCTGGCCGGGCTGTACCTGCCGTGGTTCCTCTACCCGGACCGCACGATCTACACCTTCTACACGGTGGCGTTCGTGCCCTACGTCGTGCTGGCGCTGACGATGGTGCTCGGGATGGTGCTCGGACGACCGGGCTCCTCGCCGCGCCGGCGCCGGTGGGGGGCGGCGGTCGCCGGCACGGTCGTCGTGGCGGCCGTGCTCGCCGCGGCCTTCTTCTGGCCGGTGTGGACGGCCGAGACGATCCCCACCGACCACTGGCGCTGGCGGATGTGGTTCCCCAGCTGGATCTGACGCTCCCCGGGCGGGTCGGCGACGTGGGCCCACGGTGCGCCCAGGACGTGCGCCCAGGACAGGCGTTCAGGACGTGGGCGGGGCGGGGCGCGGGCAGTGGTGGCGCCCGAGCGGCACGACCATCGGGGTCCCGGAGACGGGGTCGGGGACGACGTGCGCCTCCAGCCCGTAGACCTCGCGCACCGTCGCGGCCGTGATGACCTCGGCGGGCGTGCCCTCGGCCACGACCCGGCCGTCGCACATGGCGACGATGTGGTCGGCGTAGCGGCAGGCGAGGTTGAGGTCGTGCAGGACCAGGACGACGGTCGTGCCGCGCTGGTTCAGGTCGGCGAGCAGGTCGAGCACCTCGACCTGGTGGGCGAGGTCGAGGAAGGTGGTCGGCTCGTCGAGGAGCAGGACGTCGGTCTCCTGCGCCAGCGCCATGGCGATCCAGACCCGCTGGCGCTGCCCGCCGGAGAGCTCGTCGACCGCACGCGTGGCGAGCCCGTCGGTCGCCGTCCAGGCCAGCGCCCGCGCCACGGCCTCCTCGTCCTCGCGCGTCCAGCGGCGGAACCAGCCCTGGTGCGGGTACCGGCCGCGGCCGACGAGGTCGGCCACGGTGATGCCGCCGGGGGACACCGGGCTCTGCGGGAGGATACCGAGGACCTCGGCGACGGCCTTCGTCGGCATGTCGTGGATCGCCCGCCCGTCGAGCAGGACGGCCCCCGCGCTGGGGTCGAGCAGGCGGGCCATGCCCCGCAGCAACGTCGACTTGCCGCAGGCGTTGGCGCCGACGACGACCGTGACGCGCCCCGGCGGGACCCGCAGCGAGAGGTCCGAGACGACCTCGCGACCGTCGTACCCCAGCCGCAGGCCGCGGGCCTCGAGCTCGTGCTCGCGGCTCCCGCCCGTGGGGGTGGCGGCCGGACGGGCCCCGTCCAGCGGCGGGCGCTCGACGTCCTGCCGGGTCGTCCCCCCCGTCCGCTGCCCGGTCACCGGCGCCACCTCAGCCCGCCGTCCCCGTACGACCCGCCCGGACGAGCAGCCAGAGCAGGTACGGCGCCCCGACGACACCGGTGACGACGCCGACGGGCAGCTGCGGCAGGAGGGGCGCGTGCTGGGCGACGAGGTCGGAGAGCGAGAGCACCAGCGCGCCGACCAGCGCCGCCGCGGGCAGCGCGGCGCGTCCCGGCAGCAGCCGCCGGGCGACGGGCGCGGCGACCAGGGCGACGAAGGCCACCGGCCCGGCCGCCGCGGTGGCGGCCGCCGCCAGCGCGACGGCGAGGACGAGCAGCACCAGCCGCGAGCGCCCGACCCGCAGGCCGAGGCCCGCGGCGGCGTCGTCGCCCACGCCGAGGCCGCCGAGGGCGCGCCCGGCCAGCAGGGCGAGCGGGACGAGGACGGCCGCGGACAGCAGCAGCGGCGTCACGCCGTCCCAGCTCGTCCCGTTGAGACTCCCGGTGAGCCAGACGAGGGCCAGGGACGCCTCGGTGGAGTCGGTCCGGGTCAGCACGAAGCTGACGACCGCGTTGAGCACGGCGGCCGCCCCGATGCCCACGAGCACGAAGCGGTAGCCGGACAGCGTCCCGCGGTGCGACAGGGCGGCGATCGCCAGCGCGGTGGCGAGGGCCCCCAGCCCGGCGGCGGCGGACACGGACAGCCCCTGCAGGCCCAGCCCCAGCAGCGCGACGACGGCGGCGGCGCTCGCGCCGGCGGAGATGCCGATGATGTCGGGGCTGGCGAGAGGGTTGCGCAGCAGCGACTGCAGCAGCGCGCCGGAGAGCCCGAAGCAGGCGCCCGCGACGACGCCCGCCAGCGCCCGCGGCAGCCGCAGCTGGAGGACGACGAGCTCGGCGCCGCCGTCGCCGCGACCGAGGAGCGCGCCGACCACCTCGCCCGGCGTGAGGGGGAAGTCGCCGACGGACAGGGCGACGACGAGCACGACGACGACCAGGGCGCCGAGCACCGACGTCACGGCTCCCGCGCGGGCCGCCGCGGCCCGGCGGCTGCTGCGCACGGCGCGGGCCGCCGCGGCCAGCCGCTCGGGCGCGAGCCCGTCCGGCCTCGCCGGACGGGGAGGTAGTCCGCGCGTCACCGGCACGCCCTGGGTCACGGCGCTCACAGCGCCACCGCCCCGCGGCGGCGGCGCACGAGCAGCACGAGGACCGGGGCGCCGACGACGGCGGTGACGATGCCGACCTGGAGCTCCCCCGGGCGGGCGACGACGCGGCCGAGGACGTCGGCGAGCAGCAGCACCGTCGGCGCGACGAGGGCCGACAGCGGCAGCAGCCACCGGTGCGAGGGCCCCGTGACCGCGCGCACCACGTGGGGGACGGCCAGGCCGAGGAAGGCGACCGGGCCGGCGACCGCCGTCGCCCCGCCGCACAGGAGCACGGCGGCCAGCGCCCCGACGGCCCGGGCGACCCCGGTCCGCTGCCCGAGCCCCCGGGCCACGTCCTGGCCGAGCGAGAGCGCGTCGAGCACCGGGCCCATCGCCAGGGCGAGCACGGCGCCGACGAGGAGGACCGGCAGGACCGCGGCCACGACCGACAGCTCGCGGCCGGACAGGGAGCCGACCTGCCAGAAGCGGAACTGGTCGAAGGTCGCGCTGTCGGTGACGAGGACGGCCGACGTGACCGACAGCAGCATCGCGCTGACCGCCGCCCCCGCGAGCGTCAGCTTGACCGGGGTGGCGCCCTCGCGGCCCGTCGCGGCGACGCCGTGGACGACGACCGCCGCCACGGCGGCGCCGACGAGGGCGAACCAGACGTACCCCGACGGCGACGTCACGCCGAGCACGCTGATGGCCAGGACGACGGCGGTCGCGGCTCCCGCGTTGACCCCGAGGAGGCCGGGGTCCGCGAGCGGGTTGCGGGTGAGCCCCTGCATGAGCGCGCCGGCCAGCCCGAGGGCCGCGCCGACGACCAGGCCCACCACGGTCCGGGGCAGCCGGAGGTCGAGCACGACGAGGTGGTCGGTGACCGAGCGGTCCGGGCGCAGCAGCGCGTCGAGGACGACGGCGGGCGGGACGGCGCGCGAGCCGACCGCGAGGCTCAGCAGCGCCGCGCCGGCCAGCGCCGCCGCCGCGACGACGACCGCCAGCCACAGCGTCCCCGCCCCGTGCCGACGAGCCCCCTGCCGGCGAGCGGACCGCCCGTCGGCGGGCGCGGCGGCGCCGGTCCGGGCCGCGGGGGCGGCCGGGGCGGGAGCGCTCATGGCAGGGAAGCCTAACCTCCTGCCGCCCCGCGGTGGCCGGTCAGCCGGCGAGGCCGTCGACCCGGCGCACCTCGTCGGCGGAGAGCGTGAAGCCGAAGACGTCGGCGTTGGCCTCGATGCGCTCGGGGGTCACCGACTTCGGGATGACGACGACGCCGTGCTCCAGGTGCCAGCGCAGGACGACCTGCTGCGGCGTGACGCCGTGCGCGCGGGCCACCTCGGCGAGGACCGGGTCGTCCATGTCCGTCTTCTTGAAGGGGCTGTACCCCTCGACGACCACGCCGCGCTCGGCGCACGCGTCGAGGAACTGCTGGTCGTGCAGCGCCGGGGCCCACGGCACCTGGTCGACCGCCGGCGCCTCGCCCGTGGCGGCGACGAGCTCGTCGACCTGCGCGGTGCTGTAGTTGCTGACGCCGACGTCGCGGGCCTGCCCGTCGGCCCGGGCGGCGAGGAGCTGCTCCCACGTCTGCGGGCTCGCGCCGCCGGACGGCGGCCAGTGGACGAGCCACAGGTCGACGAAGTCCAGGCCGAGCAGGTCCAGCGAGCGGGACAGGACCTCGCGGGCCCGGCCGGCGTCGTCCGGCGGCAGCTTCGTCGTCACGAAGACCTCCTCGCGCGGGACGCCGGACTCGGCGAGCGCGCGGCCCACCTGGTCCTCGTTGCCGTAGCCGGTGGCGGTGTCGACGTGCCGGTAGCCGACCTCGAGGGCGTGCAGGACGGAGCGGTAGGCGTCGTCGCCCTCGGACTGCCACGTGCCGAGGCCGAGCAGGGGCATGGACCCGCCGCCGGGCAGGCTCGCCGCGGGGCCGGGCAGGGATGTCGTCGCGGTGGTCATGGCCACCACCCTGGTGCCGGGCGCCGCGCGGCGCACGACGTGAGAGCCCGGGCCCGCCGGACGCACGCAGGGCCCGGGCGCGTCGCGCCCGGGCCCTGCCGTCGTGGTGGAGCTGAGGGGACTCGAACCCCTGACCCCCTCGTTGCGAACGAGGTGCGCTACCAGCTGCGCCACAGCCCCGAGGACGTCGGAGACACTACCAGCGCCGGCGCGGTGGCCCTCCCCGTGGAGGCCCGTCAGGCCGAGCGGCGGCGGCGCACCCGCCGGACCGGCGGCGCGTCCTGGGCGGCCGTCGCCGCGGGGGGCGCCGGCTCGCCGGTGGCCGCCGGGGCCCGCACGCCCTCCGCCGCCTGCGCGGCAGCCGCCGCCCGCAGGTCGGCGAGGGGGGTGAGCAGACCGGTGACGACCCCCGTGCGGGGGGCCTGCGACGTCTCCCCCGGGGTCGTCTCCCCCGGCGCCGTCTCCCCCGGCGACGTCTCCCCCGGCGACGTGTCCCCCGGGGCCTGCTCCCCGAGGTCCAGCAGGACGGGCCGCTCCTGCGCCCCCGACGGCGCGGTGGTCGCGGCGCGGTCGGCGCGCGGGACCGTCCGGGCCCCGCGGGTCGCCTGCCGCCGGGCGACCGCGCGACGACGCAGCAGCACGAGGTGGGCCCCGAGCAGGAGCGGTGCCGCGACGGCCGCGGCGGGCGGGAGGACGCCGGACGCGACCAGCACCGCGCTCGTGACGACGGCGACGAGCCAGGCCGAGAGCACCACCGCGTGCACGGCCGCCGCGCCCCTCGCCGTGCGCCCCTCACGACGAGGAGGGCGGGTGCGGGCCGGGCCGCCGCGCGGGCCGGGCACCGGGTCCGGGGTGGGACCACCTGCCGGCTCGACGACCGCGGTCAGGGCGGCGGTCTGCGGCGGGGCGGCGACCTGCGGCGGGGCGGCGGTCGCCGGCGGGACGGGGACGCGCGCGGTCAGGGGGCCGGTCGTGCCGGCGACGAGCAGCGCCGGCCGGGCACGGCTGCCCGCGCAGCGCGGCCGGGGGACGGCGGACCGGCGCTCGAGGACCCGCGCCCCGGCGGTGGCGCGGCGGACGCCGGGGGTCGTGGGGCCGAGCACCGACGGGGACGCGCCCCCCGTCCCCGTCGCGGCGCCGCCGACGGCGCGGGAGCCACCGGCGCGCGGCGTCGGGGTCGACGTCGAGGGCGACAGGGTCGTCGGCCGGCGGTGCGCCCCGCGACCGGCGGCGTGCCAGGCGCCGAGCTCGGCGCGGCGCCGCGCC
>NZ_JBBIAA010000037.1:0-9183 GCF_037482545.1 Pseudokineococcus basanitobsidens | reverse complement strand
GGGGGCGCCCCCCCCCGCGGCGAGCCAGCGGGCCAGCAGCCCGCCCGGGACCTCCTCCGCGGTGAGCGCGAAGGTGCGGTGGTCGCGCCAGGCGCCGTCGATGTGCAGGTAGCCGTGGCGCAGGCCCTCGTCGCGGAAGCCGAGCTTCTCGACCACGCGCAGGCTCGCGGCGTTCTCGGGGCGGATGTTGACCTCGACCCGGTGCAGCCCGACCGACCGGAAGCAGTGGTCGGTGACCATCGCCACGGCGGTGGGCGTGATGCCGCGGCCGGCGACGCGCTGGTCCACCCAGTAGCCGACGGTCCCGGAGCGCAGCGAGCCCCACGCCACGCCCGCGACCGTCAGCTGGCCGACCATGCGCCCGCGGTGCTCCACGACGAAGGGCAGCGCCTGGCCGAGGCGCGCCTGCTGCCGCAGCTCGCGCACCATCGCCGAGAAGGACGGCGGGGGCAGCGAGCCCGCCGGCGGCGTCGCCTCCCACGGCGCGAGCCACCGGGCGTTGGCGTCGCGCAGCCGCCCCCACGCCGTGCGGTCCCCACGGCGCAGGGGCCGGAGCCCCACGTCCTGCGAGCGCAGCTCCACCGGCCAGCCGTTCACCGGCGGCCCTCCGTGACCGGGGCGGGGACCCGGACGAGGACCTGAACGGTGCTCACGGGCGCGGGTGGTCGCCGCCGGCGACCTGGTCCAGCGCGTGCGGCAGCACCTCGGCGAGCACCTCGAGCCCGTCGCGGCACGCGCCCGGGGAGCCGGGGAGGTTGACGACGAGCGCGGTGCCGGCCGTGCCGGCCAGGCCGCGGGACAGGGACGCCGTCGGCACGCCCTTGTCCCGCCCGCGCGCCCGCAGGGCCTCGGCCAGCCCGGGCAGCTCCCGGTCCAGCAGCGGCGCCGTCTGCTCGGGCGTCAGGTCGCGCGGCGTCAGCCCCGTCCCGCCCGTCGTCACGACGACGGCCGCACCGCGCCCCAGCGCCGCGCGCAGGGCCCGGCCGACGGGCTCGCCGTCCTCGACGACGACCGCGTCGTCGACCGCGAGCCCGAGCGCGCGCAGCCCCTCCACGAGCAGGGGGCCGGTCTCGTCGGCGTAGGTGCCCCGCGCCGCGCGGGTGGAGGCGACGACCACCGCGCCCGTGCGGGGCACCGCCGCGCCCGGGCCCCCGGGCTCCGGTGCCTGCTCAGCCACGGGTCCAGCTCCCCGAGCGTCCGCCGCTCTTGGCCGTCACGCGCACGTCGGTGATGACGGCGGCGCGGTCGAGGGCCTTGACCATGTCGACGAGGGCGAGGCCGGCGACGGCGACGCACGTGAGCGCCTCCATCTCGACCCCGGTCCGGTCCGCCGTGCGCACGGTCGCGGCGACCTCCACGCCGTCGTCGACGACCTCGAGGTCGACCTCGACGGCGTGGACGGCGACCGGGTGCGCCAGCGGGACGAGGTCGGGAGTGCGCTTGGCGGCCTGCAGGCCGGCGACCCGGGCGACGGCGAGGGCGTCGCCCTTGGGGACGCCCCCGGCACGCAGGGCCTCGACGACGGCGGGCGAGCACAGCACGCGACCGGCCGCGGACGCCGTGCGGACGGTCACGTCCTTCGCGGAGACGTCGACCATGCGGGCGCGTCCCCGGTCGTCGAGGTGCGTGAACCCGGTCACGCCCCGGCCCCCGGCCGGGGGTCCGCGGCGGGGTCCGACGGCGGCGGGCCACCGCGCTCGAGGAGCATGCACGACAGCCTGTCACCGGGGCGGACGTCCGTCACCTCCTCCGGCACCACGGCCAGCGCGGTCGCGGTCACGAGGTCGGCCACGAGGTGGCTGCCGGGCCCGCCGATGGCGCCCACGTGCGCCGTGCCGTCGGCGTCGCGCTCCAGCCGGACGCGGTAGAGCTGCCGCTTGCCGGGCACCGAGGTCCAGCCGCGGTCGACGACGGCCTCGACGACGGGCCGCTGCAGCTCCTCCTCGCCGAGCACGCGCCGCAGCCACGGCCGCACGAAGGCCTCGAAGGAGACGTAGGCGCTCACCGGGTTCCCCGGCAGCGTGAGCACGCGGACCTCCCGGCCGGCGTCGTCCCGCAGCCGGCCCTCGCCCTGGGGGCCGCCCGGCTGCATCGCGACCCGGACGAACGACACCGCGCCACCGGCGGCGAGCGCCTCCTTGACGACCTCGTAGGCGCCGGCGCTGACCCCGCCCGTCGTCAGCACCAGGTCGGCGGTCGGGAGCTCGGCGCGCAGGACCGCGAGCAGCCGCCCGGGGTCGTCCTCGACGGCCCGCACGCGGCGGGCGAGCGCCCCGGCCTCGCGGCAGGCGGCGACGAGCGCCGTGGAGTTCGAGTCGTGGATCTGCCCCGGGCTCAGCTCCTCCCCCGGCTCGACGACCTCGCTGCCGGTGGACAGCACGACGACGCGCGGCCGCGGGCGGACGAGGACGTCGGCGCGGCCGAGCGAGGCCAGCAGCCCCAGGTGCCGTGGGGAGAGACGCTCCCCCGCCCGCAGCACGCGCTCGCCGGTCTCGACGTCCTCGCCGGCCCGACGGACGTTGCGGCCCGGCCCGACGGGACGTCCCACCGCCACCCGCGCCGGCGGCGGCCCCGTCTGGGCCGCGTCGGTCCACTCGACCTGGACGACGGCGACGTCCGGCGTCCGGGTCGGGTCCTCCGCCTGCGGCACCGGCGCGCCGGTCATGACGCGCACCGCCGTCCCGGGCCGCAGGGCCGGCACGTGGGCGGCGCCCGCCGGGACGTCGCCCACGACGTCGAGCACGGCCGGCGCGTCCTCGGCCGCCGTCGCGACGTCCGCGGCCAGCACGGCGTAGCCGTCCATCGAGGAGCCGTCGAAGCGGGGCAGCGGGCCCCCGGCGACGACGTCCTCGGCCAGGACGAGGTCGAGCGCGTCCAGCAGCGGCAGCCGCCGGGGCAGCAGCGGCTGCGCGCCGTCTAGGACGACGGCGAGGTGCCCCTCCAGCGAGCGCGCTCCGCCGCCCGGCCCGGTCGCCCGGGCCGCGCCCCCGCCGGTCAGGAGCGCCCGGCCGGGTCGGCCGTCAGCTCGTCGACGCTGTCCCGCAGCCACGCGCGCAGCTCGGGCCCGAGGTCGTCCCGCTCGCAGGCGAGGCGGACCACGGCCTTGATGTAGTCCAGCTTGTCGCCCGTGTCGTAGCGGCGGCCGCGGAAGACGACGCCGGTGACACCGCCGCCGTCCTCGGCGGGCATCCCCGCGAGCGTCTGCAGCGCGTCGGTCAGCTGGATCTCGCCGCCCTTGCCGGGCGGCGTCCGCTCGAGGACCCCGAAGACGGCCGGGTGCAGCACGTACCGGCCGATGATCGCGAGGTTGGAGGGGGCGTCCTCGACCGCGGGCTTCTCGACCATGCCGGTGATGCGGACGACGTCCTCCTCCAGCGCGTCGGACCCGCCCTCGTCGAGGGTCGCGCAGCCGTAGAGGTACACCTGGTCCTCGGGCACCTCGAGCAGCGCGACGACGCTGCCCCCCAGCCGCTCCTGGACCGCGGTCATGGTCTGCAGCAGGGGGTCGCGCGGGTCGATGAGGTCGTCGCCGAGGAGGACGGCGAAGGGCTCGTCGCCGACGTGCGCCTTCGCGACGAGGACGGCGTGCCCGAGGCCCTTGGGGTCGCCCTGGCGCACGTAGTGCACCTGCGCGAGGTCGGTGGAGCTGCGGACCTTGTCGAGCTTGGTGTCGTCGCCCTTGGCCTCCAGGCCGGCCTCCAGCTCGACGTTGCGGTCGAAGTGGTCCTCCAGGGCGCGCTTGCCGCGGCCGGTGACCATGAGCACGTCGTGCATGCCGGCGTCGACGGCCTCGCGGACCACGTACTCGATGGCCGGCACGTCCACCACGGGCAGCATCTCCTTCGGTGACGCCTTCGTCGCCGGCAGGAAGCGCGTGCCCTGTCCCGCCGCGGGGATCACGGCCTTCTGGATGCTCATGCGGCGCAGGCTAGCCGCGCGCCCCGACCGGGGGCCCCACGGCGAGCGGCACGCTCACCCCGTCGGCCGCGCGGGTGGCGGACGCACGGACGGCTCCCGCAGACTCCTCCCATGGGCGCCGACGGCCGGGCACCCCGGCGCGAGGACTCCTCCGGCGCCGCGCTCCCGGGCCGGCCGCGGGACCAGGACCCGGACCCGCACCGTCCGCCGGACCAGGAGAAGGCGGACCGGGAGAAGGCGGACCGGGAGGAGCCGGACCGGCAGAAGGCGGACCGGGAGAAGGCGGTCCTGCGCCGGTCCGTCCTCGACCGGCGGCGACGGCGCGGGACGCGGGAGCGCGCGGCCCTGGCGGGGCAGTTGCGCGACGTCGTCCTCGCCGCGGGCGTGCTGCCCGCCGACGGGGCGGTCGCGTGCTACTCCTCCCGCGGCACCGAGCCGGGCACCTGGCCGCTGGTCGCGGCGCTGGCCGCTCAGGGGCGGCGGGTGCTCCTGCCGCACACCCACGACGGGTCGGACGGCGGCGGGGTCCGCCTCGGCTGGGGGGTGGCGCACGGGACGGCCGGCTCGCCCGACGGCCCGCCGCTGCCCGGTCCGGACCTCGGGCCCGACGCCCTCGCCGAGGTGGTCGCGGTGCTCGTGCCCGCCCTGGCCGTCGACACCGCCGGTCGACGGCTGGGCCGGGGCGGCGGCTACTACGACCGGGCGCTCGGGCGCCTGGTCGCGGCCGGCGGCGCCCTGCCGCCCGTCGTCGCCCTCGTCCACGAGGACGAGGTGCTCGACGCGTGCGTGGAGCCGGTGCCGTCGGCGGACCACGACGTCCGCGTCGCCCACGTCGCGACGGCGAGCCGCTGGCGCCGGCTCGACTGAGGAGGCGGGGGACCGGGCGTCCGCGCCGCCGGGTCAGCCGGCCGCCGCCTCGGGGGTCAGCACGAGCTCGTCGCGCGCCGCCTCCTGCACCGCCTCGGGCGAGGACGGCCACGGGAACGTGCGCCCGTCGGCCCAGGCGCCCAGCTGGTCGGTCATGTGCCCGCTCCACGGGTGCTCGCTGACCCCCGTCAGGTCGACCCAGCGCGAGGCGTCGAGGTCGGCGAGGTCGACGACCATGCGCATCGACGGGACGGCGGTGACGGCGTAGCCCTCGCGGGCGTCCCACGACGTCGCGTCGACGACAGAGGTGCTGCCCCCGAGCTCGACGGGCCCGGCGGTCCAGAGGGACCGGACGGGCCACGGCACCGACGGGTCGCCCAGCGGCTGCTGGCGCAGCTCGAGGCGGTGCAGCCGTCCCCACCGCCACTCCTCCGGGTCCGCGCCCAGGCTGGCGGTCAGCTCCAGCCGGGCGTCCACGAGGGCACGGCCGAGCACCTGGTCGCGGGTCTCGACGACCGTCGTCGTCGTCGCGTCGTCCCACCAGCGGCTGTCCGGCTCGTCCAGCAGGTCGCCGACGACGGTGAACCAGCGACCGCCGCCCGAGGGCTGGGCGGCCTCGGGGAGCTGGTCGGCGAACGTCCGGCGCAGCAGGTTGGACCACACGGCCGCGTAGTAGGCGGCCGGGGCGGAGTCGGCCGTCGTCCTGCCGTCCCAGTCGCGGAGCAGCGCCACCGCCTCACGGGTGAAGGCCCGCTGCTCGGGCGTCGAGCCGCCGCCCTCGGGCAGCGGTGCGGCCAGCAGCTGCGGGACGAGGACCTCGGCGAAGGGGTCGTGGGTGTCGGTCTGCAGGTCGAGCAGGTCCTGCGTCGTGATCGGGCGGCCGTCGGCCACCCACCCCTCGAGCACCTCGCGGATGCGCTGCGAGCGGTAGCCCTGGGCGAGGTCGGCCGAGAGGAACGGCGAGCGGGCGTCGGTCACCTGCTGGTTGGCCGTGACGACGAGGCCGTCCGCGGGGTCCAGCTCGGAGGGCAAGTCCGCGAAGGGGACGGTGCCGGTCCAGTCGTAGGCCGGGTCCCAGCCGAGCCGGGGCCAGGTGCCGTCGGTCTGCCCGAGACCGCCGCCCACGCGGCGCACCGGGACGCTGCCGGAGGACTGGTAGCCGACGCTGCCGTCGGTGCCGGCGTAGACGATGTTCTGGCCCGGCACCTCGAAGGTCTCCGCCGCCGCCCGCAGGTCGTCCCAGCCCGTCGCCGCGTCGAGGGCGAAGACGGCGTCCATGGTCCGCCCCGGCGTCAGCGCCGTCCACGCCAGCGAGACGGCGTAGCCGCCCAGCCCCGACGAGGGCGCGAGGTCGGGGACGGGGGCGGAGCGTCCGGCGGCGGCCACCGCGGGCAGGACGTCGGAGACCAGCGGCCCGTGGCCCGTGCTCCGCACCGTGATGGCCACGGGCTCGCCGCCCGCCACCCGGATCGTCTCCGTCCGCGAGGAGACCGGCAGCTCCTCCCCGTCGTACAGGTAGGTGTCGCCCCCCTCGCCGCCCCGCACCCGCTCGAGGAAGAGGTCGGTCACGTCGGCGCCCAGGTTGGTGAAGCCCCACGCCACCTGCGGCGTGTGCCCGATGACGACGCCCGGCATCCCCGCGAAGGAGAAGCCCGCGACGTCGAAGGGGCACGCGTCGGTGACCTCGGTGCAGTGCAGCCCCACCTGGGACCACGTGCTGGGCAGCTCGGCCGCCAGGTGCGGGTCGTTCGCGAGCAGGGGCTCGCCCGTCGCGGTGTGCTCGCCGGAGACCGCCCAGGCGTTGGACCCGATGCCGCCGTCGCCCGCCCCGCGGGCGCCCAGCAGGTCCGGGACGGCGTCGAGCGCCCGCTGCGCGGCGCCGAGCGGGTCCCCGGCGCTGCCGAGAGCCGCGGTCAGCGCGTCCGTGGAGGCCGCGCGCGCCGCCGGGTCCACGTCCGCCGGGTCCCCTCCGCCGAGGGGTGCGGGGCCGACGTCGGTCGTCGACGCCGCCGGGGCGAGCGCGTCCGTCGTCGTGACGATCGGCTGGTTCCCCGCGGCGGAGGGGTCGGGGTGCAGCTGCTCGACGAGGTCGACGTCCCCGACGACGCCGTAGGCGGTGGCGCGGGAGAGCTCGTCGTCGTAGTTGGAGCGCAGCGACCAGGCCATCGCCTTCAGCCAGGCGAGGGAGTCGACCGGGGTCCACTCCTCGACCGGGGCGAGGTCGACCTGCGCACCCAGCGCCGTGTAGGCGGCCGACAGCTCGCTCGGCGAGCGGCCGGCGGTGTACGCGTTGACCCCGTCCGCGTAGGCCTCCAGGTAGGCGCGGGTCTCCGGCGCGAGCAGCGGCAGCTCCGCCTCGGCGACGCGCCGCCACCCCATGGTGCGGACGACGACGTCCGCCTCGACCGCCTCCGGCACGTCGCCGAGCAGCTCGGCGAGGCGGCCGGCCGTCGTGTGCCGCCGCAGGTCCATCTGGAAGAAGCGGTCCTGCGCGTGCACGTAGCCCTGCACCCGGAACAGGTCCTCGGCGTCGTCGGCGTAGACCTGCGGGACACCCTGCTCGTCCCGGAGCACCCGCACCTGGCCGGAGAGCCCGGGGACGGCGACCTCGCCCGAGACGTCGGGCAGGGGGCGGCGGACGAGGACGACGGCCGCGGCCGCCGCGACCAGGGCCGTCACGAGGAGGGCGGCCAGGGCGACGACCCCGGCGGAGCGGAGGCGGGCCACGCCGCGACACTAGCCGCCGACGTCGGCGCCCCCGGGCGACCGGGAGGTCGGGACGGCGCACGGGGGTACTGTTGGCACTCGTGATTGGGGAGTGCCAGTCACCGGGCGGGCGCCGCGCTGCGACACCGCTCGCGCCGCTCTCGCCGCCCGTCGGCGCGTCCTGCCGTGGAGGCCACCGTGCCCGTCTACTCCTACCGCTGCACCGAGTGCGACACCCCCCTCGAGGTGCAGCAGTCGTTCAGCGACCCGAGCCTCACCGAGTGCCCCACCTGCTCCGGGCGGCTGCGCAAGGTCTTCAGCACCGTCGGCATCGTGTTCAAGGGCTCCGGCTTCTACCGCAACGACTCCCGCAGCGAGAGCCGCGGCGGCTCCTCCGGTGAGTCCCGCGGCGGCTCGGACGGCGCCAAGGAGAAGGCCTCGGGGAGCGGCTCCGACTCGTCCGGCACGGCGGCGAAGAGCAGCTCGGACAAGGGGGCCAGCTCCTCCGGCGGCTCCGACAAGGGCTCCGGCTCGGGCGGCAGCGCCTCCGGCGGCTCCGGCACCTCGTCCTCCACCGCGTCGGGCTCCTCGGGGAGCAGCTCCAGCGGCTCGGCCGCCTGAGCCCGACCCCCGGCGCACCTGCGGGCGGTCGCCCCACCGGAGACCTCCTGCCCACCGCCCGCAGCCCTGCGGCGTCGTCCACAGGCACCGGAAGCGATCGACCGACCGCCGGGCGCGGCGCCTAGCGTCCCGCCCGTGGCGCTGCGACGGATCGGGGGGCGAGGGGGCGGGGGCCGAACGGGCGGGGTCACGGCGCCCGTGGCGCCGGCACGGCGGGTGCCGTGGCGCCACGGCATCACCGCCCTCCGGATCCGCCGCCTCGTCGGAGCCGTCCTGCTGGCGGCCGCGGCGGGGACTGCCGTCGAGGCGCTGCTGCCCGAGGACGACGTCCGCACCCCGTCCGTGCTCGCCGCCGCCACCGACCTGCCGGCCGGCCACGTCCTCGCGGCCGACGACCTCGTCCCCGTCGCGCTCCCGGACGACCTCGTCCCGGCCGGCGCGCTCGACCCCTCGCACGCGGACGGCGTCGCAGGTCGGCGGCTGGCCGGGCCGGTGGGCGCGGGCGAGGTCGTCACGGGCGTCCGGCTCGCCGGGCGGGGCCTGCTGGCGGGACAACCCGCCGGGACGGTGGCGCTCGCCGTGCCCGTCCTGCCGGCTTCGGCGGACCTCGTACGTCCGGGCGACGACGTCGCGGTCCTCACCAGCGCGACCGACCCGCTGACCGGCGCCCTCCTGAGCCCGGACGACCCTGCGACCCGAGGCGCCACGGTGGGCGACCTCACCGCTCCGGGCGCCCCGGCGCCCCGTGCCGTCGTCCTCGACGTCCCGGCGGCCGCGGCGGCGGGCGCTCTCGGCGGGGTGGGCGCGAGCGCCGGCGACGGGGTGGTCGTCCTGGCCGTCAGCGCGACCGACGCGCAGCAGCTCGCACAGGCCGCCGCAGGAGGTCCGCCGGTCGTCCTCGCGGTGCTGCCCTGACTCAAAAGGGTGGTGGTCGGTCGTCGCGCCAGGAGTTGGGGGGCTGGTGCTGCTGGTGCTCGTCCGGCTGCGGCCGCTGCTCGTGCTGGTGGGGTCGGGTGTCGGGCTGCGTGTCGTGGCGTGCGGTGGCCTGGCGCGTCCAGGTGGTGTCGGTCG
>NZ_JBBIAA010000036.1:0-26609 GCF_037482545.1 Pseudokineococcus basanitobsidens | reverse complement strand
GACTGGCATGACCCCCACCGCAAGTACGAAGAGCCCGTAATATCCGACGCTGACTACGACCGCGAAGATGATGGCCATGAGTAGCGAAAGCGTCGCGACAGACCCACGCTCCTTAAGCAGGTGCGCAATACTAAGGCTCGCCAGAATTAAGTCCGAACCCGCAGAGAGCATCACCATTGAAAAGTAGAAGAGCAGTAAGACAGAAAGTGCCTGAGCCTCTAGAGCTCCTCGCGAAACGATCAGGGCGACGACGGGCACGAGCGCAAAGGCTCCGGTGGCAAGCCACAAACGCCAGGACAGCCGGGATGGATTACGGGTGGCCTTATTGAGTCGCTTCCATAGGAGGGTGACAGAAGCGTAACGATGTACGCGTCTGTTGATTTCGTCACGCCGCGCAGACACTTCGACTTCAAGTTCGCTCCGACCCACCGCAGCCGCGGCATAAACGGTCAACAGCGCAAGAGCGATCATCATGTATCGGTGGCTCCTGGGTACCGTCGGATCGCCTGCTATCGCGTGGCCTAAAGCCACAGAGATTGCGACCGCCGACGCAAGCGTGGCGCTAACGGCGAGGCGGTCAGCCATCTGAGTCGTGAGTGGCCCAGATATTTCATCTCGATAGGCGTGCTCGAGACTGACTAACGCAAGCGCCGCTGCGCCGCAGTAGACTAGAAGTGTCGATATGACGGTGAGAACTTGCGAAGAGTCAAGCGTAGGCGGGTGCGCTTCATTGGCGTCCGTAAGGATTTGCCAGGTCCTCCACGCGTTCCCGATAGTCGCCTCGTCAGCCGCATCCTGGATGCGGATGACCAAGAACAGCACCGTCCCACTGAGCGCCGCAATAATCACCTTAGACCAAAACTGCCTGGAAGCCTCGGTGCGTTCTGCATCAGCGCGCACATGCTTCTCCGTGTTCACCATAATCTCCCGACGAGTATGTACAGCGCTCTGGAACATATCCGTGTCAAGTGTCACACGCACCCTAGACTTTCGTCTCATCCGGTCGGGGGTGCAATTGTCCTGGAACCGCAGTCTCCAGCAGTGATCGGTCACTCTGGACAGGCGCTTCGCCAGATGTGGGTGGTGCCGCAGTAGTAGTAGTAGTAGTAGTGCTTGCCGTTGATCGTCGCCGAAATGTTGGACGTGACGCTCGACATGTCGCTACGGCGGCGAGGAACGGCGCTTCCGCTGAGCCGTGCGTCGGGTCCCGGACCGTCGTCCACGCGTGGAGTGGCAGCGGTCGGGACCGCATCAGCCGGAGGCCCCGAAGCGCTCGACGCGGACATCGGAGGCCAGCACCCCAAGCGCCACGAGCTGCCGGCTGCTCGCCTCGGCGAAGGCGGCCGACCCGCACACGAACGCCGTGCGTCCCGGCTCGACGAGCCGCTCGAGCTCTGAGGACCGCAGGCGGCCGGCGGGACGCCGCCCCGCGGGCTCGCGCGAGAGGGCGACGAGCGCACCGGCCGCCTCCAGCTCGTCGGCGTACGGCAGGTCCTCGCGGGTCCGGGCGGCGACGGCCAGGCGCAGCGCGTCCGGGCGCCCCAGCGCGGCGGCGTGCCGGAGCATCGCCACGAGCGGGACGACGCCGCTGCCGCCGCCGACCGCGAGGGCGGGCCGCCCGTCCCAGGCGAACCACTCACCGACGGGCCCGCGCACCTCGAGCTCGTCGCCGACGGCCAGCTCCTCGGCGAGGAAGCCCGACACCTCGCCGTCGGGCAGCCGCTCGACGTAGAGCTCGAGCAGCTCGTCGTCCGGCGCGGAGGCCACGGAGTACGAGCGCTGCGCGCGGTAGCCGTCGGGCGCGGTGAGGCGCAGGACGTAGTGCTGCCCCGGGCGGTGAGGACGCCGGCCCGGCAGGTCGAGGCGGACGGACACCGCCCGCGGCGACGGGTGGTGCACCTCGCGGACGACCGCGGGGCGCCACGACGTCGGTGGGGCGGAGGGGCCCGGCTCCGGGGACCCGGCGGCCTCAGTCACCGGCGTACCGCTGCTCCGCCCACGGGTCGCCGCGGTCGTGGTAGCCGTTGCGCTCCCAGAAGCCGCGCTGGTCGTGGTCGAGCAGCGTCAGCCGCGTGACCCACTTGGCGCTCTTCCAGAAGTACAGGTGCGGCACGACGAGACGCGCCGGGCCGCCGTGGTCGGCGGACAGCGGCCGCCCCTGCGAGCTCCACGCCACCCACGCGCGGCCGCCCGTGACGTCGGCCAGCGGCAGGTTCGTCGTGTAGCCGCTCGCCGAGGTCACCAGCACCGTCGTCGCCCCGGGACGGACGCCCGCCGCCCCGAGGACGACGTCGACGTCGACGCCCTCGAAGGAGGTGCCGAGCTTCGACCACGTCGTGACGCAGTGGATGTCGCCCTCGTAGGTCGACTGCGGCAGGGCGTGCGCCTCGTCCCACGTCCACGTGGTCTCCCGCTCGACGAGGCCGTCGACGGTCAGCGACCACGTCTCCGGCTCGACGTTCGGCGTCACCTCGGCGGTGAGCACGGGCCAGTCGTCGCCGACGTCGTACTGGCCGGGGGGCAGGCGCGCGTCGCGCTCCCGCCGCCGTCCCGTGAAACCCCTCGTCACCGCCACCGCGCGACCTCCGGCACCTGGTCCTGCTGGTCCCCGGAGACGGTAGTCGCCGCCTGTCGGCCGACGTCCTCGCCCGGTCCGCGTGCCTTGTGGGGGTGCGCCGGGATGGCTACCGTCCGATCCCTTCACCCGGTCGGGTGATGTCCGGTCGAGAGGAGCCTGCCGTGGACGTCGAGAGCCCCACCGCCACGGCGAGGACCTCCCACCGCCACCGCACCCGGGGTGCCGTCACGCTCTCGCTCGCGGGCATCGTGGCCGCCGGGTTGCTCGCCGGCGCCCCTGGCGCGAGCGCGGACCGACCGGGCGGGCGCGGCGGGCAGCCGTTCCCCGAGGTCCCGCGCGTGCCGCTCGCCGTGGGCACCGGCGGGGCCGTGAGCACCGTCGACCCCTACGCCACGCAGATCGGCCTCGACGTCCTCGCCGACGGGGGCACGGCCGTCGACGCCGCGGTCGCCGCGGCGGCGGCGCTCGGGGTGACCGAGCCGTACTCCGCGGGTCTCGGGGGCGGCGGCTTCCTCCTCCACTACGACGCGGAGACCGGGGACGTCGACGCCTACGACAGCCGCGAGACCGCGCCGGCGAGCTTCACCGACGACGTCTTCCTCGGCGAGGACGGGCAACCGCTGCCCTTCCGCGACGTCGTGAGCTCGGGCCTGTCCGTCGGCGTCCCCGGCACCGCGGCGCTGTGGGAACGTCTCGCCGAGACCGAGGGCACCCACCCCCTCGCGGAGCTGCTGGCGCCCGCGCGCGAGCTGGCCCGTCGCGGCTTCGTCGTCGACCGGACCTTCAGCGACCAGACGGCCGGCAACGCCGACCGGTTCCGGCAGTTCCCGGCGACGGCCGACGTGTTCCTGCCGGGCGGGGACGTCCCGCAGCCGGGCGACGTCTTCCGCAACCCCGACCTGGCGCGCGCCTACGACCAGCTCGCGCGCCGCGGTACGGAGACCCTCTACGGCGGCGGACCGATGGGCCGGGCCGTCGTCCGGGCCGCCCGCTACCCGCGGACGGCGGCGGGCGTGGAGGTCTTCCCGGGGCAGGTCACCGCGTCCGACCTCGCCGCCTACGAGGTGCTCGAGCCGGAGCCGGTGCGCTCGGACTACCGCGGCCTCGAGGTCGTCGGCATGCCGGTGCCCTCCTCGGGCGGCCTCGCCGTCGCCGAGAGCCTCAACCTGCTCGAGGCCTACGACGAGATCACCGGCGCGCCGCTCGCCGACGTGCCGCAGGACGCCTACCTGCACCGCTTCGCCGAGGCGACCGCCACGGCGTTCGCCGACCGCAACCGCTACGTCGGCGACGTCCCCGGCGTCCCCGCGGACGAGCTGGTGTCCCAGGGCTTCGCGGACGAGCGCGCGTGCGCGCTGTTCGACCCCGACCGGGCGGCGGCGCGGCCGGTCCCCTTCGGCTCCCCCGACGGCGACTACTCCGCCGACCCGGCCACGTGCACCTCGGCCGGCACGCAGGCGCCGCCTCGCGACGACCACGGGACGACGCACCTCGTCGTCGCGGACGCGAGCGGCGACGTCGTCTCGTACACGCTGACGATCGAGCAGACCGGCGGCTCGGGCATCACCGTCCCCGGCTACGGCTTCCTGCTCAACAACGAGCTCACCGACTTCAGCTTCGCCCCCACCACGCCGGGCGTGCCCGAGCCGAACCTGCCGGGCCCCGGCAAGCGGCCGCGGTCGTCGATGTCGCCGACGGTGGTGCTGCAGGACGGCACGGCCGTCGCGGGCCTCGGCTCTCCGGGCGGGTCGACGATCATCACCACGGTGGCGCAGGTCCTCACCGGGTACCTCGACCGGGGTCTGCCGCTCGTGGACGCGATCGCCGCCCCGCGGGTCTCCTCGCGCAACGGGTCGACGACGACGGTGGAGCCGGAGGTCGCCGACGGGCCGCTCGGTGCCGCGCTGCGGGCGCGCGGGCACCAGCTCTCGACGTCCGCGGAGATCGGTGCCGCCACCGCGGTGCGGGTGCTGCCCGGCGGCGGCTTCGAGGCCGCGGCCGAGACGGTCCGCCGGGGTGGCGGGTCCGCCGGGGTCGTCGCGCCGGGGTGAGGACGGGTGCGCGTGCCCAGCGACGTCGCCGCCCCCTGGCGTGGGGGCTCCCCGGCCTGCGCTACAGGAGCGTGAAGCCGATCTCCTCGGAGGCCGGCACCAACCAGGGCAGGAGTCCGGGATGTGACAAGGGAAGGGACAAGGCCGGTCGCGTCGGGAAGATCGGCGCGACACCGGGGTCGTACAGCGTCACGCACGGCTGCTGACTCATCGCGGAGGCGCACCACAGGCCCGGTGTCTCCGGCCACGTGGTGACGATGGCCCGCGCCCACGCCTGCGTCGCCCGGAAGTCACGGTCGCCGGCGATCGTCCCTGCCGCCCCCAGCCGCAGGGAGGCCGTCCCGGCCAGGTCAAGCAGGTCGAGGTCGTGGGCGGTCGCCAGAGCCGTCAGGTAGGGCTCGCCCCGGCGGGTGTCGACCACCCGGGTGCGCTGGAAGACCTCGGCGAGGGCCGTCGGCAGGTCGGTAGCCAGGTACGCGACGCCTCGTGGGTCGGGTCCAGCCGTCTCGCACGGCTGCGCCTGCGGGTCGAAGCGGCTCGTGGTCCGCCCGAAGTACCGCATCCCATCCCACGCCATGGGGTGCTCACCTGCGGTGAAGTGGATGCGCCACAGGACACTCCCCGCACGCAGGCGCTTCCACGCCCTGGGGCGTGCCGCGAGGTCGGGAGGGGGAGGCGGGAGCGTGCTCACCCGTCGCCGCGGGCGCTGCCGTCGTGGCGGTGGAGCTCCACCCCCGCCTGCGAGGTGGGCTCCTCGTCCGACCCGGTGCACGGGACCCGTTCGACGTCCTCTGTCTCGTCGGGGACCCGGGGCACGTCGCCGGACCGCCCCGGAGGCAGGGCCGCCGCCGGGTGCGCCCCTCTGCCGGTCACAGGGTCGTCGAGCCCCGCGGCCAGGGTGGCGACAGGCTCGGGGGCCCCGCCTCGGGCGAGCCACTCGCGTGGCGACATGGCATCCCCGTCGACGGCGAGCTCAGGCTGGGTCGTGGTGAAGAAGCGCTCCAGCTGCACCGGGTGCATGTCCGCAGGCAGAGCGCGGAGCACCTGGCCCAGACCGGGCAGGAGGTGCCCGTCCTCGAGCTGCCAGCGAGGGACCCGGCGCACGCCACGGCCCGCCGCACCCGGGAGCGCGTAGACGGTGGAGTCGCGGATCCAGTGCCGGACCGTGGACGGGGCGACCTCGAGACGATCGGCGAGCTCTCGGACACTGAGACTCTTCGACAGCATGGCGGCGGCGTCGTGGACCGCCCGAGCGCGACCACGAGCGAGCTCGCTCGCTGCGGCAGGAGCGACGCCGGAGTGACTGCTCAGCACGGACTCGTCGCCGAGGGGCAGCCGTGCGACGTCCGGAGACACCAGCCTCCCCACGGGCACTGCGGCGTCCAGGCTCGCCACGAGCTCCGCCTCCGTGAGGTCGAGCCCGTGGCGGGAGAGCCACCCGGCAAGGGTCCGCTCCGGCAGGCGACCGTGGGCGTCAGCAGAACGGACCGTCTCCTGCGGCGTGACCGGGCTGCTCATCCTGCAAGAATAGGGCCACGAGATCCCACACGGCAGGTGAAGCGTGGGATCCGGCCTGCGCCTCTTCCTGCGGTCCCTGCGGCGCCCTCGGCACCGGACGTGTCAGGCTCGCATCGGCCGCTGCGCATAGGCGATCTCGGGGTACTCGATGCCGCAGCCGGTGCAGCGGAACCAGTCCATGCCGCTCACGACGACGCGCAGCTCGGCGGGGGCGCCGCAGTGCGGCAGGTAGCAGGTGCGCTCGGCCGCGAGCGCGGTGGTCGCCCGCTGGGCGGGCAGCCGGACGGCGACGGGCGTACGGGTGATGCTCATGGCAGGTCCTCGTCTGGGGAGTGCCGGCGCTCCTCGTCCGGCGACGGGCCTGGTATCGGCACGCCGCGCCGGGACCTGTAGGCGCACCACGAGCCCCGTGGCGCGCGAGCCCGCCGGGTCGCGGGCCGCTCACTCCCGGACGGCGCCCTCGAGCATCCCGCGGATGAAGTGACGCTGCAGGAAGAGGTAGACGACCACCACGGGCAGCGCCACGAGCACCGCGCCGGCCGCCAGCAGCGACGTGCCCTGGGTGTACTGGCCCTGGAAGAGGGCGAGGCCCAACGGGGCCGTCCGCAGGTCCCCCGCCGGGGCCATCACCAGCGGGATGAGGAACTCGTTCCAGGTCCACATGAAGACGAGCAGCACGAGCGTCGTGATGGCCGGCCGGCCGATCGGCACGAGCACCGACCACAGCACGCGGTGCGAGCCCGCGCCGTCCAGGCGCGCGGCCTCGATGAGCGAGCGGTTCGTCGTCCGGAAGTACGCGCGCATCCAGTAGGTGCCGAACGCGACGGACTGGGCCACCTGCGGCGCGGCGATGCCCCACACGGTGTTCGTCAGCCCGAGCGTGCGCAGGTCGAAGAACAGGGGCACGACGACGGCCTCGGACGGGACCATGATCCCGAGCAGGAACAGGTAGAAGAGGACCTCCCGGCCGCGGAACTCCATCGTGCCGAAGGCGTAGCCGCTCATGATCGACAGCAGCGTCGCCGCCACCACGACGACGACGGCCACGAGCGCCGACGTCGTCATGTAGTCGCCGAAGCGGCCCTGCACCCAGGCTTCGGCGAAGTTCTGCGGCCGCAGCCCACCGCCGTCGGAGGCCCGCTCCGGCGTCAGCGCGGCGGCCAGCACCGTGACCACCGGCCCGAGGGCGAGGACGGCGAAGCCCACGAGGACGACGTAGCTCGCCGCACGGTGGGCGGCGGAGCCGCCGGAGGGCCCTCGCGGGCGGCCGGCCGGACGACCGGCGCCGTCTCCCGGGCGCCTCGTCCCGAGCGCGGGCGCGCTCACCGCGACCGGTCCGCGACACGGTTGACGACGAGGTTGATGCCGAAGATGAGCACCGTGAGGACGACGCCGACCGCGGCGGCCGCGCCGACCTCCCCGAGCTCGAACGCCCGGCGGTACACCTCGTAGCTGGGGACCGTCGTCGACGTCCCGGGTCCGCCACCCGTCGTCACGTAGACGAGGTCGAAGGTCTTGAGCGCCGCGATGATCGTCAGGGTGAGCGCGACGGCGATCTCCGGGCGGATCGCGGGCAGGGTCAGGGCCCGCAGCTGGCGGGCGGGGCTCGCGCCGTCCAGGGACGCCGCCTCGTAGAGCTCCTTCGGCACCCGCGCCATGCCGGCCATGAGCAGGACCGTCACGAGGCCGGTCGAGTACCAGGTGCCGATGACGCCGACGGCCGGCAGGGCGGTCGCGTAGTCCCCGAGCCAGGTACGGGCCAGCCCGTCCAGGCCCACGCCGCGCAGCAGCTCGTTGAGGGTGCCGTCCGGGGCGTAGATCCGGCGCCAGGCCACGGCGACGACGACCATCGCGATGACCTGCGGCAGGAAGACGACGGTGCGGAACAGCGGGAGCCCGCGCACGCGTGAGCGCACGAGCAGGGCCGCCAGCACAAAGCCGATGAGCAGCGGCAGCAGGGCGAAGAAGGCGATGAGCACGAGCGCGTGCCCGAAGGCCTCGCGCAGGCCCTCGTCCGTGAGGACGGCCGCGTAGTTCCTGAGCCCGACGAAGGTGCCGACGGTGAGCCCGTCGTAGTCGTAGAAGGAGAACTGCACGGCGCGCGCGAGCGGGAAGAGCAGGAAGGCGCCGTAGACGACCAGCGCGGGGGCGAGGAAGAGGTACGGGGTCGCCCGCCCGCGCGGCGACCGGGCCCGGACGGGGGCGGCCGCCGCCGCGGCGGGCTCCGCCGCGGCCTCAGCCGCCGCTGGAGGTGAAGTCGGCATAGTCGGCCTCGAGCGCCTCGGCGGCCTCCTGCGGCGTCAGCTCGCCGGCGAGCAGGCCCTGCAGGGTCTGGTTGAGCGTCTCCCCGAAGGTCGGCGTCGCGTAGTCGAGGTAGGGCAGCAGCTGGCCGTCGGCGCTGACGTCGCCGAAGGCGGTGTAGACGTCGGCGAGCAGCCCGCTCTCGGGCGCGTAGGAGGCGGTGTCGACGACCGGGAGGTTCCCGGTGTCGGCGAGCACGGCCATGGCGTCGTCGTTCGTGATGAAGTCGATGTAGGCCGCGGCGACGTCGGGCTCCTCCGCCGCCGTGGTGATCGAGAAGGGGATCCCCGTGCCGCCCGTCGTCGCGAGCTCGCCGCCGTCCGCGGGCGGCGGTGCGAAGAAGCCGGCGTCCTCCCCCATGGCGTCGGCCAGGTCCGGCGCCAGCCAGGAGCCGGCGATGAGGAAGACCCCGTCCCCGCTCGCGAGCTGCTGCCAGGCGGCGTCGTAGTCGGTGCCGTTGACGCCCTCGTTGAACCAGCCCTGCTGCTGCCAGGACTGCAGCTCGGTCAGCGCCGCGACGTTCTCCTCGCTCGTCCAGCTGGCCCCCGCGTTGCCGAGGCCCAGCTCGCGGATCTGCTGCGGGTCGACGTGCGCCCCCTGCACGACGCCGAGGTCGTGGCCGGCGGGCCAGCCCTCGATGTTGCCCAGCAGCAGCGGCGTACGGCCGGCGTCGGCCGCCGTCTGCAGCGCGGCCTCGAAGTCCGTCCACGTCTGCGGCACCTCGAGGCCGAGGTCTGCCAGCGCGCTGCGGCTGTAGTAGACGCCGACGACCTCGCCCACCTGCGGCAGGCCGTAGAGCGACCCCTCCCCGAAGGTCGTCCCGTCCGGGGAGTAGGTGGCGTACTGCAGGACGCCCTCGGGGAAGCGGTCGCGCCACCCGTAGGCGTCGGCGTAGTCGTCGAGCGCGACGAGCTGGTCCGCGGCGACGAACTGGCCCATCGTCGCGCGGGCGTTGTTGGTCTGGACGACGTCGGGGGCGTCGTCCCCGGTGAGGGCCAGGCGCAGCGTCGTGCCGAGGTCGTCGAAGGACTGGGAGACCCGGTCGATCGTCACGTTGGGGTGGGCCTCCTCGAAGGCCGCGTTGAGCTGCGTCATCTGCTCGTCCTGGCCGCCGCGGACCTCCTGGTCCCACACGGTGAGCGTGACGTCGCCGACGTCGTCGATGTCGGTCGCGACGGGGCCCGTCAGGGCGGCGGCGTCGTCGCCGGCGTCGCCGGAGCCCGAGCCGGGCGCGCAGGCGGTCAGCGCGAGCGCCGCCGCGGCGACGAGGCCCGCGGCGCGGGTGGCGGCGCGGGTGGCCGGTCGGGAGCGAGCTGCCATCGGGTCCTCCAGGGCGGGTGGCCTCGTGCGGTCGTGCGGTGCGGTCGTGCGAGCCGGGCGGCTGCGTGGGTCGTCGGAGGGCGGACCGTCGGCGGACGGGTCGTCGGCGCGGCGCCCCGGAGCCTGCCTCACAGGTCCGACGCCAGTGCGAAGGTGGCCTCGGCGCGGCGCACGGCGGCCACGGGGTCGGCCGGCAGCAGCGCGGCGAGGAAGCCGTAGCGCCGCGCGAGCTCCTCGGCGACCGGGTCCCCCGCCCGGGCCCGCGCCGACGTCCCCGACCACCAGTCCGCGAGGTCGCCCCAGCCGGGCGCCGCGAGGGAGCCGCCGAACTGCTGGACGGCGAGGGAGGCGCACAGCGCCGCGAAGGCGAGCCGCTCGTGCAGCGGCCAGCCCGCCAGGGTGCCGAGCACGACGGCGGCGCCGAACACGTCGCCCGCACCCGTGGGGTCGACGGCGTCCACCGGCACCCCCGGCACGGCCGCGCTCTCGCCGGTGGTGGCGTCCACCGCGAGCGCCCCGCGGGGCCCGCAGGTGACGACCGCCAGCGGCACCCGGTCGGCGAGGGCGGCAAGCGCCGCCTGCGGTGTCGAGGCCCGGGTGTAGGCCATCGCCTCGACCTCGTTGGGCAGGAAGGCGTGGCAGCTGTCGAGCCGCTCCAGGACCGCAGGGTCCCAGGTGCCGGTGGGGTCCCAGCCCACGTCGGCGAAGACGGCGGCGCCGCCCTCGCGGGCGGCGAGCCACCACGGCGCGTCCGCCGCGCCGTCGGCCCGCCCGTCGCCGGGCCCGGCCTCCCCGCCGTCGTGCCCACCGCCGTCGTGCCCCGCGTCGTCGTGCGGGAGGGCCAGCTCGGTGATGACGGCCCGTGACGCGGGAGGGGTGCCGACCAGCGCGGCCTGGGAGACCGGCAGCGGGTGCCCGTGGGTGACCATGCTGCGGTCGTCGTCGTGCGCCATGGAGACCGTGACGGCCGAGTGCCAGCCGGGGAAGAGCCGCGAGCTCGTGAGGTCGACCCCCTCCTGCTCGCAGAGCACCTGCCAGCAGAAGCGCCCGAAGACGTCGTCGCCGAAGCCCGCGGCCAGGCCCGTCCGCAGGCCGAGGCGGCTGGTGGCCACCGCGAGGTTGGCGATGCCGCCGGGCAGCGAGCCCAGCCCGGTCGTCCACACCTCGGTACCCGGCGCCGGGGCGGCGTCGAGTCCGGCGAAGACCATGTCGAAGAAGAGCTGCCCCGAGAGGAACACGTCCAGCGCCGGGGCCCCGGCGTCCTCGCCGCGCCGGTCGGCGAGAGGGTCGTACCGGGACGCACCCGGGCGCGCAGCACCTCGCGGCGCGGCGGTCTGCCTGCGCCCCCGTGCCTGCGCTGCCACCGGACGGCCTCCTTCGTCGCCGCCCGCGTCAGTACGGCGGCCTCGTCCGGCACGGTAGCCGGGCGGACGCCGACGGACAAGGACGAGCACGCAGATCCGCCCATCGACGTGCGCGCTGGTGCTCGATCGTGCGCAGTGCGTCGCGGAGCGCGCTGCTAGCGTGCGCCGCATGCTCAGCGCGACGCGGCACGCCGAGATCCTCCGGCGGCTGCGCAGCCACGGCGAGGTCTCGGTGCAGGCGCTGGCCGACGACCTCGCGGTGAGTCCCTCGACGATCCGTCGCGACCTCGACGCCCTCGACGCCGAAGGCCGCCTGCGCCGTGTGCGCGGCGGCGGCGGCGGCAGCGTGGAGCCGGACGCCACGCCCTTCCGCGAGGTCGCGCGCCAGGCGCCGGACGCCAAGGACGCCGTCGCGGCCCGGGCCGCCTCGCTCGTCGCGGACGGCGACGTCGTCGTCGTCGACATCGGGACGACGACGGAGCGCCTCGCCCACCACCTCGCCGGACGGCGCATCACGGTGGTCACGGCGAGCCTCGCCGTCGTCGACGTCCTGCGCGAGGACGCCGACGTCGAGCTCGTCGTGCTCGGCGGCGTGCTGCGCCGCTCGTACTGGTCGCTCGTGGGCACGCTCACCGAGCAGGCGGTCGGGCAGCTCGGCGCGCACGTGTGCTTCCTCGGGACCAGCGGGGTGCGCGAGGACGGGACGGTCATGGACTCCACGGGCATCGAGGTGCCCGTCAAGCGGGCGCTCGCGGCCGCGTCCCGGCGCACCGTGCTGCTGGCCGACGGCGGCAAGTTCCCGGGTACCGGGCTGCTGCCGGTGTGCGGGCCGGAGACGGTCGACGTGCTCGTCACCGACGCAGGCGCCGACCCGGCGACGCTCGGCGTCTTCCGCGACGGCGGAGCACAGGTGCTGATGGCCGAGGAGGGCGACGCGTGAGGCTCGTGCTGGTCGGGGGCGGCGGCTTCCGCGTCCCCCAGGTCGTCGAGGCGCTCGGCGCGGCGGACGCGGCGGTGCGGGTCGACGAGGTGCACCTGCACGACGTCTCGCCCGCGCGGCTGGGCGTGATGCGCGCCGTCCTCGACCAGCTCTGCGCGACGCTGCCGCACCCCCCGCGCGTGAGCGCGGGCACGGACCTCGACGCGGCGCTGCGGGGCGCCGACTTCGTCTTCTCCGCCATGCGCATCGGCGGGACGGCCGGGCGGGTCCTCGACGAGCGCGTCGCCCTGGACCTGGGCGTCCTCGGCCAGGAGACGGTCGGCCCCGGCGGGCTGTCCTACGCGCTGCGGACGCTGCCGCACGCGCGTCACCTCGCCGAGCGGGTGCGCGCCGTCGCGCCGGAGGCGTGGGTCATCAGCTTCACCAACCCCGCGGGGATGATCACCGAGGCGATGCGCGCGGTCCTCGGCGAGCGCGTCGTCGGCATCTGCGACACCCCCATCGGGCTGGTGCGCAAGGCCGTGCGGGCCCTCGGGGCGGACGGCCGGCCGGTCGACTTCGACTACGCGGGCACGAACCACCTGGGCTGGCTGCGGTCGGTGCGCGTCGACGGCGTCGAGCGGCTGCCGGACCTGCTCGCGGACGACGCGGCGCTGGCCTCCGTCGAGGAGGCGCGGCTGCTCGGCCCCGACTGGGTCCGTGCCGTCGGCGCCCTGCCCAACGAGTACCTCTACTACTACTCCTTCCCCCGCGAGGCGACGGCGCGGCTGCGGTCGGCGGCGCAGACGCGCGGCCAGCAGCTCGACGTCCAGCAGGGCGACTTCTACGCGCGCGCCGCCGAGGACCCCGGGCGGGCGCTGGCGACCTGGCGCGAGGTCCACGCGGACCGCGAGGCGACCTACATGGCCGAGTCGCGGGCCTCCGAGGGCGGCGGACGGCGCGCCGAGGACGTCGAGGGCGGCGGCTACCAGCGGGTCGCCGTCGACCTCATGGCCGCCGTCGCCACGGGTCGCCCGGCGACGATGGTCCTGGACGTGCCCGCCGGCGGCGTCCTGCCCGGCCTGCCGGAGGACGCCGTCGTCGAGGTCCCCTGCACCGTCGACGGCGACGGCGTGCACCCGCACGCCGTCGCGCCCCTCGTCGGCGACATGCTCGGGCTCGTGCAGCAGGTCAAGGCCTCCGAGCAGCTCCTGCTGGAGGCCTCGGCCCGCCGCTCCCGCGAGCTGGCGTGGCGGGCGTTCGCCGCGCACCCGCTCGTGGACTCCGTCGCCGTCGCCCGGCAGCTCCTCGACGGCTACCGCGAGCGGATCCCCGAGGTCGGCCGCGCCCTGGACTGAGCACGCGTCCGCCGACCCCGGGGCCCCGCCCGGCGCTACCGCACCGGGGCGACCGAGGAGAGCGTGCCGCCGTCCTCGGCCTCGAAGGCGGCGAGCAGCCGCGTGCCGGAGACGTCGCCGGCGCCCTCGGGCAGCGTGACCCACCAGCGCGACGGCCCGGAGCCCTCGACGTCCACGACGGACCCGGCCACCGCCGCCTGCGCCTGCGGGTCCCAGACCCACAGGTGCAGCCGTCCCGGACCCGTGGCCCGGACCGTGGCGACGACGGCGTCGCGGCGCTGGACCGCGTCGCGCAGCCAGGCGCTCTGCCCGGCCGGGGCGGCGGGGCCGCCGGCCAGGGGGACGTCGTCGCGCACCGCCTGGGCGATGCTCGGCGGCGACTCGAGGCTGCTCAGCGCCGTCTGCGGGATGACCGGCTCCGCCGGCTCGGCAGGGCGGTCCGCCGGCGGGGTGTAGCCGGGCAGCCGCACGACGCCCCACCGGTACGGGTCGCCCTGGACGCCCTGCCACGTCGACCAGCCGATCCGGGTCTGGCCGGTCTTGTCCTGCGTGTCGGAGTCGTAGACGAAGAGGTCGACGGCCATCTCGTCGGGGTCGACCGCCGCGGGCAGCAGCCCGAGGGGGATGGTGACCTCGAGGGTGTAGCCGGCCGTCCCGTCGTCGTCGGGGGTGACGGCGTACTCCATGCCGGGGGCCGTCCGCGCCGCGGGCCCCTGGCGGGCGTCGGCGTCCCGCCCGGCGCACGGGCCGCCCTCCGCGGTCCGCGGGAGGACGAAGGCCTTGAAGGTCGTCGAGGTGTTCTCCGCGTCGCCGCGGGGGTCGACCGCGATCTCCACCGAGTCGGTGCGCCAGTGCCGCTTGCAGTCGGCGGCCGGCAGGACGGTGCCCGCGACGTCGTCGGTGACGTGGACGAGGACCTGCAGCGCGTCGTCGTGCCAGGAGAGCTTCCCCGTCGCCGAGCAGTCGGCGGCGGACTCGCACGGCGTCCCCTCCCACAGGCGCGAGAGGTCGAGCTCCTCGCCGGGGTGCTCGCCCGCCTGCTCGACGCCGTCGACGACGGCGGCGGCCTCCGTCCCGGGGGCGTCGGTCGTCGGCACCAGCTCGAGGGCGGGGGTGCTCGTGCTGGTGACGCCGCCCGCGGTCGTGGTGACGGTGAACGGGTGGTCCCCGCCCTCGCCACCCGCGTTCGACGTGGGCAGCGAGTCGTCGGTGTTCGTCACCGTGAACGGCACCGTGGCGCTGTCGCCCGCCGCCAGCGGCCCGAAGGCCTGCTCCGTGGCCTCGGCGGAGAAGCCGTCCGGCAGCCCCAGCGCCGTGGTGCCGCTCTGCTCCTGCGTGCTGTCGTTGGTGACGACGACGTCGACCTGCTGCGTGCCGCCCGAGGGCAGGGTCGTCACCCGGCGGACCGTGCCCTGCAGCTCGGGGAAGCCGACCTCGCGCGCCCACCCCTCGTACTCGGCGACACGGTCCAGCGGCGCCAGCTGCCCGCGCACCGGGGCGGCGGTCTCCACCACCTGGGCGGCCCAGCCGCCCCCCACGTCCGAGGACAGCTCGGCCGCGAGGCGGACGCGCGTGCCGGGGCGCGCGTCCGCGGGCGCCGTCACCGTGAAGGTGGCCTGCGCGCTCCCGTCCGCGGCGACGTCCCCGAGCGCCCCGTCACCCGTGACCGCCCAGCCGTCGGGCGCCTCGAGGGCGACGGAGGCCCCGCCGAGCGCCGTCCGCCCCGCCGAGGCCCGCACGACCACGTCCGTCTCCTCGCCGGGGACGACCCGCAGCCCGGGCACCTGCACCGTCAGCCCCGTGCCCAGGGGCGCGGCGTCCGGCCCGCGGACCAGGGCCCCCTGCAGCGCGGCGTCCGGGGACGACGCGGCCTCGGTGCCCGGCTCGGCGGAGGGGACCCGGGCGTCGACCTGCGTGAGGTAGTCGCAGCCCAGGGCGTCCGGGTCGGCGGGGACGTCGGGGAACGTCGCCCACCCCTGCGAGACGTACTGCCGCTGCGCCGCACGCTCCACCTGGCCCCACGTGCGCCCGTCCGGGGCCTGCGCGCCGCTCCAGACGCCGTAGACGGTCTGCGTGGGGTCGGACAGCTGCACCTGCTGCGGGCACGCCGGCCCCGTGGCACGGGTGCCCGCGACGGTGTTGAGCAGGACGCGGTCGGGGCTGAAGGGCTCGAGCCCCTCCTGCGTGAGCTGCTCGGGGAACACCGACGGGTCCCCGGCCACCTGGTAGGCCTCCAGGGCCAGGCGGGCGGCCTCCTGGTGGTTGCCGTGGTTGCCCGGCGACGGGGCGGGGTTCATGGTCACGACGACCTCGGGCCGGGTCTCGCGGACGAGCCGCACGACCTTCTCGAGCGCGTCCTCCTCGCCCCAGATCTGCTGGGTCAGGGGCGCGCTGACCGTGTAGTAGAAGTCGACGTCGTCGAGGTTGAAGACGTCGCGCACACCGGCGAGCCCGACGGCCGAGCGCTCCTCGACCTCGCGGAGCAGCCCGAGCTCGGGACCCTCCTCGGGACCGGCGGCGTTGCCGCCCCCCTCGCCGCGCGTGACGGTGACCACACCGGTGCGGACGTCGTCGGACTGCCGCCACTGCCCGAAGGTCGACAGGGCGCTCGCCTCGTCGTCGGGGTGGGCACCGACGAAGAGCACGTCCAGGTCCACGGGGTCGCCCGCCGACGTCGTCGCCGGCGGCGGCGTGCCCCGTCCGGCGCGGGGGTGGTCGGTCGCGGCGGCGGGACCGGCGGCGAGCATCCCCGCCCCGAGCGCGAGCGCGCCCGCGACGGCCAGCGTCCGTCGGCCCTGCTCGGTGCCAGGTCGGCCCTGCCCGGTGGTCCTGCGCGCCATGGCCCGCTCCCTCGCGATCGACATGTCGGCTCTGCCCCATGGTGGCCCGCGCGGTCGCCCGTGGCAAGAGTCGATCGATCCTGCGCGTTCGTGCGCACTGACGCTCGCGGCGACGGCCTCAGCCGAGCGCGGCGTGCCAGAGGCGCTCCTGCCGGTCGCCGAAGGCCACCAGCAGGACCCGCTCGACGTCTGTCGACGCGCCGCGCAGCGCGGCCACCGAGACCCGGGCCGCCTCCTCGTCGGGGTAGCCGTAGACGCCGGTGCTGATCGCGGGGAAGGCGACCGAGCGGGCACCCACCCCGTCGGCGCACGCCAGCGCGGCGGTGTACGCGGACGCGAGCAGGTCGGCGTCCTGCGGACGGCCCCGGTAGCGCGGGCCGACGGCGTGGACGACCCAGCGCACGGGCGCGAGGTCGAACGCCGGCGTCACGACCGCCTGCCCGGTCGGGCAGGGCGCCAGCGCCCGCGACGCCCGGACGAGCTCCGGCCCGGCCGCCCGGTGGACGGCGGCGTCCACGCCACCGCCGCCCTTCAGCGCCTGGTTCGCCGCGGTGACGACGGCGTCGACCGGCTGCTGCGTGACGTCCCCGCGGACCACCTCGATGCGCACGACGCCATGCTGCGCCCGGTGCCCGCCTGCGGGTACCGGAGGGACGGGACCCACCCGTCCGCTGCCCTCCCGGCGCCGAAGCACGTCGACCGGTCCCCTGACGACCGGACCTCCGACGACCGGGACGGACCCCGTGGCCACCAGCACCGACACCCGGCGCCGCGCGCTGCGCGAGCGCGTCTACGACGTCTACGCCAGCCCACGCCTGCTGCACCCGGCGGACCGGGTGGTGCTGGCGGCCGCGAGGGGTGACGGCGGCGCGGGCGCGCACGTGCTGCTGTGCCCGCCCGGTGCCGGCAACACGGGCGACCAGGCGATGGTGGACGCCTTCGTGCACGCCACGAGCGGCCCGGTGGCGCTCGTCGTCCACGACGTCCGCGACGTCGAGGTTCCCGCCGGGGCCGCCGACCGGGTGCGGGTCGTGCCCCTGCCCGGCCTCGTGTACGGGGGTGGGGCGCGGCACCTGCGCGCCGTCGCGCGGGCGGGACGGCTCGTCGCGGGCGCCCGCTCGGTGTCGGTCGTCGGCGCCGACCTCATGGACGGCGGCTCCGGCCACCGACCGGCGCTCCACCTGGCGCTGCTCGCCACCGCCGCCGCACGCCGGGGCGTCCCGACGCGGGTCCTCGGCTTCAGCTGGAGCGCGGACCCGCACCCCGCGTGCCGGCGGGCCCTCGTGCGCACCGGACGCCGTGGCGTCCGACTCATGGCGCGCGACCCGCGCTCGGCGGCGCGCCTGCGCGAGGCGGGCGTCCCCGGGGTGGAGGAGGTGGCCGACACCGTCTTCTCGACGGCCGACGACCTCGACCCCTCCCTCGCCGACGAGCTGCTCGGCCCTCGTGGCGACCGGCCGCTCGTGGTCGTCAACGCCAGCGGCCTCGTCGGCACCCGCGTTCCGCAGCTGCCGGACCTGCGGGCCGTCGTCGAGCACCTGCGCCGACGGGGTGCGCTGGTGGTCCTCCTCCCCCACGTGCAGCGGCCCGGCGGCGACGACGTCGTCGAGGTCCGGCGCCTGGCCGCTGCGCTCGCCGGGGACGACGGCGTCCTCCACGTCGACCGGCTCGTGCGGCCGGCGCAGGTGCGCGGGCTCGTCGACCGGGCCGACGCCGTCCTCACCGGCCGGATGCACCTGGCCGTCATGGCCCTCTCCCGCGGCGTCCCGGCGCTGTGCCTCGCCACCCAGGGCAAGGTCGAGGGTCTGATGGACCTCGTCGGCACCCCCGAGCTCTCCGTCCGGCCCCGGCCGGGGATAGCCGCCGAGCTCGTGCCGCTCCTCGACGACGTGCTGGACGGCCGCCTCGCGGACCGGGCCGCGCTGCGCGACGCGGCCGACCGGGCCCGGGAGGCGTCGCTGCGCGGCCTCGAGGGCCTCGGGTGACCCCGCACCGGCGGCGGGACGCCGGCGCACGGCCGTACCGTGGGCCCGCGGCGCCCGGGCGACCGCGGGCCTCTAGCTCAACTGGCAGAGCAGCGGACTTTTAATCCGCGGGTTGTGGGTTCGAGCCCCACGGGGCCCACCCCGCGCACAAGGCTCGAACCCTTGCCAGCAGAATCGTTGGCTGGGGTTCGGGCCTTGTCGCTGTTCTGAGTCCAGTTGAGGGCGTTGGCGTTGACCTCGGGGTCGAGGAGCATCTCGAAGGGCCGGTTGTTCTCGACGCGGAGGTTGTCGTCTTCGTCGATGTAGACCTTGGTGAAGAAGGCCTGGTTGCACAGGCGCCGGTTGGCGTCGTCGCACCGGTTGTAGATATCGGCGCAGTTTTCCAGCAGGTTCAGAGCGTCGTCGAGGTGGGCGCGGGCGTCGGCGTACTCGCCGTGGTGGGCGTCGATGCGGCGGTTGATGCTGTCGAGTTCGGCGAGGATGCGGTCTTGTTCTCGTTTGAGCAGGGACAGCGGGATCGCGTCGGCGTAGTGGGCTTGCAGCAGTCGTTCTTGTTCGTGCTGGAGCCGGTCGCGACGGGTGGTGAGGCGGGCGAGTTCGTCGGTCTCGGCGGCCATGAGCTGGTCGAACTCGTGGTGCAGCATCCCGGCGAGGGCATCGCGGTGGGCGGGGGTGATCTGGATGCGCTGGTAGTAGTCCTCGATCAGCTTCTCCACGTCGGCGATCAGGATCGCCCCGCGGGCGCAGTCGGTGCGCTTGGAGTGCCGGCCGGAGCAGACGAAGTAGCAGTAGACGTTGCCGTGCCGGTTCTTGGCGTTGGAGACGATCAGCCGGGACCCGCACAGGCCGCAGTGGACGGTGCCTTTGAGGTAGTGGTCGTGAACCTGGGTGGCCTCGGCGGCCGACTTGTGCGCGGTGAGCACCGCCTGCACCTGATACCAGACCTCGGCCGGCACGAGCGGTGCGTGGGCGCCCGGGTAGTTGTGTCGCGCGTCAGACTTAGTGGCATGACCCGTTGCTTGCGGGTCTGACCTGTGAGGAGTCTGATCACCATGGCGAGACCACCAGCGATGCCGGCCGAGGAGAAGACCCGGATCGTGCTGTCGATCCTGGCCGGTGAGGTCACCGTCGCCGAGGCCGCGCGGCGGGCGAAGGTCTCCGAGACCTCGGTCGGGAACTGGAAGCGGGTCTTCCTGGAGTCCGGCCGGGCCGGGCTGGTGACCGGGTCGGGCGGCCCCACGAGCCGGGAGGCGCAGCTGGAGGCCGAGGTCGCTGACCTGACCAGCGCCCTGGGTGAGGCGGCCGTGGAGCTGCGGGTGTGGAAGAAGTCCGCCGAGGGCCGCCTGGGCCCTTCGAGGACCTCGAGGTGATCCGCGTCCAGGCGGGCATGCCGACCACGAGGTTCTGCGCGCTGATCGGCGTGCCCGAGCGGACCTGGCGCCGCCGTCAGGCCCGCGCCCGGACCGGTCGGACGGCCAAGGGTCCCTGGCCCCGTCCGGCGCGGGCCACGGTGTCCGAGGCCGCCCGCGCGCACGCGCTGGCGCACCCGGCGTGGGGCCACCGCAAGGTCTGGGCGATGTGCCGCCACGACGGCCACCGGGTGTCCCAGGCCACCGTGCTGCGGCTGCTGCGCGACGAGGGTCTGCTGCTGGAAGCGGCCTACCAGCGTGAACGCCGCCAGCTCGCCGCCCGCCGCAAGGCCGCCTTCGCGGCCGAGCCGACCGGCCCGAACCAGGTCTGGCAGCTGGACTTCTCCGAGTTCGAGACCACCACCGGCGGGACCTGGCGGCTGGGCGGCTGCCGGGACTACTGGAGCAAGTACGAGCTCGGCTGGCACATCTCCCCGACGGCCAACCAGCACGACGCGATCACCGCGGTCGAGGCCGCCCTGACCGAGGCCGCCCGCCTGGCCGGCGCGCCCCTGGTCGACCTCGCACCCCGCGACGACGACGGCCACATCCAGCCGCTGGTCACCATCGTGACCGACAACGGCGGGCCATTCCGGTCCTTCCGCTTCGAGGCCTTCATCGCCACCCACCCCGAGCTGCGGCACGTGCGGACCCGGGTGCGCACCCCCGGCCAGAACGGCTCCCGCGAGCGCGGCTTCGGGACCCTGAAGTACGAGCGGCTCTTCCTCGAGGAGATCGACGACGTCCACGCCCTGCTCGCCCACGCCGAGGACTACCGCCGCGAGTACAACACCGTCCGCCCGCACGAGGCCCTGACCTGGAACCGTCCCCATGACGTCCACACCGGCGCCGCCGACCCGCTGTCACCCAACTTCCCCGAGCCCCAGAACCTGCCAACTACTTGACGCGGGACACCCGCACCATCGCCGCCTACCGCGACGGCTACGGCATCACCGAGGACACGCCCCTTGGCCCGGCGCCGGAGAACGCGGCGCAGAAGATCGACCGAGCCAGGGCCGAGGCCGCACTCCGCCAGCTCGCCAGCCAGCCCGAACCACACCGGCAGCACCGTCCACCTGCCCTGACCCGACAAGGACCGAGCTTGTGAGCATCTTTAACGACGAACCCCGGAGCAGCCGCGACCCGGTGATCTGCCTACCAGCACCGCGAAGTCGGTCGAGGGATTCGTTCAGAGAGAGGGGCCATCGTGCCCGACATCGCGGCGCGTGTGGTCGCGGGAGAACGCCGAGCCGAGCGGTGACTGTCGCGGGCCCTCTTGGACGGCTTCTTGCATGTGGAGCAGGTTGGTGATCTGTCCGGCGTCGGTGACTATCCGTGCCCGGTGTTCGCCGATGAGCTGGTGCGGCCCGGCACTGGTCACGCTGGTCACCGGGCCGGGGACCGCGCCGACGTTGCGACCCAGGTCGTGCGCCTGCCGGGCGGTGTACAGGGAGCCTGAGCGTGTTCCGGCTTCCACCACGATGGTCGTGTTCGACAGGGCGGCCAGGAGCCTGCCACGCGCGAGGAACGCGTGCCGGGTCGGCGTCGCTCCCGGCGGGGTCTCGCTGACCAGCAGTCCCACGTCGGCGATCTGATCGAGCAGATCGCGGTGCCCGGCGGGGTAGGGCCGGTCGACGCCGCCGGCGAGGACGGCGATCGTGTCTCCACTGGAAGCCAGAGCGGCACGGTGCGCAGCACCCTCGATCCCGTACGCGCCGCCGGCCACGACCACCCGCCCGTCCCGCGCAAGGTCGGTCGCGAATCCACCGGCGACGTGTTCGCCGTAGGAGGTCGCGGCTCGCGACCCGGTGATGGTCAGCAGGTCCGCTAACGGGCGCGACAGGAACAAGGAGTCCCCGCGGGTCCACAGCACGAACGGTTCCCGGTCCCCCAGATCGCTCAGCGAAACGGGCCAGTGCGGGTCGCCGGGGATCACCACACCGATCCCGGCTGCCTCGACGTTGCGTAGGCGTCCGGCCAGCTCGTCGGGCCGTGCCGCCGCGGTGAGCCGTTCGCGCCAGACCTGGCCGTCGACGCGGCCCATGCCCGGCACCTTCCCGTCACCGTCCAGCAGCCCCACCGTCTTCACACCGCCGAGACGGGTCAGAAGCCGCCCGGTCACCGCGTCGTCGGGCTCGGCGAGCATCGACAGCACCATCCGCGCCGTCCGCGCGTCGCGGGCAAGGTCACTGAACGAGGTCATGATCGGAGTCCTCTCGGTCGGTCCTCACCGAGAAGGTGCGCCACTGCGGGCGGGGGTTCCGCATGTCCGTGCGCCGGCGTAAAGTTGGCGTCAAGGCAGGTCCTCCTCGATTGCGGGTCCTTCGGGACGGCCCAACTTGGGCGCTCATACACGTACTGCCTCCTCGACGGAGAGACACGTGTGATGAGAGGCCCGACATGATCCGCCTGATCTGGACGCTCAGCGCCCACACCCGCTACTACCTGCGCCGCTACATGCCCACCAACCGGCTGCTCGACGCGATCCGACGACGCCGCAACCTGCGGTGGGGCGTTCCCGCGATGCTCCTCGCCGTGCCCTACCTGCTGATCGCGAGCATCTGCACCAGCGCCATAGCTGATGGCGGCCCAGGTTGGTTGCATCTGGTCGTGCTGTGGTCGGTGTGGAACGCGATGAAGTTCATCATCATGGGACCGGTCAGCCTCATCCTCCTGCTCCGCGCCCGGGCAATTGAAGCGGTCGCCCGACGCCGCGCACCTAAGCAGGGCCACCCGGCCGAATCGACCGCACAGAAGATCGATGCCGCCCGCGCGAAGACCGCTTTCGACCACGGCAGGCAAGTCATCAACACCGCGGATGAGCCCACGACGCGTCGCACGCAGAAGCTGGACCCGCTCAACCTGTAATCACATAAACCTGGAGCAGGCTTGGCCGATCCACAAGACCCGCGCCACCCAGGTCCGTCCTCTGAGCGCCCGTCTCGATCACAGGCCCGTCACGGTGCCGTCGATCGAAACGGGGGCTGGGTCGGGTTCGTTCACGTAGACCTGCGGCGGGGTCCAGGTGGCCCGCAGACGGCGCGCGCCTTGATGAGAGGGGCCGAGCGCGAACGAGTCGATCCTGGACGCGGCCTGGTCGGTGATCAGCCGCTCAGCGAACAGCAGTCGCGCCACCGGCCGCAGGACGCTGTCGTCCAGGGCCAGTCCCCGCAGCGGCGCCAGCGGATCGATCGGCCGTGCCATCCACCCCATCTGCTGGCCGAGTAGCGAGGTGCCGAACAGCCCATCGGACAACGCCCGCTGGCCCACCTCGTCAGCGGATACTCCGTTGATGGACGCGCGCATGGTCGATCCTCGCTGCTCTTGTGCGACCAGCGTCAACCGCTCCTCATGACCGATCGTCGAGACGGTCCTCGTGGACAGCTCCGCGATCTGCACCGGCAGTGCCGTGTGAGGGGAGGCGAACGCCACACCGCCGGCACGGTCGTCCCGCAACCGCACCAGCTCAGCATGGACCGCGTCGCTGCGAACCGCCGCGGTGAGCGAGATCGTCTTCCCGTCGTTGGTGATCTCGCGCGCACGAAACAGAGTCCGGCCTACCCGCACCCACGGCGCCAGCTCCTCGGCCGCCAACTCCTCCAGACGACGTCGCACCCGCCGACCGAGGTCTTCCGAGTTACTCCACGGGCTCGTCGTGTACAGGTTGCGGGCACCCTGGATCAGATCGCGCTGCGCACCATCCATCTCCCCGCCGGTCTCACCGTGCACGAACAGGCACAGCCGCAGCCCGTTGCGCTCGGCCTCTAAGAACTCCGCATGCGTGGCCGAGTACCCGTCGGGCATCCTCACGCCGTAGCGCGAACCCCACATGCCCACGTAGACCTCGGAGCTGCGCACCCCGGAGAGGTAGGCCTGCTCGGCCGAGATGTCCTGCGCTCCGAGATCCTCGAACATCACCGCCGTCGCCCCGACCGACTCGATCGCTGTCCGCACCGCGGCCCGCTCGTCGGGCATGTCGGTGATCAGGCTGGAGACGAAGACCCGCCGCCCGCTCGCCCACGCCCGCACATCCTCCCCGGCGGCAGCCAGGGAGGCCGAGCGCTGGTCGATCAGCAACGACGCGTCATCCATGCCTCAAGTCCATCACGGACACGCTCGGGACGCCGAGCACACACGCCTGCCGCCGTGTCGGCGAGGCTCGTTAGTCTCGGAGCCGCCGCCGGTAAAGTGGAAGGCAAGATGACGACGGTCGACTGAGGGAGGCAGACCATGGCGCGTGCGGACCTGCTTCTGGACCTCGTGGAAGCCGAGCGCCGTGGTGATCGAGACCGCTTCCGCGTCCTCGTCGAGGCGGTCATCGCTGAGGAGCGAGCTAACCAGCACCATCTCGTCGCCGACCGTCTGTCCGAGCTGATCACCACCACAGGACAGAGCGCCCCGCGTGATGACCGCGCCGCAGCCATGCGTGACCTGGTGCAAGAGATCGTTCCTCATCGGCGCCTGGACGAGTTGGAGCTTGCTCCGGTCCCGCACCGGGTCGTCACCGAGCTGATCGAGGAGCAAAAGCGCGCCGAGCTGCTGCGCAGCTACGGGATCGAGCCCCGCAATCGACTGTTGCTGTCCGGTCCGCCGGGCAATGGCAAGACCAGCGTCGCCGAGGCTATCGCCTCAGAGCTGATGCTGCCGTTCTATGTCATCCGCTACGAGGGCGTCGTATCAAGTTTTCTGGGCGAGACCGCCGCGCGACTCGACAACGCCTTCGAGTTCGCCCGCACTCGCCGGTGCGTGCTGTTCTTCGACGAACTCGACACCATCGCCAAGGAACGATCCGACGAGCACGAGACCGGCGAGATCAAGAGGGTGGTCTCGACCCTGTTGCTCCAGATCGACCAGCTTCCCCCGCACGTGCTGCTGGTGGGAGCAACCAACCACAGCGAACTTCTCGACCGGGCAGCATGGCGACGCTTCCAGATCCGCGCTGAACTCGAACCGCCCAGCCGCGCACAGGCGACCCGCTTCCTGGAACGCCTCGCCGCCCGATTGGGCGGCGACCTCGGATTCGCCCCCCGAACCCTGGCGGACAAGCTCGCGGGAGCAAGCTTCTCCGAACTGGAAGAGTTCGCGTTGGACGTGCGCCGCAGAGCCGTACTAGAGCTCCCCGACAGCAACCTCCGCCGGATCGTCCAGGAACGTCTTGAGCACAGGCGAGATCAGGCGGCGGGGTGACCGGCGAGCGCCGACCCCTCTTGGCGTTCGGGTCGCCAACGGTGGTAGACCGGCCCACACAAACGCCCCGGGACATGCCGCGCTTGTCCAAACCCAACGCCGGTCGGCAGGGAGAGCGGCTGACGCCGCAGTTCGGCGAACTGACCGCAGCGTTCGACGCAGAGCGAGCACGTCTTTCCGCTGACACACCTGACGAGGTCGATCCGGCACTGGTGGTCGTCTTCGACCTCGCCGGCAGCATCAAGGACTTCCGCAACGCGATCGACCAGATCGACGGATTGGAGTTCCTGTCCGAGCTAATCGGGGACCGATCAGACCCAGACGACGACTTCCACATGACCGAGTCCGAGAGCGGCCGCACCGACAAGCCCGTCCAGCACTCCCTGTACCTGATGATGTCGAACGCCAAAGCGATCGACGAACTCCTGCGCCTGTTCAACGCCTGGCAAGCAGACCCGTCAGCGAAGTTCGCCCACGGCTTGGGCAAGTTCAAGAACGCGTTCCAGCAGCTCACCGCGATCCGACGGTGGGGACCAGAAGATCGCATCCGAGAGACCGGCCTGCGCGAGCAGTGGCAGGAGAAACTCGACGTCGTCGGCCAGTCCGTCAGCACCGTGATGGTCGAAGTCGAGCTGTGGTACCGCCGCGACGCCGCAAAGCGCACCACCGCACAAGCACACGTCGAGCAGGTCATCTCGGACAGTGGCGGCCGTGTGCTGGACCGCTCCCAGATCGGCGAGATCAGCTATCACGCCCTGCTCGCGGAGCTGCCGATCCAACAGGTTCACTCGCTGCTGGCCGACGGGGCCGCGTCGATCCGGCTACTGACCACCGACGAAGTCATGTTCGTCAACCCGTTCACTCCCATGAGCGTGGCACCACCGACCACAGAACCGGTCAGCGAGGTCCGCCTGCCTCCCGGAGAACGCACCGACGGCCTGCCCAGGGTCGCCCTTCTGGACGGGTTGCCGTTTCCCAACCACGACGCCCTCGCCGGCCGGCTGGTAGTCGACGACCCCGACGGGCTCGGCGAGAACTACCCGCTGGCCGCGCGCCACCACGGCACCGCGATGGCCTCGCTGATCATCCACGGTGACCTCTCGGCCGACGGCGAACCGCTCGACCGGCCGCTGTATGTGCGGCCCATCATGCGACCCCACGAGTTCATGGCAGGACACGAGCAGATCCTCCCGGACCGATTGCTCACCGATCTGCTGCACCGCGCGGTCAAGCGAATCGTCGAAGGAGAGGCCGGTCGGGGTCCCGTCGCGCCGAGCGTGCGTATCATCAACCTCTCCATCGGTGCGCAAGCCCGAGCGCTCGTGCGCCGGATGAGCCCCGTCGGACGGCTACTCGACTGGCTGGCCCACTCCTACAACCTGCTGTTCATCGTCAGCGCCGGCAACCACCTCGGCCCACTCACGATCCCGGCCGATGCCATCAGCACCGCCGATTCGGCGCGATCCGCCGTGCTTCGGTCCGTCTACGACGCCGCACTGCTGCGAGGCATCCTCCCTCCAGGCGACGCCCTCAACGCACTGACCATCGGCGCCACCCACAGCGATGGACTCGGCGACATCGACGTGCCGGACACCGCCTGGGACATCACCCACCAGGACGGCCCAGCCCACTACGGCGCGACCGGCCCCGGCGTCGACCGCTCCGTCAAGCCTGACCTCCATCACATCGGAGGCAGGGCGCTCTACGCCCGCCCTGTCACACCGCCGGGCGGGCAGGCCCTCCCTGGCAGGCTGAGGTGAGACGCCCCGACCTGGGGTG
>NZ_JBBIAA010000035.1:0-27392 GCF_037482545.1 Pseudokineococcus basanitobsidens | reverse complement strand
GGCCGCCGCTTGACATCCCCAGCCCCTGGGATGTCTGACCCGCCCGGAGAGCCGTCCCGGTGGACGCGGGCCATGTGAAGCAGCGACGGAGCCGTCGGCGACGGCCGTATCCCTTCGACCTCAGCGTCCCGACGAGATCATGAACCACCGGTGGTGACTTGACCGCGAGACGCTGGAGCTGACCCGCCGGGTCATGAGCGAGGCTCGGACCAAAGCCCACGGGCCCACCCGTGCCCTTGCCGCCTCTAGGCTCGAGAACGTGGCCTCCCCGCGCGTCGTCGTCCTCGACCACGGCTCCGGCAACGTCCGGTCGGCCGTCCGGGCGCTCGAGGCGACGGGGGCGCACGTGACGCTGACGGGGGACCGGGGCGCCGCCCTGGCCGCCGACGGGCTCGTCGTCCCCGGCGTGGGGGCCTTCGCGGCCGTGGCGCGCGACCTGCGCGCGGTGGGCGGCCACGAGGTCGTCGCGGAGCGCCTGGCCGCGGGGCGGCCCGTGCTCGGCGTGTGCGTCGGCCTGCAGGTGCTGTTCGGCCGCGGGCTCGAGCACGCGGCCGACGAGGCCTCCGCCGCAGCGGGTCTCGGCCTGTGGCCGGGTGACGTCGCCCGGCTCCCCAGCGGCGTCGTCCCGCACATGGGGTGGAACACCGTCGAGGCGCCGGCCGGGTCGACGCTCTTCGGGGCGGAGCCCGACCCCGACGAGCGCTACTACTTCGTCCACTCCTTCGCCGTGCAGCGCTGGACGGGGCCGGCGAGCGCCCGGGTCACCTGGGCCGAGCACGGCGTGCGTTTCGTCGCCGCCGTCGAGGACGGCCCGCTGTCGGCCACCCAGTTCCACCCCGAGAAGTCGGGCGACGCCGGCCAGCGACTGCTCCGCCGCTGGGTCGCCTCGCTCGACGACGCGGTCGGGACGGCGAGGGGCCCGGCGTGAGCGACCTCGTCCTCGGTCTCGTCCTCGCCGTCCTCGCGGCCTTCCTGCTCGGCGGCATGCTGTCGCTCGGCCGTCAGGGCGTGCGGCGCGGCGCCGTCGTGGTCGGGGTCCTGGCGCTGGTCTCGCTGGTCGCCGCGGGCCTCTACCTCGTGCCGTACGCGCTCTCGCGCTGACCGGTCCGCCGCGGCGGGCTGCCAGGATGGGCCGGTGACCACGACGCCCGACGCCGCCTCCGCCGAGCCCTCCCGGGCCGACGGCGCCGCGGCCGCCGACCGCCTGCAGCTGCTGCCCGCCGTCGACGTCGCGGACGGCCAGGCCGTCCGCCTCGTCCAGGGAGAGGCCGGCTCCGAGACCCGCTACGGCGACCCGCTCGCGGCGGCGCTGGCCTGGCAGGAGGGCGGCGCGGAGTGGGTCCACCTCGTCGACCTCGACGCCGCCTTCGGCCGGGGCTCCAACGCCGACCTGCTCGCCGACGTCGTCGGGCGCCTCGACGTGGCCGTCGAGCTCTCCGGCGGCATCCGCGACGACGCCTCCCTCGAACGGGCCCTCGCCACGGGGTGCCGCCGCGTCAACCTCGGCACGGCCGCGCTGGAGGACCCGGCCTGGACCCGTCGGGCGATCGGCGAGCACGGCGACCGCGTCGCCGTCGGCCTCGACGTCCGGGGCACGACCCTGGCCGCCCGCGGCTGGACGCAGGAGGGCGGGGACCTCTGGGAGGTGCTGGCGCGCCTGGACGCCGACGGGTGTGCCCGCTACGTCGTGACCGACGTGACGAAGGACGGGACCTTGCAGGGGCCGAACACCGCTCTGCTGGAGCAGGTCTGCGCGGCCACCGACCGACCGGTCGTCGCCTCCGGGGGCGTGTCGAGCCTGGACGACCTCGCCGTGCTCCGGGCGCTCGTGCCCGCCGGCGTCGAGGGCGCCATCGTCGGCAAGGCGCTCTACGCCGGTGCCTTCACCCTCGCCGAGGCGCTGGACGTCGCCGGGCGGCCGTGACCCCCGCCGGCCATGGCGTCCCGGGCGGCGCCGACTCCGGCGGCGTCCCGTGGGCGGGCCGGACGCTGACGCCGAGCCCCTTCGCCGGGGACGACGGCACGGCGGACCCCGCGGTCGTCGCGGCTCTCGACGCCCGCGACGAGCACGGTCCGGCCGGCGTCGTGGCCGCGCTCGCCGGCACGCGCGTCTTCGTGCCGGTGGTGGCCGTCGCCGCCGGCGGGGAGCCGACGGCGGAGGGCGGCGACGCGGGCGCCGACATGGCCGTCGTCACGCTCACCGCGCCGGACGGGCGCCGGGCGCTGCCCGTCTTCACGTCCACGGCCGCGCTCGCGGCCTGGCGCGCGGACGCCCGGCCGGTGCCGGCCGAGGTGGAGCGGGCGGCGCTGTCCGCGGCCGGCGAGGGCTGCGCGCTCCTGCTGCTCGACCCCGGCGCGGAGCGTCCGTTCGTCGTGCCCCGGCCCGCGGTCGAGGCGCTGGCCCGGCAGCAGCCGTGGGTGCCGTCCTGGGAGCGGCAGGACGTCGCCGGCGTCCTCCGCGCGGCCGTGGCCGGCGAGGCGGCCGTCGCCGCGGCGCGGCTCGAGCGCGGCCGCCGGGCCGAGACCGCGGTGGTGCTCGCGTGCGCCCCCGGCCTGGACCGGGCGGCGCTCGACGCGCTGCTGGCCCGCGTCCAGCAGCGCCTCGCGGCCGCCGACGTCGTCGCGCAGGCCGTCGACTCCCTCGAGCTCCGCGTGGTGCCCGCCTGAGCCGTGCTGCGGCACCGCTGCTCCGACGGCGGACGAGGGCTGAGCGGCGCCCGGAACAGCCCGGTGGGCCCACCGGTTGGCCACGGGCATGACCACCATCGCCATCATCGGAGCAGGGCGCGGCCTCGGCGCCGCTGTCGCACGCCGTTTCGGGTCGGAGGGCTTCTCCGTCGCGCTGATCTCCCGCACGCAGTCCCACGTCGACACGCTCGCCGACGACCTCGGGAAGGACGGGATCCACGCCAAGGGCTTCGCCGCCGACGTGCGGGACCCGGCGTCGATCAGCAGCGCCCTCGAGCGCGCGACCGCCGAGCTCGGCCCGATCGAGGTGCTGCAGTACCAGCCGCTGCCCCAGAAGGACTTCATGCGCCCCGTCCTCGAGACGACGCCGGAGGACCTGCGCGGGCCGGTGGAGTTCTCGATCTACGGCCCCGTCGCCGCCGTGCACCAGGTCCTGCCGGGCATGCGCTTCCTCGGGGAGGGCAAGGGCACCTTCCTCTTCGTCAACGGGGGCTCCGCCGTGACGCCGGGCCAGGCCGTCACCGGCACGAGCGTCGCCTTCGCCGGCCAGGCCGCCTACCTCCAGCTGCTGCACGAGAAGCTGGGCGAGGAGGGCATCCACGTCGCCCAGCTCGTCATCGGCGGCCAGATCGTCGAGGGCGACGACGAGAAGGACCCGGCCGTGCTGGCCCAGCACCTCTGGGAGATGCACACCGGCCGCGACCGCTTCCGGCTCCAGATCAGCAGCGACTGACGCGCCGACCTCCGCGCGAGAGCAGAGCCCGTCCCCCGCACCGGGGGGCGGGCTCTCGTCGTCCTCGGGCCGGCCGCGGAGGCCCTCGTCGTCGGGCGGCGCGCGCCGCGGGGAGGCCGACGACGAGGGGCAGCGGGCGGGGGTCAGCGCGGCGGGCTGCGGTCGGGCCCGCGACGGGCCAGGGCGGCGAGCAGCGTGTCGGAGCGGGCCAGCGCCCGCCGGTCCGCCGTGCTGGAGGTGGCGACGAGCTCGGCCGCCCCGGCGGTGCCCACGACCCGCTGCAGCCGTCCCGCGACGTCGTCCGGCGTCCCGGTCACCACCGCGGCGAGCGCGTGGTCCAGGTGCCGTCGCACGGCGCCGGTGGCCGTCCGCCGCCGCAGCTCCGCGACGGGCCGCAGGGGCGGGAAGCTGCCCGTGGAGCGCGCCTCGGCCCTGGCCCACGCCTCCGGCAGCGCCAGGTCGGCCGCCTCGCGCTCGTCGTCGGCCAGGAGGACGTCGACGGCGAGCAGCACCGCGGGTCGGTCGACCGCCCCGGCGTCCTCGGCAGGTCGGAAGGATCTCCGGTAGTCCGCGAGGGCCTCTCGGGCCCGTGCCGCCGCCCCGGCGTCCTCGCCGAGCAGGGCCGCGACGAGGGGGCCGCCGACGACCACCGGCAGGCCCAGGCGGGCCGCGACGCGCAGACCGCCGCCGGTCGCGAGCACCAGCAGCGGCAGGGGCCCCACCTGCGGGCGCGACGTCACGGCCGCCCGGCCCGCCAGGTGGTCACGAAGCTCGGCGACGTCGGCCGCGAAGGTGTCGTCGGCCGCGGCGGGGTCCTCGGCGGTGGCGGGCTCCGCCGGGCCGCGGCGCAGCGCCCGGCGGACCGGCGCCGTGAAGCCGGGGGAGCGGCCGACGCCGACGTCGACCCGGCCCGGGTGCAGAGCGGCCACGGTCGCGAGCTGCTCGGCGACGACGAGCGGGGCGTGGTGGGGGAGCATGACGCCGGCGGTGCCGACCCGCAGCCGGGACGTCACCCCCAGCACGGCCGCCGCCAGCACGGCGGGCGCGGACCCGGCGAGGCCCGGGACGGCGTGGTGCTCGGCCACCCAGAGGCGGTGCAGCCCGAGGCGCTCCGCGTCCCGGGCCCGCTCGAGGACCCCGGTCAGCGCCCGGGCATCGGGCTCGCCGACCCGCGTGCGGGCCCGGTCGAGCAGGGAGATCGGCACGTCGAGCACGCACCCCCCAACACCCGCGGCCCTGCCGGTGCTCCCGTCGCCCGCGTGCTCCCCCGACGGTGGAGCACACTGCGGGCATGGCCGGTGAGCGCAGCAGCACGGGTGCCGGGGGCGCGGGGACGACGGGTGGCGAGGGCGCCGCGGCGGTGCCGACGGACGGGCACATCCGGCTGGGGCAGCTGCTCAAGCTCGCCTCCCTCGTCGAGACCGGTGCCGACGCCAAGGAGGCGCTCGCCGCCGGCGTCGTCCGCGTGAACGGCGAGGTCGAGGTCCGTCGCGGGCGGCAGCTCGCCCGCGGGGACGTCGTCGAGGTCGAGGGCGCCGCGCCGGTGCGGGTGGGCTGAGCCCACCGGCGGGCACGGGGCACCCCCTGCCGCGCGCGCACACGCGGGGGCACCGCACGATGGGGCGCGCCGCGCACCGCGAGCGCCGCTGCAGCGAGGGAGCCCTACCGCATGTCCCGCATCGTCTCGGTCGGCACCGCGGTGCCGGACCGCACGGACCCCCAGGCCCGTATCACCGACACCTTCGCGCAGGTCATCTCCCGCTCCGGCGCGCTCGACGGCCCGCGCCGGGCGCTCCTGCACCGCCTGCACGGCAACACCGGGGTCCGGGAGCGGCACCTGGCGCTACCGCTGGAGGACTACCCGGCGCTCGACGGCTTCCGCGCCGCGAACGACGCCTACGTCCGCGTCGGCCTCGAGCTCGGGGAGCGGGCCGTCCGGGAGGCCCTCGACCGGGTCGGGCTGGTCCCGGCGGACGTGGACCTCCTCGTCCTGGCCAGCACGACGGGGGTCGCGGCGCCGTCGCTGGACGCCCGCCTCGTCGAGCCGCTCGGCCTGCGGCCGGACGTGCGCCGGCTCCCGCTCTTCGGGCTCGGCTGCGTCGCCGGCGCCGCGGGGGTCGCCCGCGTGCACGACCTCCTGAAGGGGGACCCCGACGCCGTCGCGGTGCTCCTCGGCGTCGAGCTCTGCTCGCTGACGGTGCAGCACGACGACCTCTCGACGGCGAACCTCGTCGCCTCGGGGCTCTTCGGCGACGGCGCCGCGGCCGTCGTCGTGATCGGCGACCGTCGGGCGGCGGCGCTCGGCCTCCCCGGTCCGGAGGTCGTGGGGGCCCGCAGCCGCTTCTACCCCGACACCGCCGGCGTGATGGGCTGGGACGTCGGCGGCAGCGGCTTCCGCATCGTGCTGACGACGAGCGTCACCGACGTCGTCCGCCGGTACCTCGCGGAGGACGTCGAGGGCTTCCTCGAGAGCCACCACCTGCGCACGGACGACGTGGCGCGCTGGGTGGCGCACCCCGGCGGGCCGAAGGTGCTCGACGCCGTGACCGAGGTCCTCGGGCTGCCCGGCGACGCACTGGCCCGCTCGTGGGACAACCTCGCCGCCAACGGCAACATGTCCTCGGTGTCGGTGCTCCACGTCCTCGCCGAGACCCTGGCGCAGCCGCCCGCCGAGGGCGACCACGCCCTGATGTTCGCCATGGGCCCCGGGTTCTGCGCCGAGCTCGTGCTCCTGCGGTGGCCGGCGGCCGAGGCCGCGGTGGCTGCGTGAGCGCCGCCCTCTACGTCGTCCTCGTCGTCCTCGTCGGGGTCGAGCGCCTGGTCGAGCTGGCGATCTCGCGCCGCAACCTCGCCTGGGCGCTGCGGCGCGGAGGCTTCGAGACCGGCCGGGGGCACTTCCCCGTCATGGTCGCCCTGCACACGGGGCTGCTCCTCGCGTGCGTCGTCGAGGTCCTCGTCGCCGACCGGCCCTTCGTGCCGCTCCTCGGCTGGACCGCGCTGGTGCTCCTCGTCCTCACCGAGGCGACCCGGGGCTGGGTCGTCGCGACCCTCGGGCGGCAGTGGAACACCCGGGTCGTCGTCGTCCCGGGCATGCGGCGCGTGGTGCGGGGCCCCTACCGGTGGCTGCGGCACCCCAACTACGTCGTCGTCGCGGTCGAGGGCGTCGCGCTGCCCCTCGTCCACACCGCGTGGGTGACCGCTCTCGTCTTCACCGTGCTCAACGCGGCCCTGCTCCTGCTGGTCCGGATCCCCGCCGAGGAGCGGGCGCTCGCCCGGCTGCGCGCGGGCTGAGCGCACGCGACGCAGCGAGCCGGACGTACGAAGGCCCCGGGAGCCGTCGCTCCCGGGGCCCTCGTCGCGTCGGCGACGTCAGCGCTTGGCGGCCTCGTCGCCCGGGGCCGTCGGGGACGCGCTGGTCGTCGGCGCCGAGGCGGGCTTCTGCTCGCGCACCGCCTCCTCGATCCGGTCGCCCGTCTCCTTGTCGATGTTCCGCCAGTACTCGAAGGCGCGCTCGAGCACCGGGTCGGTCACCCCGTTGAGGAGGTGCCCCGAGACGTTCGTCACGAGCCGCGTGCGCGCGTCGTCGTCCATGACGTCACGGACGAGCGTGCCCGGCTGGCTCCAGTCGTCGTCCGCGGCGTGGTCGACGTAGGCGCTGCGGGCGGTCCGGCCGCCCGCCTCCCACCCCGGGGTCTCGCCGGAGCGCTGCGGGTCGGCCTGCGGGCCCGCGTAGCTGCTCGGCTGGTACACGGGCGTCCTCGGGTCGTTCCAGCGGTACGCCATGGACCCCTCCTTGGCGTACGTGCCGAGCGGGGCCTGCGGCGCGTTGACCGGCAGCTGCGTGTAGTTCGTCCCGATCCGGTAGCGGTGCGCGTCGGCGTAGCTGAACATCCGGCCCATGAGCATCTTGTCGGGGCTCGGCCCGACGCCGGGCACCATGCTGCTGACGTCGAACGCCGCCTGCTCGATCTGCGCGTGGAAGTTCTCCGGGTTGGTGTCCAGGGTCATCCGGCCCACCTCGACGAGCGGGTAGTCCTTCTGCGACACAGTCTTCGTGACGTCGAAGATGTTGTGCCGGTAGCCCTCCGCCTCGGCGAGCGGGATCACCTGGACGTACATGGTCCAGCTCGGGAAGTCGCCCTCGGCGATCGACGCGAAGAGGTCCTGCCGATGGTGGTCGGGGCTGGCGCCCGCGACCCGGTCGGCCTCGTCCTGCTCGAGGAACTCGCTGCCCTGGTCGGTCTTGAGGTGGTACTTGACCCAGAAGGCCTCGCCGTCGGCGTTCATCCACTGGAAGGTGTGGGAGCCGTAGCCGTTCATGTGCCGCCACGTGCGCGGCACCCCGCGGTCGCCCATGAGCACGACGACCTGGTGCGCGCTCTCGGGGGAGAGCGTCCAGAAGTCCCACTGCATGTCGTTGCTGCGGAGCCCCGTGTCCGGCAGCCGCTTCTGCGACCGGATGAAGTCCTGGAACTTCATGGCGTCCTTGACGAAGAACACGGGGGTGTTGTTGCCGACGAGGTCGTAGTTGCCCTCGGTCGTGTAGAACTTCAGCGCGAAGCCGCGGGGGTCCCGCCAGGTGTCCGGCGTCCCCTGCTCGCCCGCGACGGTGGAGAAGCGCGCCAGCATCCGGGTCGTGGTCCCGGGCTGGAACAGCGCCGCCCGGGTGTACCGGCTGACGTCGCCGGTCACCTCGAAGGTGCCGAAGGCGCCGCCGCCCTTGGCGTGCACCACCCGCTCGGGGACGCGCTCCCGGTTGAACTGCGCCATCTTCTCGATGACGTAGTGGTCCTGGAGGAGGGTCCCCCCGCCGGGGCCCTGGGTCATCGAGTGCTCGTCGCTGGCGACGGGGATGCCGGCGTTGTCGGTGGTCCAGGTGGCCTCGGTCGTCATGGTGCTCCTCCGGGTCGGTACGTGTCCGTCACGGGCCGTGCTGCTCGACCCGGTTCACGTCCCACGATGTGCCACAGGGACCCCGCCCGCACCTCGCGGCCGGGCCTTCGCAGGCCGCGTGCAGACGGTGCCCAGGTGGGCTCAGGCGGCGGCGCACCGGGCGCAGGTGCCCCAGTAGATGACCTCGGCCTCGTCGACGGCGAAGCCCGTGCCGTCGGCCGCCGGCACGAGGCACGGCGCCGCGCCGACGGCGCAGTCGACGTCCCGGACCTCGCCGCAGGACCGGCAGACGAGGTGGTGGTGGTTGTCGCCCACCCGCAGCTCGAAGAGGGCGGGCGAGCCGGCGGGCTCGATCCGCCGGACGAGGCCCGCGCCGACCAGCGCGTGGAGGACGTCGTACGCCGCCTGGGTGGAGACGCGGCCGATGCGGGCGCGCACGCCGCGCGCCACGTCGTCGGCGTCGGCGTGCGGCTGCTCGGCGAGGACGCCCAGGGCCGCGACGCGCGGGGCGGTGGCGCGCAGGCCCGCGGCGCGCAGGCGCTCGGCCGCCGGGAGGGGGGCCCCCGCTGCGCTCGCGGAGGTGCTGGCGGGGGCGCTCACGACGCCAGCGGACCACCCAGTCTGGAACCCGTCAAGCGCGGGACGTGGCCGCGGGCAGGACGCGCGGTCAGCGGACCGGTCCGGTGAGGCGCTCGCCCGGGCCGTCACCGGGGGCGTCCGGCACCGTGGAGGCCTCGCGGAAGGCCAGCTGCAGGGACCGCAGGCCGTCGCGCAGCGCCCGCGCGTGCTGGTTGCCGATGTCCGGCGCGGCGGTGGTCACCAGGCCCGCGAGGGCGGAGATGAGCACGCGCGCCTCCGCGAGGTCGAGGTGCCCGGCGGCCTCGGCGTCCTCCGCGAGCCCGCACTTGACGGCTGCGGCGCTCATGAGGTGGACCGCGGCGGTGGTGATGACCTCGACGGCCGGCACCTCGGCGATGTCCCGGACCGCCGAGGGCCCACCGGTCCCCTCGGCGAGCGCTCCCCCTGCGGTGGCGGCGGGCTCTGCGGCGGGGGTGTCGGGGCTCGGGGCCTCGTGGGCTGGGGTCTGCGGGTCCACGGCTGCTAGCCTGGCACGCAGACCGACCTCGACCGAGCGCCCGCCTCCGGCTGGTGCCCGGGAGAGGACGCCAAGCGGAGGACACCCTCCCACCCGATCGCGACCCCCGGCCCCCGGCCGGAGCGGTGGCCGGGTCCCGGTCCGCCCGGCGGCTGCCGGTGCGTGCGCCCCGTGGCGCGCCCTCCTGCGAGGGCGTCCACGGGCAACCGGAACCCCGGGTGGGACGTCACCGCCGACGCGACCACGGCCCGGGGGTCCGCCCCGCGGCGTGGGACGGCACCGGACCGCACGACGAGGAGCAGCACATCAGCGAACCGCGCATCAACGACCGGATCCGCGTCCCCGAGGTCCGGCTCGTCGGACCCGGAGGGGAGCAGGTCGGGATCGTCCGCGTCGAGGACGCCCTCCGTCTCGCCCAGGAGGCCGACCTCGACCTGGTCGAGGTCGCCCCGCAGGCGCGACCGCCCGTCTGCAAGCTCATGGACTTCGGCAAGTTCAAGTACGAGGCCGACATGAAGGCGCGCGAGGCGCGCAAGAACCAGGCCAACACGGTGCTCAAGACCGTCCGCCTGCGCCTGAAGATCGACCCGCACGACTACGCCACCAAGAAGGGCCAGGCCGAGAAGTTCCTGTCCGCGGGCGACAAGGTCAAGGTCATGATCATGTTCCGCGGGCGTGAGCAGTCCCGCCCGGAGATGGGCTACCGGCTCCTGCAGCGGATGGCCGGCGACGTCGAGGAGCTGGGCTCGGTCGAGAGCGCGCCCACCCAGGACGGCCGCAACATGGTCATGGTCATCGGCCCGCACCGGAAGAAGGCCGAGGCCCGTGCCGAGCAGCGTCGGCGCCGGGACGCCCCGGAGGCCGCGGCGGCTCCGGAGCAGGCCCCGGAGCAGCCGGCGGACGCGGCCCCCGCGGCCGAGCAGGAGACGGCCGAGCAGCAGGCCTGATCCCGGCCGGCCGGCGAGACCAGCACCACCCGCACCGCCCCCGGGGGACCGGGGGCGCCGTGCGCCCGCACCAGGAGCGCGCACGGCCCGACGCAGCACCGAGGAGAGACGGCGGCATGCCGAAGAACAAGACCCACAGCGGCGCCAAGAAGCGCCTGCGCCTCACCGGCACCGGCAAGGTCATGCGCGAGCGCGCCGGCCGTCGCCACCTGTTCGAGGGCAAGCCCTCGCGGGTGACGCGCCGCCTCGCGGGCGACGTCGAGGTCAGCGGGGCCGACGCGAAGAGGGCCCGCCGGCTGCTCGGGCGCTGACCGCGGCCGACCACGGCCGGGCGGCAGCGCCCGGCACCCGCGTCCCTCGCGAGGGACGCACCCACCAGCACACCCCGCAGCACCGGGCCGCCAGCGGCCGGTGGTGACGGCCCTGCGGCCGTCGCGCGGACCCGCGGCCCCCGGGCCCGGACGACACGAGGAGCACGTCAGTGGCACGCGTCAAGAGGGCCGTCAACGCCCAGAAGAAGCGCCGGGAGACCCTCGAGCGCGCCAGCGGCTACCGCGGCCAGCGCTCGCGGCTGTACCGCAAGGCCAAGGAGCAGGTCACCCACTCGCTGGTGTACTCCTACCGCGACCGCAAGGCGCGCAAGGGGGACTTCCGCCGGCTGTGGATCCAGCGGATCAACGCGGGGGCCCGCGCCCACGGCATGACCTACAACCGGTTCGTCCAGGGGCTCAAGGCCGCGGGCGTCGAGGTGGACCGCCGCATGCTCGCGGAGATGGCCGTCAACGACGAGGCGGCCTTCGCGGCGCTCGTCGAGCTGTCGCGGGCCAACGTGCCGGCGCAGCCGGCTGCGTCCGGCGCGGCCGCGGCCTGAGGCCGACCCCGTGAGGACGCCCGACCGGTCGTCCTCCCGCGCGCACGCCGTGCAGGGGCGCCCCGACGCCGACGTGCTGACCAACCCCCGCTCCGAGCGGGTGCGGTCGGTGCGGCGGCTCGCGGGGCGCCCCTCGCGCGTCCGGGCCGGCCTCTTCCTCGCCGAGGGGCCGCAGGCGGTGCGCGAGGCGGTGCGGCCCGGTCCGTCCGGGACCGTGGCGGCGCGGGAGGTCTACGGGACGGTCGAGGCGCTGGCCCGCCACGAGGACGTCGTCGCCGACGCCCTCGCGGCCGGCACGGTGGTCCGCCCCTGCACCGCGGAGGTGCTGGCCGAGATGGCGGACACCGTGACCCCGCAGGGGCTCGTCGCCGTGTGCCGGCCGGTGGACGTCCCCCTCGCGACGGCGCTGGCGCGCCGGCCCGCCCTCGTCGCCGTCCTCGCCGAGGTGCGCGACCCGGGCAACGCGGGGGCCGTGCTGCGCGCGGCGGACGCCGCGGGGGCCGGGGCGGTCGTGCTGAGCGCCGGCAGCGTCGACGTGCACAACCCCAAGTGCGTCCGCTCCACCGCCGGCAGCCTCTTCCACGTGGACGTGGTCGTCGGCGCGGACCTCGGCGAGACGGTGGCGTCGCTGCGGGCGTGCGGCGCCGCCGTGCTCGCCGCCGACGGCGACGGCCCCGCGGACCTGGACGACCTCGCCGACGAGGCCGAGCGCAGGACCGGCCCGCTGGCCGGCCCCGTGGCGTGGCTCTTCGGCACCGAGGCCCAGGGCCTGTCGGCGGAGCAGCGTGCCCTCGCGGACGCCGTCGTCCGGGTGCCCATCCACGGCCGCGCCGAGAGCCTCAACCTCGCCACGGCCGCGACGGTCTGCCTCTACGCCGCGGCGCGCGCGCACCGGCGCCTGCGCGCCGACGCCGGTCCGCGGGCGGCCGGGTCCGTGGGCGCGCCGTGAGCCCGGTGCCGGTCCTGCTCGACCCCGAGGACCTGCCCGACGGCCTGGTCGTCGCGGACGCCGACGCCCGCGCCGTGGTCGTCACCGCCGAGGCGGAGCGGGTCCTCGGCGTCCCGGCCGCCGACCTCCTCGGCCGCGACGTGCGCGAGGGCCTGCCCTGGCAGGACACGTCGGGACGACGGTGGTGGGCGTGCACCGACCCGTGGTCCGGCCTCGCGACCCGGCGCGGGCACCGCGAGCGGCTGCTCGTGCTGCCCGGGGGGCGGGAGGTGCTCGTCACCGCGCGCTACGTGCGCCCCGGTCGGGGCCGGCCGGTGAGCCGGGTGGTCCTGTCCGTGCGGCCCACCGCCGCGCGCCGCCGGGCCGAGCAGGACCACGCGGGCCTCATCGCCACCGTCGCGCACGAGCTGCGCTCGCCCCTGACGAGCGTGAAGGGCTTCACCTCCACGCTGCTGCGCCGCTGGGACCGCTTCAGCGACGAGCAGAAGCAGCTCATGCTGCGCACGGTCGAGCACGACGCCGACCGCGTGACCCGGCTCATCACCGAGCTCCTCGACATCTCCAGGATCGACGCGGGGCGCCTGGAGGTGCGCACGCTCCCGGTGGACCTGGCGGCGGTGCTGCGCGGGCACGCGGAGCGGGCGGTCGCCTCCGGCCTCGACCCGGCGAGGATCGAGGTGCGGGTCCCCGACCCCGGGGCGCTGCCGGAGGTCTGGGCCGACCACGACCGCCTCGACCAGGTGCTCGCCAACCTCGTCGAGAACGCGGTCCGGCACGGGGACGGGCCGGTGCGGCTCTCCCTCGGTACCGGCCCCCTCACTGCGGAGCACCTCGACGACGCGGCCTCCCCGCAGGCGGACGCCGTCGTCGTCTGCGTCGAGGACGGCGGCGCCGGGATCGCCGAGGCCCACATCCCGCTCGTCTTCACCAAGTTCTGGCGCGGTGAGAGCCGGGGCGGCACCGGCCTCGGCCTCTACGTCGTCCGCGGCCTCGTCGAGGCCCACGGGGGGCGGATCGTCGTCCGGCGCTCGGACCTCGGCGGGGCCCGTTTCGTGCTCGCCCTGCCGGCGGGGGACCCGACGGCAGGGCTGCACCCCGACCTGTGAGGGCGGGCCCGCGGGCGTCGGCCCCGTCCCGCGCCCTTCCCTAGACTCCCGGCCGTGCCCGCGACCGACGACACCGATCCCCCCGGCAGCACCGATCTCCCCGGCGACGCCGATCTCCCCGGTGACGCCGCCGGGGTCGACCCGACCGACGGCGACGCCGTCGAGGTGGCCGCGCAGGCCGCCCTCGACGCCGTGGCCGCCGCGGGGGACCTGGACGCGCTCACGGCGACGTCGCGGGTGCACACCGGCGACCGGAGCCCGCTGGCGCTCGCGAACCGCGCGATCGGGTCGCTGCCGGGCGCGCAGAAGGCGGCGGCCGGCCGGGCCGTGGGCGGGGCCCGGCGCCGGGTGTCCGCCGCGGTCGCCGAGCGGCGCGAGGTGCTCGAGGCGGAGCGGGACGCCGCCGTCCTGGTCACCGAGGCGCAGGACCTCACGCAGCCGACGTCGCGCCGCCCGCGCGGGGCGCGCCACCCGCTGGCCCTGCTGGTCGAGGACGTCGAGGACTTCTTCACCGGGCTCGGGTGGGGTGTCCTCGAGGGGCCCGAGGTCGAGGCCGAGTGGTTCAACTTCGACGCCCTGAACTTCGGGCCGGACCACCCCGCCCGCCAGATGCAGGACACCTTCGTCGTCGACCCGCCGGAGGACGGCCTCGTGCTGCGCACCCACACCTCGCCCGTGCAGGCGCGGGCGCTGCTCGAGCACGGTGCGCCGCTCTACGTCGCCGTCCCGGGGCGCGTCTTCCGCACGGACGAGCTCGACGCCACGCACACGCCCGTCTTCACCCAGGTCGAGGGCCTCGCCGTCGACGAGCACCTGACGATGGCGCACCTGCGGGGTGTCCTCGACGCGCTCGTCGTCGCCGTGCTCGGCGAGGGCACGACGACGCGCCTGCGGCCCAACTACTTCCCCTTCACCGAGCCCAGCGCCGAGATGGACGTGCGCTGCCCGGTCTGCGCGGGCACCGGCCTCGCCCCCCGTGCGGGTGACGCCGCCGGCGCCGCCACGGCGGCCGAGGCGGACGCCGGCGCGCCGGTCGTCGCGGCGGACGGGGCGGCCGACGAGGAGGCGGCGCCGTGCCGCACCTGCGGAGGCACGGCCTGGATCGAGTGGGGCGGCTGCGGGATGGTCAACCCCGCCGTCCTGCGGGCCGCCGGCGTCGACCCGGAGCGCTACTCCGGCTTCGCCTTCGGGATGGGCATCGAGCGGGCGCTGATGTTCCGCAACGGCGTGGGGGACATGCGCGACATGGTCGAGGGCGACGTCCGCTTCAGCCGCCGGCTCGGGAGCGAGGTCTGATGCGCGTCCCGGTCAGCTGGCTCGCGGAGGTCGCCGACGTCGAGGTGCCCGCCGAGGGCCCGGAGGCGACCGCGCGCGGCGTGGCCGCCGCGCTCGTGCGGGTCGGCCTCGAGGAGGAGGGGCTGCACGGCGGGGACGTCACCGGCCCCGTCGTCGTCGGCCGGGTGGTCTCGGCCGAGCCCGAGCCCCAGAAGAACGGGAAGACCATCCACTGGTGCTCCGTGGACGTCGGCGAGGACGCGCCGCGCGGGATCGTCTGCGGCGCGCAGAACTTCGGCGCCGGCGACCTCGTCGTGGTCAGCCTGCCGGGCGCCGTGCTGCCGGGCGGCTTCGCCATCGCGGCGCGCAGGACCTACGGGCACGTCTCGGACGGGATGATCTGCTCGGCCGCCGAGCTGGGGCTCGGCGAGGAGTCCTCGGGCATCGTCGTGCTCGGCGAGCTGCTCGGCCAGGCCGCCGCCGACGCGCGTCCCGGCGACGACGCCCTGGCGCTGCTGGGGCTCGACGACCGCGTCGTCGAGGTCAACGTCACCCCCGACCGCGGCTACTGCCTCAGCGTGCGCGGCCTCGGCCGCGAGCTCGCCCACGGCCGCCGGCTCGACGTCGCGCGCGCCTTCCGCGACCCGCTGGAGGGCGTCGCCGTCCCGGCGGCGCCCGGTGGGCGCGCCGTGGTCCTCGCCGACGGGGCGCCGCTCGACGGCCGCCCCGGGGCGACCCGGTTCACGGCCCGCACCGTGCGCGGGGTGGACGCGGCGGCCCCCTCGCCGTGGTGGTTGCGTCGCCGGCTCGTCCAGGCCGGGGTGCGCCCGGTCTCGCTGGCGGTCGACGTGACCAACTACGTCATGCTCCTCGTCGGCCAGCCGCTGCACGCCTACGACGCCGCGGCGCTCGACGGCCCGGTCACCGTTCGGCGCGCCCGCCCCGGCGAGCGGCTCACCACGCTCGACGGCGTCGACCGTGCGCTGCACCCGGAGGACCTCGTCGTCGCGGACGGCGAGGACGGCGCCCGGGCCGTGGGCCTGGCGGGCGTGATGGGCGGCGCCGGCACGGAGGTCACGGCCTCCACCCGCGACCTCGTGCTCGAGGCCGCGTGCTTCGACCCCGTCTCGGTCGCCCGGACGGCGCGGCGGCACCGGCTGCCGAGCGAGGCGAGCCGCCGCTTCGAGCGCGGCGTCGACGACGCCGCGACCGCCGCGGCGTCCCAGCTCGCCGTCGACCTCCTCGTCCGCCACGGCGGCGGGGCGGCCGAGGACGGCCTCACCGACGTCGGCGCCCCGCGGGAGCGGCCGTGGGTCCGGCTGCCCGTGGGGGAGCCGGCCCGCCTCGTCGGCGTCCCGTACCCGCCCGAGCGGGTGGTCGCGCTGGTCGAGCAGGTCGGCTGCGAGGTGGCGGACGCGGGCGCCGAGGTGCTCTCCGTGCGCCCCCCGGCCTGGCGCCCCGACCTGCTCCAGGCCGCGGACCTCGTCGAGGAGGTCGCCCGGCTCGACGGCTACGACCGCGTCCCGTCGGTGCTGCCCCGTGCCCGGCCCGGGACGACGGGCTCGCGGCTCGGCGGGCTCTCCCCGCGCCGGCGCGCCGTCCGGTCGCTGGCCCGCGTCCTCGCCGAGGCCGGGCTGGTCGAGGTGCAGGCCGACGTCTTCACCGCGCCCGGTCGGGCGGACGAGCTCGGGCTGCCCGAGGGGGACGAGCGCCGCGTCGCGCTGCGGGTGGCCAACCCGCTGCGCGAGGAGGCGCCGCTGCTGCGCACGAGCCTGCTGGCCACGCTCGTCGACGTCCTGCGCCGCAACGTCGGCCGCGGCGTCGAGGACGTGGCGCTCGTCGAGGTGGCGCCCGTCGTCCTGCCCGGGCCGGCGGGGCGACGGAGCCCGGCGCCACGCCCCGGGACGGACGGCCGGCCGAGCGCGCAGGAGGAGCGGGCGGTGCGCGACGCCGTGCCGCCCCAGCCGCTCCACGTGGCGGCCCTGCTGTCCGGGGCCCGGGCGCCCCGAGGCTGGGAGGGCCCCGGCCGCACCGCCGACGCCCGCGACGCCGTCGAGGTGGCGCTGCTCGTCGGCGAGGCGCTGGGCGTCCCGCTCGAGCCGGTGGCCGACCCCGGACGGGCCCCCTTCCACCCCGGCCGCTGCGTGGCGCTGCGGGTGGCCGGGACGGGCGCGGGGGAGGCCGAGGTCGTCGGTCATGCCGGCGAGCTCGCGCCGCGCGTCGTCGCCGCCCTCGAGCTGCCCGCCCGGACGGTCGCCCTGGAGCTCGACCTCGAGCCGCTGCTCGCGGCCCGCCCGGGGCCCCGGCGCGCACGCCCCGTCGTCGCGTACCCGCCCGTGAAGCAGGACGTCGCGCTCGTCGTCGACGCGGCGGTCCCCTCCGGCGAGGTGGAGCGGGCGCTGCGCCGCGGTGCCGGCCCGCTGCTGGAGGGCCTCCGCCTCGTCGACGTCTACGAGGGCGAGCAGGTGGGCGAGGGGCGCCGGTCGTTGGCCTACGCGCTCCGCCTGCGCGCCCCGGACCGGACGCTGACGACCGCGGAGGCCTCGCGCGCCCGCGAGGCCGCCGTCGCCGCGGCGGGCGAGGCCACCGGCGCGGTGCTGCGCGGCACCTGAGGCCCGCAGCGGGCCTGCCCGCCCGGTCGTTCGCATGCTCATCCATGTCTGTGTATGGTCATGCGCATGGTCAGGGTCGCGGTCGCCGGGGCGAGCGGGTACGCGGGGGCGGAGGTCGTCCGCCTGCTGCTCGCGCACCCCGACGTGGAGGTGGGCGCCCTCACGGCGGCCGCCAGCGCCGGGACGGCGCTCGGCGAGCACGCCCCGCACCTGACGCCCCTCGCCGACCGGGTGCTGGGCCCCACGACCGCGCAGGTCCTCGCCGGGCACGACGTCGTCGTGCTGGCCCTGCCGCACGGGGCCTCGGGGCCGCTCGCCGCCGAGCTCGGCGACGAGGTGCTCGTCGTCGACGCCGCCGCCGACCACCGCCTCGGGGACGCCGGGGAGTGGGAGGCCTTCTACGGCTCCCCGCACGCCGGGACCTGGCCCTACGCGCTGCCCGAGCTGCCGCTCGCCGGGGGCGGCCGCCAGCGGGACGCCCTCGTCGGCGCCCGCCGGCTCGCGGTCCCCGGCTGCTACCCGACCGCCTGCACCCTGGCGCTCGCGCCGGGCATGGCCGCCGGGCTCTGCGCGCCGCAGGACGTCGTCGTCGTCGCGGCCTCGGGCACCTCGGGCGCCGGGCGGGCGGCGAAGGTCCCGATGCTCGGCGCGGAGGTCATGGGCTCGATGACCCCCTACGGCGTCGGGGGCGTCCACCGGCACACCCCGGAGGTCGAGCAGGGCCTCGCCGCCGCCGCCGGGCAGCCGGTGTCGGTCTCCTTCACCCCCACGCTGGCGCCGATGCCGCGCGGGATCCTCGCCACCGCCACGGCGCGCGCCCGCCCCGGGACGAGCGCCGACGCCGTCCGGGCGGCGTGGGTCGACGCCTACGCGGACGAGGCCTTCGTCCACGTCCTCCCGGAGGGCCGCTGGCCGCGGACGAAGGACGTCGCGGGCTCCAACGCCGTGCACGTGCAGGTGGCCCTCGACGAGCGCGTCGGCCGCGTCGTCGCCGTCGCGGCGCTCGACAACCTCGTCAAGGGCACCGCCGGCGCCGCCGTGCAGGGGATGAACCTCGCCCTCGGGCTGCCCGAGGGCACGGGGCTCACGGCCGTGGGGCTCGCGCCGTGAGCCGCGGCACGCCCCCGTCCGCCACCCCCCGTCCCACCACCGACCCCGCCCCGGGAGGACTGCCGTGAGCGTCACCGCCCCCCGCGGGTTCCGCGCCGCGGGCGTCACCGCCGGCCTCAAGCCGAGCGGGCGCCCGGACGTCGCGCTCGTCGTGAACGACGGCCCGACCGACGTCGTGGCCGCCGTCGTCACGTCGAACCGCTGCCGCGCCGCCCCGGTCCTGTGGTCCGAGGTGGTCGCCCGCGGCGGTCGCGGACGCGCCGTCGTCCTCAACTCGGGCGGGGCCAACTGCTACACGGGGCCCGAGGGGTTCGCCACGACCCACGCGACCGCGGAGCGGGTCGGCGAGCTGCTCGGCTGCGGCGCCGGCGAGGTCGTCGTGTGCTCGACCGGGCTCATCGGCGAGCAGCTCGACCGGCCGAGGCTGCTGGCCGGCGTCGACGCCGCGGCGGCCGCGCTGACGGCCGACGGCGGCCACGACGCCGCCGTCGCCGTCATGACGACGGACACGCGCCCGAAGGAGGCGGTGCAGGTCCGGGCCGGGGGGACGGACGGGTGGTCCTGCGGCGGGATGGCGAAGGGGGCGGGCATGCTCGCCCCGGCGCTCGCCACGATGCTCGTCGTCCTCACGACGGACGCCGTCGTCGGGGCCGCGGACGCGGACGCCGCCCTGCGCGCCGCGACGGCGGCCACCTTCGACCGCCTCGACTCCGACGGCTGCCAGTCGACGAACGACACCGTCGTCCTGCTGGCCTCCGGGGCCTCGGGGGTCGGGGTCGGCGCGGACGAGCTGGCGGGTGCGCTCACCCCGCTGTGCGCCGACCTCGCGGCGCAGCTGCTCGGCGACGCCGAGGGCAGCGAGCACGACATCGCCATCACGGTCGAGCGCGCCGCGTCCGAGGCCGACGCGCTCGAGGTCGCGCGCTCGGTGGCGCGCAGCAACCTGTTCAAGGCGGCGGTCTTCGGCCGCGACCCCAACTGGGGCCGCGTCATGGCCGCCGTCGGGACGACGACGGCGGCCTTCGACCCGGCCGTGCTCGACGTCTCCTTCAACGGCGTCCAGGTCTGCCGGGACGGCGGCGTCGGCGAGCCGCGCGACCTCGTGGACCTCTCGGCCCGGGCGGTCGAGGTCGTCGTGGACCTCAAGGAGGGGCGGGCGCGAGCCACCGTGCGGACCAACGACCTCACGCACGCCTACGTGCACGAGAACTCGGCGTACTCGACGTGAGCGCGCCCACCCCACCGGTCGACGACCCCTCGACGACCGCGGCGCAGGGCCTGTCCGCCGGCGCGAAGGCCGCCGTCCTCGTGGAGGCCCTGCCGTGGCTGCGGCGCTTCGCCGGGCGCGTCGTCGTCGTCAAGTACGGCGGCAACGCCATGACCGACGACCGGCTGCGGCGGGCCTTCGCCGCGGACATGGTCTTCCTGCGCTCGGTCGGCGTCCGTCCCGTCGTCGTCCACGGCGGCGGGCCGCAGATCTCCAGCATGCTGGGGCGCCTCGGCATCGAGAGCGAGTTCCGCGGCGGCCTGCGCGTGACGACGCCGGAGGCCATGGACGTCGTCCGCATGGTGCTCGTCGGCCAGGTGGGCCGTGAGCTCGTGGGCCTGCTCAACGCCCACGGACCCCTGGCCGTCGGCCTGTCGGGGGAGGACGCCGGGCTCCTGCGCGCCGTCCGGCGCGAGGCCCTCGTCGACGGCCGCCCCGTCGACGTGGGTCTGGTCGGCGACGTCGTGGACGTCGACCCGACCGCGGTGCTCGACCTGCTGGAGGCCGGCCGGATCCCCGTCGTGGCCACGGTGGCCCCGGAGGTCGGGGACCCCGCCGACGAGGGCGCCGACGAGGGCGACGCGGCCGGTCGGGACGAGGGGGCCGTGCTCAACGTCAACGCGGACACGGCGGCCGCGGCCATCGCCGCCGCGCTCGGCGCGGCCAAGCTCGTCGTCCTCACGGACGTCGAGGGGCTCTACGCCGACTGGCCCGACCGCTCCTCGCTCGTGCGCTCGATCACGACGGGAGAGCTGGCGGAGCTGCTCCCGACCCTGGACGCCGGGATGATCCCCAAGATGGAGGCGTGCCTGCGCGCCGTGGGAGCCGGTGTGCCGCAGGCGACCGTGCTCGACGGCCGGGTGGAGCACGCCGTCCTGCTCGAGGTCTTCACGCCCGAGGGCGTCGGCACCCAGGTGGTGGCCTCGTGACGCCGCCGGCGGCGCCCGGGCCGGCGGTCGCGGAGGTCCCGGGCCTGGGCGGCGGTGACGTCGCCGAGCGGTACGGCCGCGCGCTCATGGGGACGTACGGCGTCCCGCAGCGGGTGCTGGTGCGCGGGGAGGGCGCCTGGGTCTGGGACGCGCAGGGCCGGCGCTACCTCGACCTCCTCGCCGGGATCGCCGTCAACGCCCTCGGCCACGCGCACCCGGTGCTGACGGCGGCCGTCACGGCGCAGCTGGCGACGCTGGGGCACGTCTCCAACTTCTTCGCCACCGGGCCCCAGGTGGCGCTGGCCGAGCGGCTCCTGGAGCTGCTCGGGGCCCCCGACGGCAGCCGGGTCTTCCTCTGCAGCAGCGGGACCGAGGCCAACGAGGGCGCCTTCAAGATGGCGCGGCGCACGGGCCGACCCACCGTGCTCGCCCTCGAGGGCGGCTTCCACGGCCGCACCATGGGCGCGCTGGCGATGACGGCGAAGCAGGCCATCCGCGAGCCCTTCGAGCCGCTCCCGGGCGGCGTGGTGCACCTGCCCTTCGGTGACGCCGACGCCCTCGCCGCGGCGCTCGCCGGGGACGCCGGCGCCGCCGTCGCGGCGCTCGTCGTCGAGCCGGTCCAGGGCGAGGCCGGCGTGCGGCCGCTGCCGCCGGGCTACCTCGCCACGGCTCGCGAGCTGACGGCCGCGGCGGGCGCGCTGCTCGTCGTCGACGAGGTGCAGACCGGCGTCGGGCGCACGGGACGCTGGTTCGCCGGCGCCCGCCCCGACGGGCGGGTGGACGCCGACGTCGTCACGCTCGCCAAGGGGCTCGGCGGCGGGCTCCCGGTCGGCGCCGTCGTCGGGCTCGGCGAAGGACCCGGCGCCCTGCTCGGCGCCGGGCAGCACGGCACGACCTTCGGGGGGAACCCCGTGTGCGCCGCGGCGGCCCTCGCCGTCCTCCACGTCCTGGAGCGTGACGGGCTCGTCGGGCGCGCGGCCTCGATGGGTGCACGCTGGCGGGCGGACCTGGCCGGGGTCGACGACCCCACCGGGCTGCTCGCGGGGGTGCGCGGGGAGGGGCTCCTCCTCGCGCTCGGGCTCGCGCGACCCGAGGCGCCGGCCGTGGCGCGGGCGGCGCTCGAGGCCGGCTTCGTCGTCAACGCCGTGGCGCCGGACGCCGTGCGGCTCGCGCCGCCGCTGGTCCTCACCGACGAGCAGGCGGACTCGTTCACCGCCGCGCTGCCGGGGGTCCTCGCCGCGGCGGCGCGCGAGGGGACGTCGTGAGCGGCGGTGCGACGGCGAGGCCGGGCACGCGGACGGCCCGCCACGCCCGCGTCGTGGACCTGCTGCGGGACCGCCCCGTGCGCTCCCAGACGGAGCTCGCCTCGCTGCTCGCCGCCGAGGGCGTCGAGGTGACGCAGGCCACGCTCTCGCGGGACCTCGTCGAGCTCGGCGCCACCAAGGTCCGCGACCCCGAGCACGGGCTCGTCTACGCCGTGCCGGGCGAGGGCGGGGACCGCAGCCCCGTGGCGGCCCAGGGCACCGCCACGCCGGTCGCCCGGCTGGCCCGCCTCTGCGAGGAGCTGCTCGTCACGGCCGAGGCCTCGGGGCCGCTCGTCGTCCTGCGGACGCCGCCGGGCGCGGCCCAGTACCTCGCCTCGGCCGTGGACACGACCGTCCTGCCCGAGGTGCTCGGCACCATCGCCGGGGACGACACCGTGCTCGTCATCGGCCGCAGCAGCGACGGGGAGGCGACGGCGCGCCGCCTGCTCGACCTGGCGGCCGGCCGCACGGGAGCCTGACCCGCCGCACGACCCCGGACCCTCCGACCCGCACCACCGGCCACCCAGACCCCGCACACACCAGGAGCACCACCGTGACCGACCGCGTCGTCCTCGCCTACTCGGGAGGCCTCGACACCTCCGTGGCCATCGGCTGGATCGCCGAGCGCACCGGCGCCGAGGTGGTCGCCGTCGCCGTCGACGTCGGCCAGGGGGGCGAGGACCTCCGGACCATCCGGGACCGGGCGCTCGCCTGCGGGGCCGTCGAGGCCGAGGTCGCCGACGCCCGCGACGAGTTCGCCGACGAGTACTGCCTGCCCGCGCTGCAGGCGGGTGCGATGTACATGGACCGGTACCCGCTCGTCTCGGCGATCTCGCGGCCCGTCATCGTCAAGCACCTCGTGGCCGCGGCCCGCCAGCACGGCGCGTCCGTCGTCGCCCACGGCTGCACCGGCAAGGGCAACGACCAGGTCCGCTTCGAGGTCGGCATCCAGACCCTGGCGCCCGAGCTGTCCTGCATCGCCCCCGTCCGCGACCTCGCCCTGACCCGCGACAAGGCCATCGAGTTCGCCACCAGCCGCGAGCTGCCGATCGAGACGACGAAGAGCAACCCCTTCTCGATCGACCAGAACGTCTGGGGGCGTGCCGTGGAGACGGGCTTCCTCGAGGACATCTGGAACGCCCCGACGAAGGACGTCTACTCGTACACGCAGGAGCCGGGGGAGTCGCCGGGCCCGGACGAGGTCGTGGTCACCTTCGAGAAGGGCGTCCCCGTGGCGCTGGACGGCACCCCGGTGACGATGCTCGAGGCGGTCGAGCAGCTCAACGCCCGCGCCGGTGCCCAGGGGGTCGGGCGGATCGACATGGTCGAGGACCGCCTCGTCGGCATCAAGAGCCGCGAGGTCTACGAGGCGCCCGGCGCCGTCGCGCTGATGACGGCGCACGAGGAGCTGGAGAACGTCACGCTGGAGCGCGACCTCGCCCGCTTCAAGCGCGGCGTCTCCCAGCGGTGGTCCGAGCTCGTCTACGACGGCCTGTGGTTCTCCCCCCTCAAGCGGGCCCTCGACGGCTTCGTCGCGGACAGCCAGGAGCACGTGAGCGGCGACGTGCGCCTCGTGCTGCACGCCGGCCGCGCCGTCGTGACGGGCCGCCGCAGCGAGAGCAGCCTCTACGACTTCTCGCTGGCGACGTACGACTCGGGCGACACCTTCGACCAGTCCCTCGCCAAGGGCTTCGTCGACATCTGGGGCCTGCCCAGCAAGATCGCCTCCGGCCGCGACCAGCGCACCCGTGGCTGAGGCGTCCCCGGGAGCAGCGGCGGCGGGAGCACCGGCGGCCGGCGCGACCGGCGAGGGGCGGCTGTGGGGCGGCCGCTTCGCCGGCGGCAGTGCCGACGCCCTCACCGAGCTGTCGCGCTCGACCCACTTCGACTGGCGGCTGGCCCGGCACGACCTCGCGGGCTCGCGCGCCCACGCCCGGGTGCTGGCAGGGGCCGGCCTGCTGACCACCGACCAGCTCGCCGGGATGCTGGCGGCGCTCGACGACCTCGAGGCGGACGTGGTCTCCGGGGCCTTCGGCCCGCTGCCGTCGGACGAGGACGTGCACGGGGCGCTGGAGCGCGGGTTGCTCGAGCGGGCGGGGGACGACCTCGGTGGGCGGCTGCGGGCAGGGCGCTCGCGCAACGACCAGATCGCCACGCTCGTGCGGGCGTGGGCGCGTGAGGAGCTGCGCGTCGTCGCGGGGCTCCTGCTGGACCTCGTCGACGCCCTGGCCGACCAGGCGGCCTCGCACCCCGACGCGCCGATGCCGGGGCGCACGCACCTGCAGCACGCCCAGCCGGTGCTGCTGGCGCACCACCTGCTGGCGCACGCGTGGCCGCTGCTGCGCGACGTCGACCGGCTGCGGGACTGGGACGCCCGCGCGGCGCGCTCGCCCTACGGGTCCGGCGCCCTGGCGGGCTCGTCCCTGGGGCTGGACCCGGCGGCGGTCGCCGCCGAGCTCGGGTTCGACGGGCCGGTGGAGAACTCCCTCGACGGCACGGCCGCGCGCGACGTCGTCGCGGAGGCCTGCTTCGTGCTGGCCATGGCGGGCGTGGACCTGTCGCGCCTCGCCGAGGAGGTCGTCCTGTGGGCCACGAAGGAGTTCTCCTTCGTCGAGCTCGACGACGCCTACTCGACGGGCTCGAGCATCATGCCGCAGAAGAAGAACCCCGACGTGGCGGAGCTCGCGCGCGGGAAGGCGGGACGGCTGGTGGGCGACCTCACCGGTCTGCTGACGACGCTCAAGGGGCTCCCGCTGGCGTACAACCGCGACCTGCAGGAGGACAAGGAACCCCTCTTCGACGCCGTCGACACGCTGCAGGTGCTGCTGCCGGCCGTCACGGGCATGGTCGCCACGCTCCGCTTCCGCACGGGGCGGATGGCCGAGCTCGCGCCGCAGGGCTTCTCGCTCGCGACCGACGTCGCGGACTGGCTCGTCCGCGAGGGCGTGCCCTTCCGCGAGGCGCACGAGGTCGCCGGCGCGTGCGTGCGGCGCTGCGAGGAGCGGGGCGTCGAGCTCGTCGACCTCACCGACGCCGACCTCGCGGGCATCTCGCCCCGCCTGTCCCCCGCGGTCCGCGACGTCCTGACCGTCGAGGGCTCGATCGCCTCGCGCGACGGCGCCGGGGGGACGGCGCCGGTGCGCGTGGCCGAGCAGCTCGCGGCGGCGCGCTCGCGCAGCGGCGGGCTGCGGTCCTGGGCGGGCCGCGCCCCCGGCGACCGCTCCTGAGCCGCGCAGCCGTGGCCGAGCCGCTCGGGCGCGCCTTCTTCGACCGGCCCGTCCTGGAGGTCGCCGCGGACCTGCTCGGCTGCGCCGTCGTGCACGAGACGTCCGAGGGGCGGGTGGCGGTGCGGCTCACCGAGGTCGAGGCGTACGCGGGCCCGGACGACCCGGGGTCGCACGCGGCCCGCGGCCGGACGCCCCGTACCGCGGTGATGTTCGGCCCGCCCGGCCGCCTCTACGTGTACTTCTCCTACGGCCTGCACTGGTGCGCCAACGTGGTCTGCGGGCCGGAGGGGACGGCGTCCGCCGTCCTGCTGCGGGCCGGGGAGGTCGTCGAGGGCGTCGAGGCGGCACGGGTCCGCCGCCCGGCGGCGCGCAGCGACCGGGACCTCGCCCGCGGGCCGGCCCGCCTGACGGCGGCCCTCGGCGTGACGGGCGAGCACGACGGGCACGACCTGGTCGGGTCGACGACACCGGTGCTCCTCGCCCGCGGTGACGGTGCGGTCCCGGGGCCCGTGGTCGCCGGGCCCCGCGTCGGCGTGGCCGGGCCCGGCGGCGACGGCGGGACCTTCCCCTGGCGCCTGCACCTCGCCGGGGAGCCGACGGTCTCGCCCTACCGGGCGGGGGGTCGGCGCCGGGGGTAGGCGCCCGCCGTGCGACGGCCGACGCGCGGGGACCTCTGGCAGGCTGGCCGTGCCCGGCGAGGGGCTCCGGCCCGGGGCGCCCGGGGCCCGGCGAGAGACGAGGAGGGCGACGTGGACGTGCTCGACGAGCTGCGGTGGAGGGGCCTGCTCGGCCAGTCCACGGACGAGGGCGCGCTGCGGTCCGCGCTGGCGCAGCCACTGACCTTCTACGTGGGCTTCGACCCGACCGCGCCGAGCCTGCACATCGGCAGCCTGGTGCAGCTCCTCGTGGCCCGGCGGCTCCAGCGGTCGGGGCACACGCCTCTGCTGCTCGTCGGTGGGGCGACGGGTCTCATCGGGGACCCCAAGCCGACGGCGGAGCGAGCGCTCAACGACGTGGACGTCGTCGCCGGGTGGGTCGAGAGGCTCCGCCGCCAGGTGGAGCCCTACGTGGAGGTGAGCGGCCCGGCGGCGGCCTCGGTCGTGAACAACCTCGACTGGACGGCCGGGCTGTCCGCCGTGGAGCTGCTGCGGGACGTCGGCCGGCACTTCCGCGTCGGCCGGATGCTCGCCAAGGAGGCCGTCGCGGCCCGCATGGGCAGCGACGAGGGCATCAGCTACGCGGAGTTCAGCTACCAGGTGCTGCAGGGGAACGACTTCCTCGAGCTGCACCGGCGCCACGGCTGCTCGCTGCAGTTCGGCGGCAGCGACCAGTGGGGCAACATCACGGCCGGCGTCGACCTGGTGCACCGGGTCGAGCAGCGCTCGGTGCACGCCTTCACGGTGCCGCTCGTCACGAAGGCCGACGGCACGAAGTTCGGCAAGACCGAGACGGGGACCGTCTGGCTCGACCCCGCGCTCACCTCGCCGTACGCCTTCCACCAGTTCTGGCTGCAGGTGGAGGACGCCTCGGTGGGCGGGTACCTGAGGGCCTTCACCGACCGGGGCCCCGAGGAGGTCGACGAGCTGGAGCGGGCGACCGTCGAGCGACCCGCCGCGCGCGCGGCGCAACGCGCGCTGGCCCGGGACGTCACGGGCCTGGTGCACGGCGAGGAGGCCGTGGACGCGGCGGAGGCGGCGGCGGCGGCCCTCTTCGGCCGGGGGGACGTCGCCGCGCTCGACGCCCCCACGCTCGAGGCCGCGCTGGCCGAGCTGCCGCAGGTGCGCGTCGGCGAGGGGGCCCGCACGGTCGTCGAGCTCCTGGCGGCGAGCGGGCTGAGCCCGAGCCGCTCGGCCGCGCGACGGGCCGTGGCGGACGGGGGCGCCTACGTCAACAACGTCGCCGTCGTCGACGGCGACGCCGAGCCCGGCGGCGACCGGCTGCTCCACGGGCGCTGGCTCCTGCTGCGCCGGGGCAAGCGGACCCTCGCCGCGGTGGACGCACGACCGGGCGGCGCCGCGGGCTGACCCGGTCGCGCCGGCGGCGACGTCCGCGTCCGGCGGGGAGCCGGCGGCCCGGGGCGGCCGAGTTGCGCGTCGTCGCCGGCGTCGTCTACCTTCTTCCACGTCGCCCGGCAGGGAGGAACGGACACCGAGAGGTGGTCGGTCCCCACCGGGTAGGCCACCTCAGATCCGTCGCAGTCACTCGCCCTCGCGGGCGGACAGGACGGCGGGTCCGGGAACCCCAGGCGGGTCTGCTCCGGTCCGGAGCAGCGGACGAGCTGGGGTAGCGTACGGAACACCACAGCCCCTCGACGGGGCGGCCGGACAGGTCGTCACCGCGATGCGGGTCTGCTTCTTGAGAACTCAACAGCGTACCGAAGTCGAA
>NZ_JBBIAA010000034.1:0-27905 GCF_037482545.1 Pseudokineococcus basanitobsidens | reverse complement strand
CGCCTCGAGCTCGGTGACGTAGAAGAACGCCTGCCCTTCGACGCCTTTGCCGCGGCTGGCGACGTCGGGGCCCTTGTAGGCCGGCAGGTGCTGCAGCAGCCCCTGGCGCAGGGTCCGGAAGAACCGCTCCACCGTCGGCTTGTCGGTCGGCTTGCGGGGGATCGCCGGCTGCACCGTGACCCCGAGCCGGGCGCAGACCCCCAGCNGGAAGAACCGCTCCACCGTCGGCTTGTCGGTCGGCTTGCGGGGGATCGCCGGCTGCACCGTGACCCCGAGCCGGGCGCAGACCCCCAGCACGTGCGAGGACATGTACGCCTTGCCGTGGTCGATGACGATCGCCTCCGGCATGCACGCCGGCAGCCCGCCCACCCGTGCCTGGGACACCCCGTCGGGGACCTCGGTGCCGACCAGCACGTTCACCGGCACCCCGTGGAAAGGCCACATCCCCTTACGCCCAGCACCGCGGCCGCCATCGAGACCGTCGCCGTCCTCGTCGTCGTCGGTGGGCGGGTCCAGCGGCAGCCCCGCCAGCGCCGCAGGCGGCTGCCCGACCGGTGCGGGGTCCTGCGGGGTCACGCACTGGAACAGCACGTTCGCGACATCCTGGGAGGTCGTGGAGATCGGCGACAGCCGCAACCCCAGCACGCACCGGGTGTAGAGGTCGAGAGCGACGGTCAGCTCCACCGGCACCCACCGCAGCGTCACCGGCTCCATCGCGAAGACGTCCAACGGCGTCGAGTCCAGCACCACGTACTCACCCGGCCGCGTCGCCACCAGCCGCCCGAAGACCCCCTGCGGCCGAGCCGCCACTGACCGGCGACCCTTCGCGCTGCCGAACGCGTGCCGCCCTTTCGACAGATGCTTCAGACGCCGGTAGGCCGTGGCCTTCGACGGCAGCGGCACCGTCCCGGCGCCGTGCTCGGCGTCCAGCTCACGAGCGACGCGGGCTATCACCACGCTCATCGTCGGGGTCGAGGCGTCGACCAGGTCGGCCAGCACCCGCAGGCAGGCGGTGTCCCAGCGCGGGTCAAGGCCGCTGCTGTACTTGCGCAGCAGGCGGCCGTCAGCCAGCCCCGCCACACCGCGGTCCCGGTAACCGGCCACCCGACGTCGCAGGGTGCGGACGGAGATCCCGAGCTCGGCAGCCTTAGCCTCGTACCGCTGCTGGTGGGAGGCCGGGTCCGAGAGCACCTCCGGGTGCCTCAGCAGCTCGCGCACATGCTTCGCCTGCTCCTCCAAGGACGCCAGCTCAGCAGGCGGAAGCGCGCTCAGGAAGACGGACGCCAGCTCCTCGTCCTTCGTCAAACCTGGCTGCTCGCCGTTGAGCAACGACGCACCCGTCACCGCCGACGTCGCCACCGTGCGCAGACGTTGACCGCACGAGAGCGTCACCGTGGCCGCGGTCACCTCCTGCACCGTCCACACCGCGCCCTCGAACCACAACTGGGTCCCCGGGGCCAGGTCGACGGTGCCCCCGCTCATGACGCGTCCTGCGCCCAGGCGATGACCGTCGCGTCGGACAACGGCACCTGCAGGTCGGCGACCCAGGCGCCGGACCACAGCAGCCACCTGGTCACCGGCGCCGCCAGGCCCGCCGGTACGCGCGGCGCTGAGGCGGAGAGCACCTCGCCGAGCGTCATCCCGGTCAGCGCGACGCGTTGGACTACGTCCAGCGCGTCCGGGTCCACCAGCTCCGGGCGGCGGGTGCCGCCGAGCCAGCGGACGTTGTCCATCAGCACCGCCGATGCGCCGGACCAGACCTCGTAGCGCCAGCCCTTCGCCGCGCACAGCCGGCCGGTCCAGGCGAAGACCTCAGCGACAGCCGGCACGTCGACGAAGGCGGCAGGCTTGACGTCGACCAGGGCGAAGGAGCCATCGGCGTGCTGCAGCAGCAGGTCCGGTGCGTGCCGGCGCCGGACCGGCCCGTCGTGTCCGCACAGCCACACCGGCTGGCTGGCGATCCACGCCACCGTCGGGTCGAGGTCAGCCAGCCACAGCCGGTCCAGCTCCAGCCGGCTCTCGTAACCCACGTGCGCGGCGGTGGTCGCCGACCAGAAGGACCCGGGGTAGTGCCGCTGCCCCGCGTGCGAGGGGATCCGCCGTACTGGCAGGCCGCGCACCGCCTCGTCCCCGTCCAGGGCGTCCCAGGTCGTGACGACGTCCTCACCGACGGCGCTGACGTACCGCACCTCGATCGCCGACGAGCCAGCGGTGGCCACAGACGGAGAGTCCTCCAGTGACAGGTACATGGACCAGTGACACGCCGGTGACAACAAGTTGAGAAAATGACAGTTGCGACGCGTTCCTACAGCTGCGCACCGACCTGGCCCTGGACGCCCTCGAGATGGGGCTGTGGACCCGCCGCAAGAAAGGTGCCGATCTGAGCGGAATGGTGCACCACTCGGACAAGGGCTCTCAATACTTGGCGGTGCGGTACACCCAGCGACTCGCGGAGGCCGGCGCAGTCGCGTCCGTGGGGTCGACCGGCGATTCCTACGACAACGCCCTCGCGGAGGCGTTCAACTCGTTGTTCAAGGCCGAGCTGGTCCGCAACAAGGGCCCGTGGAAGAACATCGACGACCTCGAGATCGCCACCGCCGAGTACATCGACTGGTACAACCACCGGCGCCTGCACGGCGAGCTCGGCCACGTCCCACCGGCCGAGTACGAAGCCGCCCACCACCAAGCCCACCCCGCTCCGGCTACCGTCGGAGCGTCACTTCAGAGCCTCCACTGAACCCGGGGCGAGACAGAGCCCCTTCGACGACGACCCGGACATCACGTACCGGTTCACGACCGGGGAGCCTGGTGACGACGCCCTCTACGTCGAGCTGAGCGGCGCCGTCGACGCCGTCCTGTGCCAGCAGGTCGACCGGCAGTACCCGCCGTGCCGCCAGCTACCCGTCGCGACCGGCTCCCTCTACGAGGGCTCGTCGACCTACTACTGGCTCTGCGCGGACGGCGTCGTCGAGGTCAGCGCGGATGGTGTCGACGAGGCGACCGTGCTGGCGCTGCTGGCGTCGGCGGAACCGGCCACGCGAGAGGAGCTCGTCGCCCGGGACCGGTGAGTCCGATCGGTGGGAGCGACGTGCTGGTCGCGACCGGCTCCCTCTACGAGGGCTCGTCGACCTACTACTGGCTCTGCGAGGACGGCGTCGTCGAGGTCAGCGCGGATGGTGTCGACGAGGCGACCGTGCTGGCGCTGCTGGCGTCGGCGGAACCGGTCACGCGAGAGGAGCTCGTCGCCCGGGACCGGTGAGCCCGATCGGTGGGAGCGACGTGCTGGTCGCGACCGGCTCCCTCTACGAGGGCTCGTCGACCTACTACTGGCTCTGCGAGGACGGCGTCGTCGAGGTCAGCGCGGATGGTGTCGACGAGGTGACCGTGCTGGCGCTGCTGGCGTCGGCGGAACCGGCCACGCGAGAGGAGCTCGTCGCCCGGGACCGGTGAGCCCGATCGGTGGGAGCGACGTGCTGCCGGCGCGTGGCTCTGACGGCGGCTACGTCCCCTCGTCCGTCACGCTCGGCCCTCGGTGCGAGGCCGACGTCGCCCTGGTCGACCGCTCATCACGAGCGAACGCAGTCCTACGCTGGCGCTCGTGCGGACGACGCTCGACCTCGCCGACGAGCTCATGGCCGCAGTGGCGGCGAGGGCCGGCAAGAAGGGGCGGACGGCGGCGAGCATCGTCGAGGAGGCGCTGCGCAGCTACCTCGGCGCGGGGCGTACGGCCGACGCGATCGAGCCGTTGCCGTCGTGGGGTTCCCCCGACGGTCGGGTGCTCGTGGACCTCGGCCACCGCGACGCCGTCCGCGCCGCCCTCGACGGGCCGGCGTAAGCCTACTGGCGTCCCCGGGCGAACGAGCCGATCACCGACATCGGCTCACCGCGACCGCGGCAACCAGTCCGTGAGGCTCCGGACGAAGGTCCGGAGGTCGGACACGTCGGCCAGCCGGGCGAGGACGACCCCGTCGTCGACGACGGCGTAGTCGTGCACGAGGACGTCCCGGAAGCCGACGGCACGCCGGACCGCGTCTGCCACTGCTGCCGGCACTGCGCCGTGGACCGCGAGCAGACGGACGGCGTCACCGTCGTCCGCGGGCGGGCCCCAGCCCTCGGAGGAGCAGACGTGCTGCGCCGCGTCGACGCACGCCTCGATCGCCGTGACGAAGGTGTACTTCACGCCCCTGAGCCACATCGGGTCATGACGCCGGGCCTCGTCCGCACCGGCCTCGCGCTCGAGCTGGGCGACGTCGTCCGTCACCGACCGCAGCAGCCGCAGCACGCGGGTCTCATCGACCACGCCGCACCCCTCGGCGAACTCGGCGTCGGCGCGGCGGATCCGGGGCAGCTCGTCGAAGTAGACGGTGCGCGTCGTCGCCTCCCAGTGGACCCGCTCGGCGGCGTCGGTCTCGAAGAGCAGCCGCCCCTCGACGGCGACGCGCCCCCGCAGCACCAGCGGTGCGAAGTTGAGCACCAGCAGGTCCACGCCCGGCGGCAGCAGCACGTCGAACGACGCGGGCGGGTCGGCGGGCCACCACGCGGCGACGTCGACGTCGGAGTCCTCGCGGGCGTCCCCGCGCGCCCGGCTGCCGTGGAGGTAGGCGAAGGAGGCGCCGTGCTCGCGCAGCACCGCGAGGACGCGGGCGTCGACGGACGCGACGGGGTCCGCGCCGGCTGCTCCGATCTCCACGTCGTCGAGTCTGGCACCGAGCAGCCCCCGAGGCCCCGAGCCGGACGACGGCGCGGTCGCCCGCACTAGCGTCGCGCCCGCTCCCGCACCGCCGACCGACGAGGCCTCACTCATGACGACCCCGCCGCCCGCCTGGGCCGCCGAGGTGCTGCGTCGTGCCACGTCGGTGCCGCCGATTGACGCCTTCCCCGGCGTCGACGAGCTGCTGCGGGACTTCCACGCCCTCGCCGAGGAGTTCCCGTCGCTCGTGCGCCCCAGCCGGGTGGGCACGTCGCAGCTGGGGGAGCCGCTGGAGTGCTTCACCGTCGGCGACGCCGTCCACGCCGCGGGTGGCCCGCCCGGGCCGCAGCACCTCGTCGTCGGCGGCGTCCACCCCAACGAGCCGGTCGGCGCGCACACCGCGCTGCACCTGGCGCGGCTGCTCTGCGAGGACGACGACCTGCGGCACCGGCTCGGTGCCACCTGGCACGTCGTCCCGTGCGTCGACCCCGACGGCGCGCGGCTCAACGAGGGCTGGTTCGCCGGGCCGTTCGACCGGGGCACCTACGCCCGCCACTTCTACCGGCCGGCGCCGCGCGAGCAGGTCGAGTGGTCGTTCCCGTTCTCCTACAAGGGCGCCTACTTCGACCAGACGATCCCGGAGACCTTCGCGCTCATGCGGCTCATCGACGCCGTCCAGCCGCGGCTGCTCGTGAGCCTGCACAACGGCGAGATGGGCGGCGTCTACTACTACCTGACCCGCACGCTGCCCGGCCTGGTCGACGTCCTGCACGCGCTGCCGGACGCGCTCGGCCTGCCGCTGGAGCGCGGCGAGGCGGAGGACCCGCTGGCGCAGGTCTGGGCCGACGCCGTCTACGGGATGGCGGACGTGCGGGCGCACTACGACCACCTGGAGGGCCTCGGGCTCGACCCGGTCGCCGCCGTCGCCGGGACCTCGAGCGCCGACCACGCCGCGCGCTACGGGACCCTCAGCGTCGTCGCCGAGCTGCCGTACTGGGCGCACCCCGCCGCCGCGGACGTCTCCGGCAGCGGCCGGCGCTACGCGGACGTGCTGCGCGAGAAGGCGGACGGGCTGCGGGACAGCGGCGCCCGGCTCGTGCACCTGCTGGCGCAGGCGCTGCCCATGCTCGACGTCGAGACGCCGTTCCTGCGCGCCTCCCGCGCCTTCGTGCCGATGCTCGGGCACGTCGCGGAGCACGAGGCCGCCCGGGCGAGCCTGCCCGAGTCCGACCGGCCGGCGACCGTCGCGGAGGTGTTCAGCGCGCAGGACCTCGTGCGCTGCTTCCGGCTGCGCTACGGCGGGATGCTCGTGCGGGCGCTGGCCGCGCCGGTCGCGGCGGGGACGGCGCCCGCGGCGCTCCGGCGCCTGCACGCCGAGGCGGCCGAGGTCTACGAGACGTGGCAGGCGGAGGCCGCCGAACTCGAGGGCACCGAGCTGCTGCCGATCGCCACGCTCGTCGGCGTCCAGCTCGGGTCGGCGCTCGCCGCGGCGTTCGCGCTGGAGGACGAGGCGCGGACGACGACGGTCGCTGGCCACCGCGACGGGCCGCCGGCCGGCGGCGGTCAGCGGACGGAGGCCTGACCGGGAGGGTGGACCGGGGGATATTCTCCGCCGCTGCGCATGGGCTCGACGTCCTCGGTCACAAGGTCTTCCCTCCGACCGCAGGCGACGTCCGGACGTCCCTGTCGACCCACCACGCCTAGCGTCCTGCCCGTGGACGCAGAGCGTGACCTCTCCGCGGCGGGAGCGGTGCCCGCGGTCGACGCCCCGTCGGGCCGCCCGCGCGGCGTCCTGCGCGACGCGCTGGGCGTCGGCGCGGCGACGGGCGCGTACGGCGTGTCCTTCGGGGCGCTCGCGACCGCCGCCGGGCTGTCGACGTGGCAGGCGGTCGCGCTGTCGGCGCTGATGTTCACCGGCGCCAGCCAGTTCGCGCTCGTGGGGGTGCTCGGCGCGGGCGGGTCGGCGCTGGGCGCGGCCGCGACGGCGACCCTGCTCGGGACCCGCAACGGGCTCTACGGGCTCCGGCTGGCGTCGTTGCTGCGGGCGCGCGGACCGCTGCGGCTGCTGGCCGCGCACCTGACGATCGACGAGTCCGCGGCGATGGCGCTCGGGCGCCGCGAGCCGCGCAGCGCCCGCTGGGCGTTCTGGGCGACCGGCGCGTCGGTCTTCGTCTGCTGGAACGCCGCCACCGTGGCCGGGGCCCTCGGCGCCGACGCGCTCGGGGACCCGACGGCGCTCGGCCTGGACGCGGCCGCGCCGGCGGCCTTCGTGGCGCTCCTCCTGCCGCTGCTGCGCGGCCGGGGCGACGTCGCCCTCGCCCTGGGCGCGGCCGTGCTGGCGCTCGCGCTGACGCCGGTGCTGCCGGGCGGGCTGCCGGTCCTCGGCGTGGGAGCCGTCGCGCTCGTCGTCGGCCTCGCGCTGCCGGTGCGCCGGTCCGGGCGCGCGGCCGGGGCGGGGGAGGCGTCGTGACGTGGCTCGCGGTGCTGCTCGGCGCGGTCGGCTGCTACCTGCTGAAGCTCGCCGGGGGGCTGCTGCCGGAGGAGGTGCTGGAGTCCCCGCGGGTCCGGCGCGTCACCGGGATGCTGCCCGTCGTCCTGCTGGCCGCGCTGGTCTCGACGCAGACCGTCGGCGACGGGCGCGACGTCGTGCTCGACCCGCGCGCCGCGGGGGTGGCCGTCGCGCTCGTCGCGGCGCTGCTGCGGGCGCCCTTCCTGCTCGTCGTCGCGCTGGGGGCCGGGACGGCGGCGCTCGTGCGGCTGCTCGGATAACGGCCCGGTCCCGGCCTGTCAGGAGCTTCGGCGCACGAGGAAGGCGGCCACGGCGGTGACGTAGTCGCGGTACCCGTCGAGGGCGAGGGGTACCGCGGCGGCGACCCGGTCGAGGTCCAGCTGCGCGTACTCGTGCACGATCACGTCGCGCAGCCCCGCCGAGGGTGCGAGGCGGTCACCGAGCTCCTGCGGCAGCGCCCCGGCGTCGACCGCGGCCTGGAAGGACGACCGGTAGTCCGCCGGCGCACGGCCCAGCTCCGCCACCGCGACGTGCGCGTTGACGTCCACGGCGAGGTCGACGACGCGGCTGAGCAGGCGCTCGACCGCCGCCGCGAGCAGCGCGTCGTCCCGCAGCCGGGCGGCGTCGAGCCGTCCGGCGGAGGCGAGGGTCGTGAGTGCGCCGTCGACCAGGTCGAGCTCGGCGTGGACGACCCCGAGGTCCAGGTCCGGCGGGCTCATCGGCCGGCCAGGAGCTCGAGGTCCCAGCGGCGGAGCCGCTCGGTCTCCATCTCGGTCGTGAGAGCGGCCATCTGGGCCGTGGCGTGCAGGCCCGGGGATGCCTCGAACAGCGGTTCCGCGCCCGGGCCGAGTGCCCTGCTCCGGGCGACCACCCCGGCGCGGCCCAGGTCCATGACGTCGACGGCGTCGAAGGCCAGGAGGTCCGTGAGTGCGACGACGACGGCGACGACGTCACCGCGGGCCGGGCCGAAGCGCACGGCGACGTCGAGGTCGCGGGCCGGGGGAGCGCCGTCAGGGGCGGCGCGCACCGCGCTGCCGAAGGCCGTGACGAGGTCGACGTCGTGGCGCCCGCAGAGCGCGGCGAGCCGACCGTCGCCCGCCGCCGCCCGGAGCCGGGTGAGCGCCTGCGCCGCTGTCGTGCTCACGGTCGGAGGGTAGGGCTCGGGAAGCAGGTCCGGGTCGGGGAAGCAGGACCGGCAGCGGCGAGGCGTTCAGGACGCCGCGCCGTCCTCGGGCGCCGCCCCCGGCAGGTCGAGGCGCACGACCGTGCCGCGGCCGACCCGGCTCTCGGCCGTCGCCGTCCCGCCGTGGGCCTCGGCGACGGCGCGCACCAGCGGCAGGCCGAGGCCGCTGCCCGGCACGCCGCGCACGCCGCGGCTGCGGAACAGCTCCTCCCACACGTGCGGCAGGTCCTCGGCCGCGATGCCGGGGCCGGTGTCGGCGACCTCGACGAGCACCCGCCCGGCCTGGTCGCGGGCGCGGACCTCGATCGTCCCGCCCGCCGGGGTGTACTTCACGGCGTTGTCGACGAGGTTCGCCACGGCCAGGCCGAGCAGGTCCTCGTCGCCGTCGACGGCGGGCAGCGGCCACGGCGCGCGCGGCAGGCTCACGCGGACGTCGCGGCCCTCGGCGCCGCCCATCTCCCGCACCGTCTCGACGGCCTCGACGAGGACGGCCGCCAGGTCGACCGGCCGGCGCTCGACGCCGCGCAGCTCGACGTCGGCGATCTTGCGCAGGTCCGCGGTCAGCCGGCTCAGCCGCACCACCTGCTCGTCGATGCTGCGCAGCCCCGCGCCCGTCCCGGGGTCGCGCGCCACGTCCTCGTCGGCGGCGACGTTGGCGACGGCCGCCCGCATGGCCATGAGCGGGTTCTTCAGCTCGTGGTCCAGCCGCGACAGCAGCAGGCGGCGGCCCTCGGCGGCGCGCTCCTCGGCCGCGGCCACCCGCGCGTCGGCGGCCCGGCGGCCCCGCGCGGCCGCCCGCCGCGTCGTGACGACGACGAGCACGGCGACGGCGGACAGCAGCGCCCCGGCGGCCAGGAGCCAGTCGCCCGCGAGGGCGCTGACGTCGACGCGGTCGTCGGGGACCTCACCGGTCGCCGTCAGCACCCGGACGACGACGCCGACGACGAGCGGCACGAGAGCCAGCGCGAGCCACGGGAGAAGTCGAGGACGGCGCTGGCGATCCGGCGGGGCGCTCACGCCGCGGTCACGTGGGCGCTGAAGCGGTAGCCGACGCCGGGGACCGTGGTGATGAGCGGCTCGTCGTCGGCCTGGGCGCCGCCGTCGCGCGCCGGCCCCTCCAGCGCGCGCCGCAGCTCGGCGACGCGGGTGTCGACGGTCCGGGTGCTGGACTGGAACGTCCACCCCCACACCGCCTCCAGCAGCCGCTCCCGGGTCATCAGCTCGTCGGGGTGCGTCATGAGGTAGGCCAGCAGGGACGTCGCGCGCGGCGTCAGCACCACCTCGGTGCCGCCGCGCGTGACCCGGCCGGAGACCCTGTCCAGCACCACGTCCCGGCTGCGCAGCCGCTGCGCCGCGGTGAGCGGGGCGCTGCCGCCGGCGGTGCCGCGGCGCAGGACGGCGCGGATCCTCGCCACCAGCTCGTGCGGGTCGAAGGGCTTGTTGAGGTAGTCGTCGGCGCCCTCCTCGAGCGCCATCGCCCGCTCGGCGGACTCCCCGACCTGCGTCAGCAGGATGATCGGCATCGGCCGCCGCTCACGGCGCAGCCGCCGCAGCACCTCTCGCCCGTCGAGGCCCGGCATCAGCACGTCGAGGACGACGAGGTCAGGGGTGGCGCCCTCGACGCGGCGCAGGGCCTCCTCGCCGTCGCGCGCCACGACGACGTCGAAACCGCTGCGCTGCAGGAAGGGCGCGAGGTTGTCCGTGATCGCCGACTCGTCGTCGACCAGGAGCACCGTCGTCACCGCCGGCTCCTCACCGCGGCACGCTCACCGGACGGACAGCGTGAGCGTGTACGCCACGCCGTCGTCGGGGGAGGCGATGCCGACGGCGTAGTCGCCGTCCGCGGGCAGGTCCCACCGGCCGCTCGGCGCGTTGCTCATCGTCGTCTTCAGCGGCGTCCCGTCCGGCGCGACGAGGTCGAAGCCGACCTCGTCGCCCGCGGAGGTGATGGTGATCGCCGCCTCCTGGCCGGCCGAGGCGGCGAAGACGTAGCGCTGGTGCTGGCCCGAGGAGGCCTGGCCGCGCACCGTGGTCGACGTCTGCCCGGCCGGGAAGCGGATCTCCTGCACGCCGGTCCCGCTCGTCGGCCCGTCGCCCGGGGCGGGGGTGGCGGTGTCGTCGTCCGAGGGCTCGTCGGAGCCGTCGCCGGTGCTCGCCCCGGGCCCCGGGGCCGCGGTCGGCGACGTCGTCGACCCCGACCCCGACCCCTCGTCGGCGTCCGAGCCCCCGTCCGAGCCCCCGTCCGAGCTGCCGTCCGAGCCCCCGTCTGGGCTGCCGTCTGGGCTGCCGCCCGAGGACGTCCCCGCGCTCGGCGTCGCCGCGTCGGTCGGCGCCGGGCTGGTGGTCGCTGCGGACACCGAGGGGGTCGCGGACGCCGAGGCGCTGGGGGGCGACGCGCTCGGGGACGCGGCGGCGCCGTCGTCCACGGAGCCCTGGAAGGAGCACCCGGAGAGCACGAGGGCCGTGACGGCGAGGGCGGGCAGCGTCTGCGGGGCGGAGGACCAGCGCATGCCTCGGACGATAGGACCGCCGCGGACGCCTCTCGCGCCGGGACGGGGGCCCCGATCGGGTGCTCGCCGCAGCGTCCTGCGGATCCCGGCCCGGGCTGTGACGAGGTGGTGACACGTCGTGGCGGGACGGTGTCGCGAGCGCCACGGGCCTGCCGCACCGGCTTCCTAGCGTCGTCCACGAGGTCGCAGACGGCGGCCGCCTCCCCCCGGGGAGGAGCTCGACCAGGAGGTCAGCACCATGCGCAGCACCAGGACCAGCACCCGTCGCACCACCGTCGCGGCGCTCGCCGCGGCCCTCGTCGCCGTGGGCGGCGGCACGGCAGCCGCCCAGGCCGCGAGCGGGGCGTCCGCCCAGCGCATCACCTTCGGCGCCGGCGCCACGAGCGCCCCCGTCAGCGGGGACGTCACCGCCGACGGCGAGGCGTCCTACGTCTTCGGGGCCCACGCGGGCCAGGCGGCGGACGTCCACTTCGAGGGGCCGGCGGACAGCTACTGGACCCTCGTGGGCCCGGACGGCAGCCCGCTGCACACCGGGCACACCGAGCAGCAGGAGGACGCCGCGATCACCCTCCCGCGGACGGGCGACTACGCCCTCGACGTCCAGAGCGCGACGGCCGGCTCGTACGAGCTCGACCTGACGATCCCGGCGCCGATCCGGTTCGCCCCCGGCGCCACGTCGCGGACCGTCTCGGGCGCCGTCTCCCCGTCCCAGGGCACCGACGACGCGTACTCCTTCCGCGCCCGCGCCGGTCAGGAGGCGACCGTCGACTTCTCCAGCGACACGGGGAAGGCCACCTGGTCGCTCGTCGCGCCCGACGGCTCGCCCCTGCACGACGGCATGACGGAGGACCAGGGGCACGCCGAGGTGCGGCTGCCGGCCAGTGGCGTCTACGACCTCGTGGTCTCCAGCGACGCCGGCCCGACCGGCTACGCGCTGACGCTGGGCATCGCCGCGGGCTGAGCGCACCCAGCTCCTCGGGCGTGACGGGGGCACCGTGGGGACGAGTCCCGCGGTGCCCCTGGCGTCCCGCCCGACGAGCGCGGCGGCGGGGACGTTCGCGTTGTGTCAATCACTTGACACATCGGTGCAACGACGTGGATGCTCGCCTCCTGCTCGTCGTCCCTCGGGAGGTCGTCGTGTCTGCCCTTCTCGCGCTGCTGCCCCTGCTCGTGCTCGTCGTCGCCCTCGCCGTCGGCCTCGCTGTCCGTGCGGCGGCGCGAGCGCCGCTCCCGGCGGCGGACCACCCCCTCGTCCGGCGGGCGGCGCTGCGCGCAGGTGCCGCCCGCTGGACGGGCGCGGCGGTCGGCGTCGTCGCCGCCCTCGTCCTCGCCTCGGCGGGGACGCTCGGCCGCGGACCGCTCCTCGCGCCGGCGGCCCTGGGTCTCGGGGTCCTGGCCGGCGTGCTCGTCGGCGAGCTCGCGGTCCGGCCGCGACGGACGGGCGTCCGCAGCGCCTCGCTCGAGACCCGCCGGGTACGGGACCTCCTGCCGCGGCCGACGGCGGCAGTGGTCGCCGCCACGACGGTCTTCCTGCTCGGGCTGCTCGTGGTGACGACCGCCACCGCCTCGCCCGACGACCTCGGCCGTCCCGGGCGCTCCCTGGCGGGCTCCTGCTCGGCCGGCACGTCCTTCGCCCGCGGTCCGTGGCCGGGCTCCTACTACAGCCTCCCCCTGGCCGTCGCCGTCCTCGTCGGCCTGCTCGCGGCGGCACTCGTGCTGCGACGCGTCGCGGCCCGTCCGGCGGTCGGCGGCACCCCCGAGCTCGACGAGGCCGACCTCGTGCTCCGCCGCCGCGCCGGAGCGGCGGTCACCGCCGCCGTCGGCGTCCTCGTGAGCGCGCCGCTGGCCGGCGTCCTGGCCGTCTCGGCGGGGGTGGCGGGAGGGCTCGACTGCCCGAGCGGTGCGTGGCAGGCCCTCACCGTCGTGCTGGTGGCCGCGCTGCCCGTGTCCGTCGCGGTGCTGGGCTGGTGCGCCGCGGTGCTCCTGGTCCCGGGCGGTGCGGTGCGGCGCGCGTCCGTCCCGGCGTGAGCGAGCCCCTGCGGCTCGTCGTCGCGGACGACGACCCGACACCGCCCTACGAGCAGGTCCGCGCCCAGCTCGCGGGCCTCGTCACGGCCGGGCTGCTGCCCGTGGGGGCGCGGCTGCCGCCGCTGCGCCAGCTCGCGGCCGACCTCGGGCTCGCCGTCGGCACGGTCGGCCGGGCGTACCGGGAGCTGGAGTCCGCGGGGCTCGTCGTCTCCCGGCGTGGCGGCGGGACCCGGGTCGCCGCGCCGCCCGCGGACGCCGTCCCCAGCCGCACCGGACCGCGGCTGGAGGCGCTGGCGTCCCGGCTCGTCGCGGACGCCCGCGGGCTCGGCGCCGACGACGACGAGGTGCTCGCCGCGGTGCGCGCGGCGCTGGGACGGCGTCCGCGCGAGGAGCCGACGCCGGCGGGCGTCCCTCCCTCGAGTCCGACGGCGCGCAGGTCTCCCGGTCGTTGATCCTGCACAGCGTCGGACTCGAGCGGTCGTCCACAGGCTCCGCGGCACGGAGGCGGCAGGTCCGCGAGGGTGCGCCGCGTGCCGCGCCGCCTGCCTGTCCCCGACGACGTCGTCGGGGTGCCGCTGACGACGGAGCAGCTGCTGACGCGGGTGACGCGCGGCCAGCTCGCCGGGCCGGCCTTCCGGTCGGTGACGCGGGGCGTGCACGTCACCGCCGCGACGCCGGACGACCACGGGGTGCGCGCCCGCGCCGTCCTGCAGGCGATCCGCGGCCCGGCGGCGCTCGGCGGGCTCTCCGCGGCGTGGGCGTACGGCGTCCACGAGGCCGGTGACGGCGACCCCGTGCTCGTGCTGGCGCCCCGGCCGGCGCCACGCTGCCGCGAGGGCGTCGACGTCCATCAGTGCGCGCTGCCGCGTGAGGACGTCGTCCGCACCCGGCTGGGCTGGGTGACGACGCCCCGGCGGACGGTCGTCGACCTGCTGCGGACGCTCCCCATGCCCCGCGCGCTCGTCACCGCCGAGGCGGTGGCGCACCGGTGCGGCACGAGGGTCGAGGACGTCCTGGCCCAGGTCGAGCGCCAGCGCGGCGGCCGGGGGCTCGCGCTCGCCCGCGAGCGGGTGCGTCGGCTGGAGCCCGAGGCCGAGTCGCCGCGCGAGACCGCGCTGCGGCTGCTGCTCGAGGACGCCGGGCTGCCGCCCTGCGTCGTCCAGCACGTGGTCCGCGACGCCGGTGGTGCCTTCGTCGCCCGCCTCGACCTGGCGTGGCCCGGCCACCGCGTCGCCGTCGAGTACGACGGCGACCACCACCGCGGGCGGGAGCAGCACAGCCTCGACCTCGCCCGGCACAACCGCCTGCGCGCCCTGGGGTGGACGGTGCTGCAGGTGGACGCCCGGGTGCTCGCCGAGCCGGCCGAGCTGCTGCGGCAGCTGCGCAGCCTGCTCGCGGCGTGAGTCCGACGTCGCGCAGGATCCCCGGCTCGTGGTCGTGCAGGACGTCGGACTCGCCGGCGAGAGCACCGGGGTCGGTCGCGACGGCGCCGGGACGAGGCCGTCGCGACCGGTCAGCCCACGGGCTCGTGCCGGGCCGGCGGCTGGACGCTCGGGGCGGCGGCGCGGGCGCGCACGAGCATGAGGAGGTCGGTGACGTCGTCGACCTGGTGCACCTCCCCGGGGCAGACGGGGCGCTCGAGCAGCGTGGCGAGCCGGGGCGCGACCTCCTCGACGGGCAGCGCCTCGAGCTGCTGCCCCTCGTCGGAGGGGAGCGTGGACGCCATCTCCTGGCGCAGCCGCCCCGCCCGGCGTCCGGTGAGGAGCCCGAGGTCACGGATGCCGCCGCCGAGGGCGTGGTCGACCAGCACCAGCAGGGCGTGCTCGCGTCCCCGCTCGGCGTAGAGCACACCGAGCGACTCCTGATGCGTCGCCGGCGAGGACCACCGCCAGGCGCTGACGACGCGCGGACGCCCGACGGCCGCCGCCCAGGGCCTCTCGGTCAGCCCGGCGGCGGCGAGCCGGTCGGCGGCCCCGCCGGCGGCCGTCCGTACCGGCGGCAGGCCCAGCGAGGAGAGCACGCGGAGGGCGGCCAGCGCGTCGACGTCGGCCCGCGCGGCGAGGCGCTCGACGACCTGCAGCGACGTCGCGAGCTCGTCGGCGATGTCGTCCTCGTCGCCCTGTTCCACCGCCCCGTCCACGGCCCCGCCCTCGGGGGGGTCGGGAGACGTGTCGTCGTCGAGCTGCCGCAGCAGCTCCGCGGCGACGTCGCCGTCGAGCTCCAGGCCGGCCGTGACGACGCTCATGGGCCCCAGCACGCCCGTGACGGCGAGCTCGGCCTCGAGTCCTGTGCGCGCGGCGCCGACGTCGCGGCACAGCACCGCGGCGACGAGCGATGCGAGGTCGCCGTCCGCCGGGGCGACGTCGACCGGCGGTGGCTCGACGGGGGCCGGGGTCGGCGTCGGGCGTCGCGTGGCGTCTCGGCGGGGCGCGGTCCTGCGTCGTCGGCTCATCAGCGGCATGGTGCCCCGTCCGGCCGGGGACCGGCGTCGCCGAGTCCGACGTGATGCAGCGTCCTCGGCGTCCGGCCCTGCGGTGCGTCGGACTCGCGGCGCCCGCCGGCGCACGGGCCTCTGCCGTGTCGTCCCGCGCAGGAGCGAGCGGCGCGACGAGGCGACCGCTGGCAGGGTGGCGGCATGTCGGAGACCCCTGCGGACACGTCCCCCGTCGTCGTCGTGACCGGTGCCAACGGGCTCGTGGGCGAGGCGGTGTGCCGCGCGCTGCGCGAGCGGTCGGCGACCGTGCGCGCCGTCGTCCGCTGCGAGGGCGCCGCCCCGGTGCTCGAGGGCGTCGAGGAGCACGTCGGCGACTTCGCGGACGAGGCCTTCGCCCGCGAGGTCGTGCGGGGCGCCGACGCCGTCGTCACGACCGTCCACCCGATGGGCTCGCCGCGGGAGGCGCAGCACGCGGTCGCCGTCGAGGGCACGCCGGTGCTCGCCCGCGCGGCGGCGGCGGCCGGCGTCGAACGGCTGGTGCACCTGTCGACGGCCGGCGTCTACGACCGCTCGGCCGGCGTGGGCGACGTCGCCGAGGACGGCCCGCTGCTGCCCGACGGCAGCGGTGACTACCCCGACACCAAGAACGCGACCGACGCCGCGCTGGCGCAGGTCGAGGGCCTCACGACGGTGCTCGTGCGCCCGCCGGCGATCCTGGGGACGGGGGAGTCCTCGGTGTGGAACACGCTGCGGCCGGCCGAGGTCCGCGACGGCGAGCGCTCGGAGAACCCCGCGAAGACGTGGTCGTGGGTGCACGTGCACGACCTCGCGGACCTCGTCGCGGACGTCGCGGTCGGTGCCGTCGCGACCGCCGACGACCCGGCGCGCGGCCCGGTCGCGGGGGCGACGACGCCGGTGCTCGTCGCGGGGGAGGCGGCCACCTGGCGCGACTACCTCGGCACCGTCTGCGACGCGCTCGGCGTCGAGCCGGCGTGGACGGACGACGAGGTCTGGACCGGGCAGCTGCTCACCGACCGGGCGCGCGGGTGGGGCTGGGCGCCGCGGGTGAGCCTCCCCGAGGCGCTGGCCGAGCTGCGGCAGGGGATCCCCGGCTGAGCGCGCGCCGTGGGCGGGACCGACCCGACGACCGGCGTCGGCCCCCGACGAGGCGCCGCTCGTCCCTGCGGCCGCCCGCGGGGGAGCCCCGCGCAGGTGCCCCGCGCAGGTGCACGCCCGCTCCTCCGGTCGCCGGCGCAGGTCGCCGGCACCGTCACAGGTCGTCCAGCAGCAGCGCGAGCACGGCCTCCTCGTGGACGGCGACGCCCCGGCGGCGCATCGCGGCGGACAGCCGCTCGTCCCACGGCGTGCGGACGGGCGCACCCGCCAGCGGGAGCCCACCGCCGTCCTGCGCCGCGACGGCCGCCGTGTAGTCCTCCGCGGACAGGCGCCACGGCCGGGCGCCGCGCGCCAGCACGCGGCCGGCGATGGCGACGCCCGGCCAGTCGAGGTCGCCGTGGTAGCGGACGTCGGCGCCGCCCTCGACGAGACGGTCGAGCAGCAGCCACCCGGCCGCGGACGGGTTCCCCGACGTGCAGACCACCGGCCCGGCCGCGTCGGCGCGCGCCGCCGCCTGCAGCACCTGCGGGTTCTCGCAGACCGACACGACGGCGCCCGGCCGCGCCGGCGTCGCCCCGGCGGCCGCGGGCGAGCCCAGCTCCTGCACCGTCAGGTGTGTCACGAGCCCGAGGTCGGCGCGGGCGCGCAGCGACGCCGACCACGCGTTGTCACCCGGTGGTCGCAGCCCCCACGTCAGCACGGTGCCGGACACGGCGTCGGCCGCGACCCCGACCGCCGCCCACAGCCGCCGTCGGTCGGCCGGCGACTCGGGCGGCGCCTGGCCGTGGGCGGCCGCGACGCCGCGCAGCACCAGCGCCGCCAGCGGGCGCCCGTCGTCCAGGGCGTGGGCGTCGCCGGTGGCCGACGACGCGAGCGCGCCGAGGTCCCGCGCCTCGCGGGGCAGGTCGTCGCCGCCGAGCGGCAGCGCGGCGAGCACGCGCGTGGCCGCGGCGACCAGCGGCGCGACGTCGTCGGGCGGCAGCCGGGTGAGCAGGCCGGTGCGCCGCAGGTCCTCCCGCCACGCCGGAAGCCACGCCGCCGTGGCGAGGCCGGCCCGGGCGGTGGCCTCGTCCAGCGCCGCCCACGTCCCCGCGCGCTCGGCGGCGCGGCGCTCGCGCGCGGCACTGCGGTCCACCACGGGGCCGACCAGCTCGACGACGACGGCGAGCAGCCCCCGCCGGGCGGCCGAGGCCCGCAGCGCCTCGTCCAGGCGGGACAGGTGCACCCGCACCGGGCCGGCGCGCAGCGGCGCCCGCAGGAGGTCCCCGAGCCGGTCGGCGCCCGTCTCGTCGAGGTCGACGTCGAACGCGCCGCGCGGCTCGAGCCGGTTCTTCTCCAGCCGCGTGCGGCACTCGCGCCACAGGACGGCGAGGGACGGGTCGGCGAGGTGCTCGCGCAGCGCCGTGGGCAGCGGCGCGGGGTCCGGGGACCTCACCCGGCCCCCGTCATCGGGCCGCCCGCAGGTGCCGCACGCGCCCGTCCCAGTGCACGTGCGTCGTCACCGCGGCGGTGCCGGGCGCGCGCCGCACCTCGTAGGCGTCGAGGCTCGGCACCTGCGGGTAGCAGCCCCACAGCGCGTGGCCGGTCATGACGAAGTCGAGGTCGAGGCGCACCAGCAGGCCCATGAGCTCGCCGATCGTCCGGTCGTCCACCTTGGCGAAGGCGTCGTCGAGCAGCACGAGCCGCAGCGCCCGCGCGGTGTCGGGCAGCCCGGAGAGGTAGGCGTCGGCGGCGGCGAAGAGCGTGACGTAGGAGACGAAGCGGGTCTCGCCCTGGCTGAGCTTGGCGCGCCGCGTGATCCGCCGCTCCTGGCTCGGGTTCGGCCCGGTGATGACGACCTCCATGGCGTGCCACGAGCGGTAGTCCAGCGCCTGGCGCAGCGCGACGGCGTAGCCGGCGGTCGGGTCGGCGGCGAAGGCGTCCTCGACGCGCCGCTCGATGAGACCGACGAGCTCCTCGGTCTCCTCGGGCGGACGCACGGCCGTGGAGGTCCGCACGAGCTCGCGCAGCCGGGCCGTCGGGCTGCCGGCGGGCTCGTCGAGGTGCCAGCGCAGGCGGACGCCGATGCCGTGGCTCGTGCGGATGCCGCCCAGCGAGGCGTTCATCGCGTCGACGAGCTGCGTGGCCTGGCGGATCCGGCGCCGCAGCTCCTCGGCGACGCCGCCGAGCAGGAAGCGGGTGAACACGTCGCGCTCCTGCCGGCTCAGCGCCCCGCGGCCGGCGTCGCGCTGGCGGACCAGCTCGGCCGCGGCGGCCGCGGCGTGCCGGGTGCCGGTCGCGTCGGTGACGAGCACGAGGCGGACGCCGTCCTCGAGCCTGGCCTCGACGTCGAGGTTGCCGACGACGTCGCGCTCCAGCGTCGTCTGCGCACGGACGAGCGCGTTCTCGTCGGCCGTCCGGGAGGGCAGGGCGCCGAGCACCCTGCGCGCCGACGCCGCGGTGACGTCGGCGTCGCCGCCCAGCGGCAGGGACGCGGCGAGCAGCGCGGCGAGGTCCGGCAGCGGCGCGACGAGCGCGGGCGTGCCGAGGCGGCGCCGCAGGACCTCGGCGGCGCCGGACAGGTCGCCCCGGCGGGCGGTGGCGTCCTCGCGCGCGTGGTCGGCCTGCACCTGCGCCGCCGAGGCCTGCTCGGCGACGCGCTGCAGGTGCGGACGGGCGCGGTCGAGATCCGTGCGGGTGCGACGGCGCTCGCCCTCGGCCGCGCGGATGCTCGCGAGCACCTGCGCGGCCTCGGCACCGACGTGCTCGCGCAGGGTCGCGACCTCGGCGGCCTCGCGCGCCCACTCCCCGTGCGCCGCGTCCGCCGCACGCTCGGCGTCCTCGCGCTCGCCGGCGCGGGCCGCCAGCACCTCGGTGCTGCGGTCGGCGCGGCCCGTCCGCGCGGCCACGTCGTCGAGCGCCTCCGCGAGCCCGCGGCACCGCTCGCGCGCCAGCCCCGCCGCGGCGACGACGTCCGCGAGCCCGGCGACGTCCTCCGGCAGGCCCACGCGCTCGCACCGCGCTCGGTGGTCGCGGGCCGCCGACAGCCAGGCCGTGCGCTGCTCGGCGGCGCGGGCGTGCAGCTCCCGGGCGCGGCGGGCCCGCTCGTCCGCGGCCCGCCGGCCCGCCACCGCCTGCGCGCGCCGGCGGACCAGCGCGGTCGACCGGGGAGCGGCGTCCTCGGCCGCCCGCACCGCGCTCTCGTCGTCGGCGAGGACGCCCCGACGGCGGGCCCGCTCGGCCGCGGCGAGGTCGAGCGTCGCCAGCTCGTCGGCGACCTCGGCGAGCCGCTGCGCGCGGTAGGCGGCCCGCGCGCCCGCCCCGACGTGACGCGAGGCGGGCACGGCGTGACGCCCGGTGAGAGGGCCCGCGCCCCAGGCCCCGTCGCGGTCGACCCAGAAGCCCTCTGCCCGGGGGCCGAGCGCGACGCGCGCCAGCACGTCGTCGACCCCGGCGCGCAGGGCCTCGTCGTCGGTGTCGGCTCGCAGCACCGCTCGCGACGACCCCTCCACGGCGGGTCCGCGACCTCCCGCGAGCAGCTCGCCGGGTGCGGCCACGAGGACGCCGTCAGGGGTCAGCGACGCCGTCAGCAGCCCGGAGGCGAGCAGCGCCGCCTCCAGGCCGGCGCGCGCGGGTTCGTCCCCGGCGTCGTCGGTGAAGTCGAGCAGCCGCCACAGCGGCGTCGCGCCCTGCGGCGCGCCGCTCTGCCAGGCGGGCGCGGGCGGCTCGGGGTCGCGGGCCGCGCGCAGGGCCTCGGCCTCCGCGCGCAGCTCGGCGCGACGTCCCTCGGCCGCCCGCTGCTCCTCGCGCAGCGCGGCCGCCCGGTCGGCCAGGCGCTCGCGCGCCGGCCGTGCCGCCGCCGCGGGGACGGCCGCCAGCGCCCGCAGGTCCTCGTCCTCGTCCTGGCCGGCGCCGGTGAGGGTCTCGACGTCGAGCAGCACGTCGTGGGCGTCCGTCGTCGACCAGTCCACCTCTCCCAGCGCGGACGTCGTCGCCCCCGCCTGCGTCCAGCCGCGCCAGGCCTGGGCGAGGGCGACGGCGGCGTCGTCGCGCTCGCGCACCTCGGCCTCGGCGGCGGCCTCGGCCGCGCGGGCCTCCTCGTCCGCCTCCTCGGCGCGTCGACCGGCGTCCTCGGCCTGCCGCTCCTGGCGCTCGACCCCGGTGGCGTCGCCCCGGCGTGCCGCGGCGACCCCCTGCCGGTCGGCGGCCGCCCGGCCGGCAGCGCGCGCCGCGACCGCGGCGGCGGGGACGTCGTCCGGCTCGACGGCGAGCCCGGGGGCCCCCGGCCGCGTGACCGTCTCGGGATCGCCCTCGAGGACGGTCCGCACCGTCGCCGCCTGCGCCGCGGCCCCCTGCACGTGGGCGGTGACCGCGCCGGGCAGCGCCCCGGTGCCGAGGCCGGCGGCGCGCAGCTGCTCCCGGGCACCGTCGAGCCGTCCCCCCGCGGCCCGCGCGGCCTCGACGACGTCGGCGGCCCGGCCGGCGGCGTCCTCGGCGGCACCGCGCTCGGCGGAGCGGGCGGTCGCGGCCTGCCGGACCTCGCTGCGCGCCAGCCGCTCCAGCGCCACCACCCGGCGCTCGCGCTCGTCGATCTGCTGGGCGCTGCGGTAGGCCGCCGAGTCGCGCAGCCCGGCGAGCGTGGCGACGAGCTCCTCCTCGAGCCCGACCAGCTCGCGCACCTGCTCCTCGGCACGGCCGCGCCCCACGAGCAGCCGCTCGTGCTCGGCGCGCCGGCTCTCGGCCGTGCTCTCGGCCGCCGCCAGCGCCTCGACGGCCTCCTGCGTGGTCGACGCGGCCGCGTGCAGGACGCCGGAGGCGTAGCGCGCGTAGACGGCCACGAACGCCTCGACCGCCGCGGCGTCGGCCTCGAGCCGCCCCTGCGCCTGGCGGGTCTCCTCGAGCCCGTCGAGCTGCTCGCCGGCGCGCTGCAGCTCGGCCTCGGCCAGCGGGGGCAGCGCCTCGGACAGGATCGTCGGCAGGCGCCCCTCGTCGATGCGGTTGCCGACGTCGGGCGAGCGCAGCGTGTGCAGCAGCTGCAGCAGGCCCTCGTAGCGTTCCGCGCCGACGTCGCCGGTGAGCCCGAACACGCTGCCGCGCACGCGTTCGCGGTGCTGCTCGGGGGAGGCGGTGACCCGGTCGGCGCCGACGAGCTCGGTGAGCGCCTCGCGGGAGAGCGGCTGGCGGTCCTCGCCCAGCAGCGCCAGCTCGTGCCCCACGCGCAGCGGCGTGGTGAAGTACCAGGCCCGCGCCTCCGTGGTGGACGTCGAGAAGCGCACCAGGGCACCGACCGTCAGGACCTCGCGGCCGTCGTCCCCCGACCGGCCGGCGCCGTGGTCGTCGGGGGAGCGGTCCGCGACGTCCGTGAGGTCCCGCTCGCGGGCGAGCTCGAGCCACACGTACCCCAGCCGGTTGCCGCTCTCGGGGCCGCCAGCGCGCATGAGGTCCTCCAGCCGCACCCGGCCGGAGCCGGTGGCGTCCATGCGACGCCGGTCGGCGTCGAGCAGGAACGGCAGCAGCAGCTCCAGCGCCCGCGACTTGCCGGAGCCGTTGGTGCCCCGCAGCACCAGCCGACCGCCGGAGAGGTCGAAGGTCTCGTCGTAGTAGTGCCAGACGTTGACGAAGCCCGCCCGCTGCATCCGCCACCGGTGCGGGTGGTGCTGCGCGGGCGTCTCGTCCGCGGTGCCGGCGGACGTCCCGGGGGAGCGGTCGAGCACGGTCACGGGTCCTCCAGGTCGAACAGCGACGCCTCGGCCTCGGGCGGGGGGACGTGCGTGGACGGTCGGCCGGACGGCGCCGGGGTGGTGCGCTCGCCGGCGGCGGCACGACGACGGGCGCGGGTCGGCTCGGCGCGCTGCGGGTCGGGGCGGTAGCGGGCGGCAGCAGGGTGGACGACGAGCCCGGCGTCGGTGCTGCGGGCCAGCGACAGCGACTCCAGCAGGGTCACCACCTCCGAGCGCAGCCGCGGCACGTCCGTCGCCAGCGCCTCGGCCCAGGCGGCGGCGTTGCGCCCGGCGAGGTCCGTGAGCTCCTCGTCGACGAGCGCCCACGGCGCGAGGACGCCGGGCCGCTCCCGCCCGTCGACGAGGGCCGTCGTGCCGGCCTCCGGGCGCGTGCGGTCCAGCAGCGCGTCGAGCAGCAGGAGCGCCGCCTGCCGGACCGTCCCCGGCCCGGGGAAGACGACGTCGGTGACCTCGCCGTCGGGGTCGTAGGCCAGGGCCCCTTCGGCACGGACCTCGAGGGTCAGGCCGAAGAGGTCGTCGAGCACCCGGCCGAGGTCGCGGCGGTCGCGCGACAGGGCGTCGGCCTCGCCCGGCGAGAGGTCCTCGCGGCGCACGAGCGGGTCCTCGACGAGCCGGCGCCGCAGCGACCGGCGCTCCGCACCCGGGACCTGGGCCTCCGTAGCCTGCGTGTCCGGGCCCTCGGCGGTCGTGTCCTCGGCCGTCCCGGCCTCGGCTGCCCCGAGCCCCGGCTCCGCCGCCGCGCCGACCTCGCCCTCGGGCTCCGGCCCGGCGGCCGGCTCCGGGTCGGCCCCGGGGTCCGGCTCGCGGCTCGCGGTGGGGGCGCCCGGGCGCAGCGCGTCCTGCAGGGGCCTGGCCAGCAGGTGGGGCAGCAGGGGCCGGTGCACGGTGAGCAGCGCCTCGTCGCGCCGCTCGCCCCAGGCGCCGACGCTGCCGTCGGTCTCGGTGAGCACGCCCCAGCCCACGAGCACCTCGACGGCGGCGACGAGACGGCGTCGTTCGGCGAGCGAGTCCCCGACCTCGATCCCCGCGGCCGCGGCGTCCGCGCGCACCTGCTCGACCAAGGCGGAGACGAGGACCTGCTCGCCGACGTCGGGGGCCAGCAGCCCGGCGGCCAGCAGGCTCAGGTAGGCGTACGTGCGGGGGGCCAGCGGCACGTCCCCGCGGCGGAGCGGGCGCGACGGCGCCCCCGGGGCGGGCGGTGCCTTGACGAGGCGCGCGAACGACGCCTCGACGACGAGCGTGCAGCCGAGCTGCGTGGCGAAGGCCTGCCGCAGCGCCGCGGAGTGCCGGCGGACGAGCGTCAGCGTCTGCGGCGCCGTCGACGCCGTCACGAACGGCGTGACGAGCAGCGCGCGGGCGGCCTCGCGACGTTCGGCGGCGTCGTGGGCCTCGGTGGACGCGAGCGCGGACGCCGCGTCCGTGCCGGGGGGCGGGCTCACGTGCCCCACCGCCGCTCGTCCTGCGTGCTCGCCGGCTCGCCCGTCGCCCGGCGCGCCTGCAGCCGCAGCCCGTGCACCGCGGCGCTGCCGTCCGGCGCGTGGACGACCGTCGCCGCGTCCGGCGCGGCGCTCACGCGCACGACGAGGTCGAGGTCGTCGTCGGTGGCCTCGACGGGCGCGGTCAGGAGGGGGTCGACGGCGAGGAGGTCGGCGACGCGGTCCAGGAGCATGTCGCGTGCGGCGGGGGAGACGGTCGCGCCGTGGAGGTCCCCGGCCGCGGCGAGCTCGGCCGCCGCGGCCCGGCGCTGGGCGAGCTCGTCCTCGGCCTCGGCGAGCAGCCGCTCGCGGTCGAGCCCGGGGTCGGGGACCCTCGGCGTCGCCCCCCGCGCGGCGCGGTCGCCCCTCTCGCGCAACGAGACCGGGACGTCGACGGGCGCGGCGTCCCACCACGACGTCGTCGCGGACCCGTGCGCGTCGGGCTCGTCGGGGCCGACGAGCAGGTGCCGCGCCGGCTGGGCGCCGAAGGTGGCGGCGAACAGGTGGTGCGCCTCCTCGTCGGTGCACCCGGTGAACCAGGCCGCGAGCCGCAGGAGGTCGCCGCGGCGGGAGACGCCGCCGCCGGCCGAGGTGATCATCCGCTTGGCGTTGGCGATGAGCTGGCCGAGCGCCTGCTCGGTCGCGCCGCGCAGCTGGGCCGGGCCGGAGCGCCCGCCGCCGCCGGTGTACCAGCCGGTGAGGCCCTCCCAGTCGGTGCGGGCTCGGCCCTGTGCCAGCAGCCCGCCGGCGGCCGCGGCGAAGGAGGGGAGGTCGGCGAGCAGGGCCAGCAGGCGGTCCAGGTGCGGCTCGAGGCGGCCGAGGCGCTCGACCACGGCCGGGGCGTGCCGGGCGACGTCGGCGCTGATGAGCTCGACGTAGTCCAGGAGCAGGCCCTTGAACGCCTCGTACTCCTCACCGGCGAGGTCGTAGCGGGACAGGCGCGTGGCGAGGAAGGCGTAGAAGTCCTTGACGCTGTCGGTGAAGAGGGCCTGGTTGGCGAAGACCGTCGTGACGTCGGCGGCCAGCGCCTCGACGTCCGGCTCGGGCGTGCCCAGCGCGGCGAGCAGCCGGTCGAGCGTCGCGACGGTCCCGCCGAGCAGCTCCCGGGCGACGTCGCGCGCGCCGTCGACCGCGTCGAGGACGGCGTCGACCTCGCGGTGCACCCGGCCGCCGAGCGGGGAGACCTGGTACCGGGCCCGCGAGCGCGTGTAGTCGCGGATGGTCGCGACGCGGGCGTCGTTCGGCGAGGCGACGAGGTTGCCCCACTCCAGCAGCTGCTCGCAGCGCTGCTGGGCCACCGCGACGTCCAGCGCCACGCCCCGCTCGGCCAGCGCGGACGCGACGTCCCCCGCGGACAGCTCGGCGAGCAGCGTGCCGGTGAACAGGCGCATGACGGCCAGGTACTCGGCCGACTGCTCGGCCGTGACGTACCGGTACAGCTGCGCGCGCTCCGCCATGGCCCTCCCTCCCGACGCACAGCACCGTAGGCGGAGGGCCCGGCAGCGGGCGGACGCCGCTCCTCCACCGGACGCGCCACGGGGCCGCCTCCTCGTCGCCGGCGCCTCCCCACGTGCACTTCGACGACTTCACGTCACCAGCAGGGCGTCTGGATCGCGAGAAGTCGTCGAAGTGCAAGGAGGGGGCGAGGCGGGCGGCCGCGGGTCTCGGTGTCGACGGCGGCGAGGACGCCGACGTGGAGCTCGGCGAGGGTGACGACGGAGACGGCGGTCTCCGCGAGCAGCGCCGCGACGTCCAGAGCCCGTCCGCACTCCCGGGTGATGAGGACGCTGGTATCGAGCACTGCCGGCCGCGTGGTCATGACGCGTCCAGCTCGTCGGTGGTCTCGCCCACCAAGGGCCCCGAGATCGGCGCGCAGGCCCGGGTCGGCCTGCCCGTGCCGCAGCAGGTCGGTGAGGTCTGCCCGCGAGAGGAACTGGCGGCGCCCGAGGCGGACGGGGCTGATCTCCGCGACCGGCGACCCGTTGACGGTGATGGTGGTGACTGACGTCCCGCCGGTGACCTGGCGCAGCACCTCGGCGGTGTGGTGGCGGAGGTCCAGCGAGGCGATCGTCCTCACGCGCGCGAACGTCGCCCCGCTGCCAAAGCTCGCCGTCGTGCGAAGTCGGGCCGGAAGCCTGCGTCGCTTCAGACGGCCGCGCGGGCGAGGACGTCGTCGACCCGTGACGGGTCGAGGGCCCAACGGGCGACGAGGTCGGCCATGCCGACGACGCCGACGTCCTGGGGGCGGTCGCTGGTGCGGATCCGCAGGTCGGCCGTCGCCAGGGGGAGCGAGAACGCCGCCACCCGCTCCCGAATACCCGCAAGCAGGTGCTCACCGGCCGCGGCGAGGTGGCCGGAGACGATGATCTCCGAGGGGTTGAGCAGGCTCACCGCACCGGCGAGGCCGATGCCGAGCACGCGGCCGGCCTCGCGGACCCGACGGACGGCGCGGGGGTCGCCGGCCTGCAGGCGGGCCACGACGTCGCGCACCTCGCTGACGTCGAGTCCGTCGGCGGCGAGGTCGCGGGCGAGGGCCGTCGAGCGCGGGCGCTCAGCGCACCCGCACCGTCCACGTCGCCGAGCGGCTGGGGGCGGTCGCCGCGTCGCCGGCGTGCTCGACGACGAACCGGTACGTGCCCCGGCGCAGCGCCGGCTGCGTCAGCGTGACGCGTCCCCCGCTCAGCGTGCCGCGGGCCAGCGCGCGGCCGCGGTCGTCGCGCAGGACGACGTCACCCGTCGGCGTGCCGGCGGGGGAGGTGACGGTGACGGCCAACGTCGTCGTCCGCCCGCGGGCCGGCGACGTCGTCGCGGGCTTCGCCGTCGTGGTCCCGGCGGCGCGGACGACGTCGACGCGCAGGGCCTGCGCCACGGGGAGCGCGGTGCCGCTGCCGTCGTAGGAGACCGTCACCGTGCGTCGGCCGGCCGGCAGCCTCGGCAGCGCGAGGCGCACCTCGCCGCGGACGAGCTCGGCCGACGTGCTGGTCCGGCCGTCGACGACGAGCCGGACGACGCCGGTCGCCGCGGCGCCGCCCGCGCGGACCCGCGCGACGACGACCTGCCCACCGGCCGTGGTCGGCGTCTTCGGCGGCACGACCTCGAGCGTCGCGACGTCCTTGGCGACCACGAGGCGCAGGGACGTCCGGGACGGCGCGACCGAGCGGTCGCCCGCGAAGGCGACGACGAGGTCGTGAGCGTCCACGGGCAGCACCGGCAGGGCCAGCCGGGTGCCGGCGTCCGACGCCGTCCCGCTCGCGAGGACGCGCTCGCCGAGGCGCACCTCCACCGGGCCGGCCGGCGTGACGGCGCTGCTCAGGCGGGCCTGCAGCACTCCCGCGCGCGAGGCCGTCGGCGCCGTGGTGACCGAGACGGCGGTGCTGCTGGCGACGCGCGCCACGTCGAGCGCCAGCGTGGTCGCGCCGGGGCTCGCGGCGCTGCCGCCGTCGTAGGCGACGAGCAGCCGGTGCTCGCCGCCGGGCAGGACGGGCAGCTCCACCCGCGCGCCGCCGTCGGCGACCGCGGCGGACGCCAGGCGCTCGCCGTCCTCGGAGACGACGACCGTGCCGTCGACGGCGCCCGCGCCGTCGAGGCGGACGTCGAGGACCGCGGGCGTCGCGGCGTCGGGCGGACCGCCCGCCGCGGTCGTCGCCGTCGCGGTGACGCCCGTGGACGTGCGGTCGTCCGCCACCGTGACGGCCCGGCTGGTGGTCGAGGCGGCCCAGTGCGCGGCGTCGGCCGGCACGAACTCGGCGCGCAGCGTCTGCTCCCCGCCGAGGACGGGGGTCGCCTCGACGGCGAAGGTTCCGTCGGCCCCCACGGGAGCGGTGGCGCGGGCGCCGGCCACGTCCACGGTCACGGAGCCCTGCGGCGTCACGGCGCCGGGGGCGACGGCGACGGTCCCGCGCAGCACGGTGGTGCGGCCGCGGGCGAGGTCGGCGTCCTCGACCGTCGTCGTCGTGGCCAGCGCGTCGTGCGTCTCGCCCGTCCGGGCGAGGCTGATGCGCGCCTCGACCCGCCCGCCGGTCAGCGCCCGCGTGCGGACCTCGACGCCGCCGCTCGCGCTGCGCCACACCTGCCCGGCGGGCAGGGCCCGGTCCAGGTCCGCGCCGCCCGCCTGGGCGGTGGGCGTCGCGTCCAGCGCCAGGGTCGCCGCGCTGCCGGCCACGGTCCGCAGCACGCGCAGTCCGGCGAGGGCGCCGAAGCGGGTCAGACATCCCAGGGGCTGGGGATGTCAAGCGGCGGC